>CALMYO010000115.1 GCA_937873685.1 uncultured Paracoccaceae bacterium
CCGCAACGAAGCGGGCGTTGTCGAGATCGGCGATGCCGCGCAGGACTTCCAGGATGCGCGCGCGGTCGCCATTGGCTACGGGCTCGGCGATCAGCGCGGCAAATGCAGTTGCGGTGCTTTCAAGCCGGGAGCGCTCGGCCATGGCCACACGCCGGAAGTCCTGCGCCATGAAGTAGCCGACGATGGCGAGGATCGAACCGATCACCGCTGCGCCGGTGAAGACCGTCAGGCGAAGGCCAAGGGAGCGTCGTCTTGCATTATCCAGCATGGTTCGCGTTCGGTGGTGGACCAGATTTCCTCACTAGCGGTGAATGGTTAACCCTTGGTCACAGGCATTTTCCGCAACGTCATTTGCGAGGTAATTCTTTGGTGAAAGTTTTCTGGTTTTCTGCCTTCAACCGGGGTTTCGTGTTTTGTCAGACTGCCAGCCCATACTCGTTGTCGACGACGATCCGATTTTCCTTGCCATCGCCCGCAGCGTGGTCACCGCCATCGGCTGCACGCGCGTATTCACGGCGCGTGATGGCCAGGAGGGCATCGCCGCCTTCGAAAACGCCGATCTGCGCGAGGGAACCGTTTTTCTTGATCTCAACATGCCCAATCTCGACGGGTTGGGCTTCCTGCGGCAATTGTCAGCCCTGCACTTCCGCGGCGAGGTGGTGCTGGCCAGCGGTGAATCGAGCGCCATCCTCAATTCCGCAAGGCATCTTGCCGGCATGCTTGGCATTCACGTCGCCGGATCGCTGAAAAAGCCGCTCAAGCCGGACGATGTGCGCAACGTGCTCCTTTCAGCGGCGCAGGAGCGCGCGGCGCGGGAGCGCGCGGAACGTGAGAAGCGTCAGCTGCGCGCCAAGCCGCAATCGATCACGCCATGGTATCAGCCACAGTTCGATGCCGTCACGTCGCGCTTGTTCGGCGCCGAGGCGCTGACGCGTATCGTGATGAGCGACGGCGCGGAAGTGCCGCCGGGTACGCTGTTTGAGGAAGCGCGCGCCCGCGGCGATCTGGACGCATTGACGATCGAGATCGCAGACCGGGTTTTCGCCGACATGCTCGCATGGCGCATGCTCGGTCTGACGACGCGCGTTGCAGTCAATGTCGATGCGCATGTGTTCGAGGCGCCGGGCTTCAGCGAAATGCTGAAGGAGCGCGTGACCGCGCTTGGCATCACGCCGGAATCTGTCTGCCTCGAACTGACCGAATCGGCCCTGCCGCGCGACATGGGGCGGTTGGTCGAGGCGCTGACGCGCCTGCGCATGGCGCGCTTCCACGTATCGCTCGACGATTACGGCGCCGGCAGCGCCAATTACGAAATGCTGCGCGTCGGGCCGTTCTCCGAGGTCAAGATCGACCGTTCGATCGCGATCAAGGTAGGCGAGGATGCGCTCGCCGCGCGCTTCGTCGAACTTGCTGTGCAGATTGGCGCAGAACTCGACATGTTCGTTATCGCGGAAGGCGTGGAAACCGAGGCGCAGTTGGCGCGGCTGCGCAAGCTCGGCGTCCGTTACTTCCAGGGCTACCTCTTCGGCGCGCCGATGCCGCGCGACCGCTTTGCCGACCTCATGCGTGAAGACGAGAGAGCGCTGAGCGCCTGAGGAAATTTGCCGAACGTGGCAACGGGAAAAATCGGGGGTAGCAGTTTAACGATTGGCAACTCCTTTGCGCTAAGCTTGTGTCCATGCGCGTCCACGCAAGACACAAAAGAGCAAGGGGTTTTGCCGGCAATCGCGCCGGCAATTTCGCCATGACGACCGCGCTTGTCGCGCCGGTCCTGCTCGGCGTCATCGGCGGGACGCTGGATTTCATTACCTACCTGAATCACCAGAAGGGGCTGCAACAACTGGCCGATGGCGCTGCGCTGGCCGCGGCGCGGGAAGCGGGGCTGAAGGGCTGGGACAAGACGCGCGCCGAGGCTGTTGCCGACAGTTTTCTGGCCCAGGCAAAGCTGGCCTATGCCGGGTCGAAGGCCGAGATTACCGCGGCCGTGACGATCAACGAGACCGACCGCAAGGTGACGATCGCCTATGAGCAGAACCAGTTCGGCTATTTCGTCGCCGGCTATTTCAAGGCGGATCCGCAGATCCGTGTCGAGGCGACGGCTGTCGCCACCGGACAGCGCAATGTCTGCGTGATCGCATTGGATGGCAGCGCCAGCAACACGCTGGAAATGGCAGACCAGTCGGCGGTCACGGCGGGCGATTGCGCAGTCTATTCGAATTCCGTACATTCGAACGGACTGACAGTTGCCAGCAAAGCGATGCTTGCCACCGAATTCGTCTGCACTGCGGGCGGCTATTCCGGTTCGGCGGGCAGTTTCAGTACGGCGCCCGTCACCGATTGCCCGCCATTGGAGGATCCGTTGGCAAGCCGCCCGGCGCCACTGGTCTCTTCGGCTTGCAAGGAAACGGGCCTGGCGATCAAGAATGAAACCCGTACCCTTTCTCCGGGCGTGTATTGCGGCGGCATCGACATCAGTTCAAATGCCGATATCACCCTCGATCCCGGAATTTACGTCATAAAGGACGGGCCTCTTGTCGTCGATTCCAACTCGTCCTTCACCGGCAAGGGCGTCGGACTTTACTTCACCGGCGCCAACGCCACGATCAGCTTCCGTTCCAATGCCGTGATCGATCTGGAAGCGCCGGTCAGCGGCCCGATGGCCGGCTTGCTGATGTTCCAGGACCGCGCGTCGGCCGAGATCGATTTCAAGATCGAAAGCAAGAAGGCGTCGAACCTGCTCGGCACCATCTACCTGCCGCGCGGCACGTTTTATGTCGGCGCCAACAACAAGATCGCCGAAAGCTCCGCCTACACGGCCATCGTCGCCCGGCGCGTCAAGCTCGACAAGAAACCGGACCTGGTGCTGAACACCAATTACGGCGCGACTGCCGTACCGGTTCCTGCGGGCGTCGGCCCGACAACCGGCGCGCCGCGGCTGGAGCGGTAGGGACCCGGTCTTCGGCCTTTCACGGTTCCTGGCTGCTGCATCGGACCGGACGCCTGCGCACGCGACAGCGCGTCACTGAACCAGCGAGATATCTCCGCCGACTTCGCCGAGACCGTCCGGCACCGGCACATTCGTGTTGGAATAATTGGAATTGAGCACCAGCGTGGGGCCGCGCACCAGTTTCATGCGCCGGGCGACGATGGCTGTATAGGCGCTCTTGTCGGCCACCGGACCGTCGGCGTCGATCTCGAGATAGCTTCTCGAAACATAGATTGTGCCAAGCAGTTCGCGCGCCTTGTCGCTCATGATCAGGAACTTGCGGCTCAGCGGCTGCTTGCGATCTTCCCAGACCAGGATGCCGGCCATTGGCCCGTTCGTCGGCGCTTTCAGGTTGATCTCGGTTGCTTTCGTGAAGGTCAGCGTGGCGTTCGTGCCGGTGAAGTAGAGACCGGCATTTTCGCCGGTAAGCTTCGCTGCGCCATCAACGATGAGCGGCCCGTCCTTGAAAATGTAGACGCCCGGCTTCAACAGCACATCGGCCGTTCCCTTGATCGTCAGGCCATTGCAGTAAACGCCCGGATTGAGCGACCACATGCCTGCGTCGAGGGTGATCGCGGTGGTTGCCCCCGTGCAGCCCCCGACAGAAGGCGCCGGGCGTGCTGCCAGCGGGTCTTCGGTCGACGGACAGTCGGTCACCGGCTTGTTGAGATAGTGTTGCGGCAGGCCGAGATAACCGCCGGCCGTGCATACGAAACTGGAATAAAGCCGCGCGCCGAGTTTGGTGACGATTCCCCATTTGTGCACCGAATTGGAATAGACGGCGCAGGTCGGCGCCTCCAGACGCGCTACCCAGTCGATGTCGAGCGCGAACTGTGCGGTTTCCTCGAGGATGATCACGCAAATCTTGCCAGCCGGCGCGATGCGCGCCGTGGCGATTGCCTCGATCTCGGTCGGGAAGGATTTCAGGAAATCGCCGAATCGCGATTTGGCAACGGCCTTGATCCGCACTGTCACAGTGGAGACGGGCTTGGACGGGTCGGGCGCGGACTTGGCCATGGCCATCATTGCCATGCCATCGTCGGGCGGAGGCGGGTCGTCGCCGAGTGTCACGGTGACCTTTGCGCCAAGTCCGGCATCGATCATGCCTGACGCGGGGTTTGCGGCGATGGTCTTGATCGTCTCGCCTTCGGCATTGGCGAGCGCCAGTTCCTGCGCGGCCGCAAGCGCTGCTGCATCGGCTGCCGCCTGCAGGTCCGCGCGCGATGAAATCGACCCGCCAACGCTGAGCGCGCCGGCGGTAACCATCGCCAGAACGCCCATCGCGAGCGAAAAAGCGACGACGAAGTTGCCGTCGTCGCCACGCAACAAGCCCCGCAATTTCAGCAATGCGCCCAACATCGTTCCAGGATAGCCGGAAGAGTTTGAACGGGACTGAACCGCGACGTTCGGATTTTAACTATTGACGCTCCGTCGGGCCGGGCGGTCAAATCAGCGACGGCAGTACGCGATCCGGCGGACGGTCGCCATCGGCAAAAACGCGGATGTTGATGATCACCTTCTCGCCCATGTCGATGCGGCCCTCGATGGTGGCCGAGCCCATATGCGGCAGGATGACCACCTTGCCCTGGTTGGCGAGTTTCAACAGCTTCTTGTTGACCGCGGGTTCGTGCTCGAACACGTCAAGACCGGCGCCGGAAATCTTGCCCGATGAAATCAGGCGGATCAAGGCATCCTCATCGATGATCTCGCCGCGCGCCGTGTTGACGATGAAGGCGCCGGGCTGCATCAGTTCCAGCCGCCGCGCCGAAAGCAGATGGAAGGTTGCCGGGGTGGAGGGGCAGTTCACCGAAACGATGTCCATGCGCGCCAACATCTGGTCGAGGCTTTCCCAGTATGTCGCCTCAAGCGCATCCTCGGTCTGCGGGGAGACGCGGTGGCGGTTATGGTAATGGATCGACAGGCCGAAAGCCTTGGCGCGGCGCGCCACAGCCGTGCCGATGCGGCCCATGCCGACAATGCCGAGACGCTTGCCGTGGATGCGGTGGCCAAGCATCCATGTCGGTGACCAGCCCGGCCATTTGCCATCGCCCATCAGCACCCGCGCGCCGTCCACCAGGCGGCGCGGCACGGCGAGGATCAGCGCCATGGTCATGTCGGCCGTGTCCTCGTTGAGGACGTTCGGCGTATTGGTGACGGTTATGCCGCGCTTGGAGGCAGCTGCCACATCGATGTTGTCGACGCCATTGCCATAGTTGGCGATCAGCTTCAGCCGGTCGCCGGCCTGCTCGATCAGCGCGGCGTCGATGCGGTCGGAAATGGTCGGCACAATGACATCGGCCTCTCGCATCGCAGCCACCAGCTCCGGTTGGGTCATCGGGCGGTCGTCGATGTTGAGCCTGGTCTCGAACAGCTCGCACATCCTTGTCTCGACGAGATCGGGGAGCTTGCGGGTTACGATGACCTGCGGTCGTTTCCTGTTGGGCATGGGCAAATCCCGGCGGCCGGCTGTTTGGAGGTCCTTAACCAAGACAAGGCATCATGAAAGCTGTCTCTTTGCATCATGTATCAATGTGGGGAGACGATGACAAAGGGTTTCCGGCCGGCGACCCGCAGGACGCGCCAGGCCGATGCGTTGAGTGTGGTGTGTTGTGCTCGTCGTCAAAGCGTTGCGTTTCCTTGCCCCTGTGATGGTCGTTCTTGGCGCCGCGCCGTCAGACGTCGCGATTGCCCAGACCACAGGTTCGATCCAGCGCGGTCCGAGCGGGTTGCCGCTGCCGCGCTTCGTTTCGCTGAAAGGTAAAAGCGTCAATCTTCGCGTCGGACCGGGGCGCGAATATGCGGTGTCGTGGCGCTACCTGAAGGCCGGCCTGCCGATGGAGATCATCCAGGAATACGACAACTGGCGGCGCGTTCGCGATGCGGAAGGCGCGGAAGGCTGGGTTTTCCACTCTCTGCTATCAGGACGGCGAACGGCGATCGCCGCGCCGTGGGAAACGGGGAAATCCGGCAAGTTGATCGCCGTTCTTTCCAAGCCGCAACAAGGCGCTGACAAGGTGGCGCAGGTGGAGCCGGGCGTGATCGGCGCGATCAGCGCATGCGACGGCCAGTGGTGCCGGATGGAATTCTCCTCCCAGAATTATACGGTGCGTGGCTGGGTGGACCAGGCTCAACTGTGGGGCGCCTATCCGCAGGAGAAGATCGAGGATTAAGTTCGTTCGACGCGGCGCACGCGCCTGTTGCACACTCCGCCGCTTCGCCTGTGGAAAGGGCGGCTTGCATCTCGAACGGCCGCCGCGGCTTCCGGCCTTTCACTCCGCCTTGCGGCGCAGGCGGATTACCACATCGACATGGGCGATTTCCATCCCTTCCGGCGGCTCCGGCAGGTTTGCGATCGACAGGCCGGTTTCCGGCACGTCGATCACCGCGTTGTCGCCTTCGATGAAGAAATGGTGGTGATCGCTCGTGTTGGTGTCGAAATAGGTCTTCGACCCCTCCACGGCGAGCACACGCAACATGCCGGCTTCCGTGAACTGGTGCAGCGTGTTGTAGACGGTGGCAAGCGAGACGTTGACGCCGGCGCGCGCCGCCTCGTCATGCAGTTCCTCGGCCGCCAAATGCCGGTTGCCATTGCGAAACAGCAGGCTCGCCAGCGCCAGGCGCTGCCGTGTCGGGCGAAGGCCGGATGCCTTCAGGCGCTTGCGCAGGCCGCAAAAACCTTGAAATTCCTGCGGAAAGGTCGGCATTGCCGGCTCCGTTCATTCTGGACATGGCGCAGCCATCGCCGCGCCGCGCCTGTTCATCTCCGTGGATTTCATATATTCGCGTTGAAAGCGACGATCAATAGGGGGCCGAAACCCTTGCTTTGCCGCCATGGCTGGGGCATTCGGGCGAGACTGGACCGGGAACAGAGGAAAGACGAAAAACATGGCCGAGCGCAAGGCAAGCTACAGTTTCGACGAGATCATGACCTGCGCGCGCGGCGAGATGTTCGGACCGGGCAATGCCCAATTGCCGGCGCCGCCGATGCTAATGTTCGACCGCATCACGGCAATCCACGAGGATGGCGGCGAATACGGCAAGGGATACATCCGCGCCGAATTCGACATCCACCCCGACCTCTGGTTCTTCCCGTGCCATTTCATCGGCGACCCGGTCATGCCGGGCTGCCTCGGGCTCGATGCAATGTGGCAGTTGACGGGCTTCTTCCTCGGCTGGCTTGGCGAACCCGGCAAGGGCCGCGCGATCTCGACCGGCGAAGTGAAGTTCTCCGGCATGGTGACGCCGAAGACAAAACTCGTGGAGTATGGCATCGACTTCAAGCGGGTGATGCGCGGGCGACTCGTGCTCGGCATCGCCGACGGCTGGATGAAGGCCGATGGCGAGATCGCCTACCAGGCGAAGGATTTGCGCGTCGGCTTGTTCAAGCAACCGAGCGCCTGAATTGTGCCGTTTTCTCGCGCAAGTCGGATACAAGGCAATGGCGGGGTTCTGTCGATGAAGCGTGTCGTGGTCACCGGGATGGGGATCGTCTCCTCGATCGGCAACAACACACAGGAAGTTCTCGCATCGCTGCGCGAGGCGCGTTCGGGGATTTCTGCTGCGCAGCAATACGCCGATCTCGGATTCCGTTGTCAGGTGCACGGTGCGCCGGACCTCGATCCGGAAGGTCTGGTCGACCGCCGCGCCATGCGTTTCCACGGCGGCGGCACCGCGTGGAACCACGTGGCGATGGACCAGGCGATTCGCGACGCCGGCCTTGAAAATGGCGATGTCTCCAACGAGCGCACCGGCATCATCATGGGTTCGGGCGGCCCTTCGACCCGCGTCATCGTGGAATCTGCCGACATTACCCGCGAGAAGGGGCCGAAACGGGTCGGACCGTTTGCCGTACCCAAGGCGATGTCCTCCACCGCCTCGGCGACACTGGCGACGTTCTTCAAGATCAAGGGCGTCAACTATTCGATCTCGTCGGCCTGCGCGACGTCGAACCACTGCATCGGCAATGCTTATGAGACCATCCAGCTTGGCAAGCAGGATATCGTGTTCGCCGGCGGCTGTGAGGATCTCGACTGGACGCTGTCCGTGCTGTTCGATGCGATGGGAGCGATGTCCTCCAAATACAACGACCGCCCGGCGATCGCCTCGCGTGCATACGACGCAAACCGCGACGGCTTTGTCATTGCCGGTGGCGCAGGCGTGCTGGTGCTCGAGGAACTTTCGCATGCCAAGGCGCGCGGCGCAAAGATTTACGGTGAAATCATCGGCTATGGCGCCACTTCCGACGGCTACGACATGGTCGCGCCATCCGGCGAGGGCGCGGTGCGTTGCATGCGCCAGGCGCTTGCAACCGTGCGTGACAAAATCGACTACATCAACCCGCATGCCACCTCCACGCCGGTCGGGGATCGTCAGGAGATCGCCGGCATCCGCGAAGTGTTCGGCAACGACATTCCGCCGATCGCGGCAACCAAATCGCTGACGGGCCATTCTCTCGGCGCGACCGGCGTGCAGGAGGCGATCTACTCGCTTTTGATGATGCATAACGGCTTCATCTGCGAAAGCGCCAACATCGACGAAATCGATCCGGAATTCGCCGACATCCCGATCGTGCGCGCGCGGCGCGACGGTGTGGTACTCAACACTGTCCTCTCCAATTCCTTCGGTTTTGGCGGCACCAACGCGACCCTGGTGTTTCAGCGCTACGCCTGAGGACATGATTTTTCTGCCCAACCTGCCCCGAAGGGACGACTGATGAACGGATTGATGGTCGGCAAGCGCGGCCTGATCATGGGTGTGGCGAACGCCAACTCGATCGCATGGGGTATTGCCCGCAATCTGGCCGCCCAAGGCGCCGAACTGGCCTTCACCTTTCAGGGCGATGCCTTCGAGCGGAGGGTGCGGCCGCTTGCCGAAGAGATCGGGTCCGATCTGGTGCTGCCCTGCGATGTAGAGGATATCGCGTCGGTGGAAGCGGTTTTCGAACGTCTCAAGAACGCCTGGGGTTCGCTGGATTTCGTCGTACACGCCATCGGATTTTCCGACAAGACGCAGCTCAAGGGCCGTTACGTCGATGTGACGACGCGGGAGAACTTCGTGCGCACGATGGTGATATCCGCCTATTCCTTCACCGAAGTGGCGCAGAAGGCTGCGCCGATCCTGAACCCGGGCGGTTCGCTGCTGACGCTCACCTATGGCGGCGCGACGCGGGTGATGCCCATGGCCCATCCACATCTTCCGCAAGCGCACGGC
>CALMYO010000116.1 GCA_937873685.1 uncultured Paracoccaceae bacterium
TCGGCGCGCACGGCGCCGCGGGTCAGCAACGACGGCATCGCAAGATTATCGGCCCCGCCGCCAGAACCGGCAAACACCGGCTCCTCGCGCAGCCGCGCCGGGCGCGGCGCACCAGGCGCAGACGGGCTGTCCGGCTCGATTTCCGGCATGTCGTCATGTTCGGCGTGGACAGGCGAAAGCGTGACCACCCGCATGCCGGCCATCGGCTCGAAACCGGCGTCCCCATCATGCGCCTTGCGCGCGCCGGCGGCATTCAATCCGCGGGCGTTCATGGCGCGGCGCAGCATGCCGCGCGCCGAATACCACCAGTGCGCCGCCGCGCCGAAGGCAAGCGCCAGCGCGCCTTGCGCCTCGTCGTCTTCATCTTCGGCAAGGTCTGCGGACGCGGGCGCTGGTTCGGGCTTGCGTCCGCGCTGGGCTTTCGCCCTTGCCTCCGGTTTGGCCGTGGGCGCACCGGTCAGCAACGCGGCGCGGGCAAACAGAAAGGCGGCCGGCGTGGCCAGCGTCAGCGCGACCAGAACCGACCATACGCCGGTCGGATATCCACCGAGGAACAGGCCCGGAATTTTCAGCACAAGATCGCCGAACACACCGCCGAGACCAACCGGAAGCGGCCAGGATTGCGGCGGCGCGAAGCAGCCGGCGGCGCCTGCGGCAAGCACGGCAAAACCGATCCAGGCAAAGCCGCGCGCGCCGGCGGCGCGCACCGGGCGACCGCTCGCCAGGCGCAGGCCCCAGAACACGGCGGGCGTCAGCGCTGCAAGGCTGGAAAGGCCGAAGAACTGCATGGCGAGGTCGGCGAAGGCCGCGCCGGCAATCCCCAGCGCATTCGTCACCTCGTTCGATGTGGCGTGGCTGAAGCTCGGATCGGCCACGTTCCAGGTCGCCAGCGCGCCGACAGCGAGCGCGGTGGCAAGCAGCAGCACCATGCCGAGCAGGAATTCCACCTGCCGCAGCAACAGGCCGGTCAGCCCGGACCGGTTCTGTGGAATCGCCCCTTCACCCGATTGCATCGTATATCCCCACGCAATAACACCGTTCCGCCCATTGAGCGATTTGGCGCGAAATTATCGGGGGAAGGTAAAGGCGGCATTAACCATGGCCGTGGGCGGGATTCCGGTATCCGGCCAGTATTTGAATGCAAAGGGCGCGCCTGCGAGGGCGCGCCCAGAAATACGGTTGCCGGAACGTATCGTTCAGCTTGCAGCGCCGGCGGCCTCGGCTGCTTCGGCAGCGGCCTTTTCGGCGGCCAGCGCCTCGGCCGCGGCGACCTTTTCGGCCTCAAGCCGGGCGCGTTCGGCCAGGAACTTCTGGCGTTCGTCATCGTTGAGCTTGCGCGAACGCGCATTGGTGTTCTCGACAATACGCGCCTTCTTGCCAGTCAGGCCCTTCAGGTAATACAGCTTGGCGCGGCGCACCTTGCCGCGACGCACCACCTCGACGGCCTCGACCAGCGGCGAATAGACCGGGAACACGCGCTCCACGCCTTCACCGTAGGAAATCTTGCGCACCGTGAAGCTCTCGTTGATACCGCCGCCGGAGCGCGCGATGCAAACGCCTTCATAGGCCTGCAGACGGGTGCGCGCGCCCTCGGTGACGCGCACATGAACCCGCACGGTGTCGCCGGGCGAAAAATCGGGAAGCGTGCGCTTGGCTTCGATCTTTGCGGCCTGCTCGGCCTCAAGCTGACGGATGATGTCCATCGGATCTGTCCTTCTTTTCTCTGAAACCGCCAGAGCGCCCCTCAAAGCCTCAAAGTGCCAACACCTTGACCGGCCTGCCTTGCGGCAAGGGCGATTGCGCGCGTTCTTTCTGGTGGATTGGAGCTTTTGCCCCGTGATCGCGCGGGGACATACCGCAAGCGCCGGCGTTTGTCACGCCTTAGGGCGCATTTTTTCAAACCAGCAGGTCCGGCCTGCGCTCCCGCGTCAGACCTTCGGCCTGCGCGCGCCGCCATGCCTCGATGTGGGCGTGGTTGCCCGATTGCAGGACATCGGGAATTACCCGGCCCTCCCACTCGACCGGACGCGTGTAGTGCGGATGCTCCAGCAGACTGTTTTCGAAACTCTCGCTCACGCCCGATTCCGCATTGCCCATCACGCCCGGCAGCAACCGTACCACCGCATCAAGCAGCACGAGCGCCGCGATCTCGCCGCCGGAAAGGACGTAGTCGCCGATCGAAACCTCTTCCAGCCCCCTGCCCTCGATCACGCGCTGGTCGACGCCCTCGAAGCGGCCGCAGACGATCAGCGCACCGGGACCGGCGGCGAATTCCCGCACGCGTGCCTGCGTCAGCGGTCGCCCGCGCGGGCTCATCAGCAAGCGCGGCCTCGGATCGTCCTGCGGCGAAACCGCATCGATGGCGCGCGCCAGCACATCGGCCCGCATCACCATGCCAGCGCCGCCGCCAGCCGGCGTGTCGTCGACGCTGCGGTGACGGTCGGTTGCAAAGTCGCGAATCTGCGTCGCGTCGAGATGCCAGGTTCCGCCCGCAAGCGCCTTGCCGGCCAACGAAACCCCGAGCGGACCCGGGAACATTTCAGGATAGAGCGTTAGCACGCTGGCGTGAAAATTCATGACCGGTCGTCCGTGCGTTTGCGCGGCTTTCTGGCGCGTGGCGGGCGCGGCTGCCGGCTTTCCTGATCGGTGTGGGAAACCGCCGGCTCGTCGTCCATTTCTTCGCTTTCCGGCGAAACGAGCCCGGCGGCGAGCGGATCGACAACGAGGTAACCATCGGCGATGCGCACCTGCGGCACGGCGACGCGGGTGAACGGGATCATCGCCTGACGCCCGCCGAGAAGCGCGATCTCGAGAACGTCGCCGGCGCCGAAATCCTGCACAGCCTTCACGGTCCCGAGCGTCCCGCCGTCCCTGTCGCGGATCGAAAGCCCGATCAGGTCTTCGTGGTAGAACTCCTCCTCGTCCGGTTCCGGCAGCGCCGAACGCGGCACGAAAAGCGTGACGCCATTCAGCGCCTCGGCGCCGTTGCGGTCGTCGACGCCTGCAAAACGCGCGATCAAGACGCCCTTTGCCGGCCGCAATGAAACGATCTTGAGGCGGTTTCCCGCCGGGTCGAGAAGCGGCTGGTAGTCGGCAATCGCCATAGGGTCTCCGGTATGGCTGGTCAGCCGCACCTCGCCTTTCAGCCCGTGTGCCGCGCCAATCGTACCGACGAGAACCATCTGCGTGTCCAAGTCCGCTCCTCCTGAGTGAAACCACGTATTTCCGCATGTTTGCGGACATTTTCACACCCGGCATTTACCGATCCTTCGCCTCTAGCGGCATAAGATGGCCGCGAAAAGGACCAACTTCATGATACCCCATCGACCACCCCTCGGCTCGTTCCTGCGCGATCGCCGCGGCAATTTCTCCATGATGCTGGCGCTCGCCATGATGCCGATCCTCGGGGCTGTCGGAATGGCGGTGGATTACATCAACCTCGGCCGCATGCGAGACGAGATGCTGCGCGCCACCGACGCCGCTGCGCTGATCGCCGCCAAGATGGTGGACGCCACGGACGCGGAACGGAAGAAAGCGGCTCGCGAGATCTTCCAGGCAAACTACAACGGTGCGCTGATCGGAAAGCCGAAAGTGGAGATTGCCGACGGCAAGGTGACGGTGACAGCACGGGCGAAATCCTCGCCGTTGATCATCCAGATCCTCGACAGGGGAGCAATCAAGGTTGAGGTCGCGTCAACCGCCACCTTGTCAAAAGACCGCCTCGAAGTGGTTTTTGCGCTCGACGTCAGCGGTTCCATGCGCGCCAATATGAAGACCGGCAAGACGCGGATGGAGGAACTGAAGAGTGCGACGAAGAAACTGATCGACGATCTGGAAGCCGCTGGCGGCTTCACGGTCGCGGCCGGCTATGTGCCATTCACGATGAACGTCAATGTCGGCACGAACAACACGTCCTTTGTCGACAACCGCAACAGCCCGTTGTTTGCCGGCACATCGTGGAAAGGTTGTGTGCTGGAAAAGGCGCCGCCGAAACATGTGAAGGATTCAACCGGCGGCAACTGGCAGGCCTACATCTACCCGCCAACGCCCGACAATGTCGCGATGGGCAATACAAGCCTGAACCCGTCTGACGGCACGATGGCTGGATATGACAAAATCGAGGAAACGGCCTCGGCGAGCGACTATTATTCCCAGTACAAGGGCCCGAACTTCAACTGCGTCCGCCATCCGCTGATGCCGTTGTCAACCGATCTCGACGAGGTGAAGAAACGCATCGACCAGGTCAACTGGGAATACAATCAGGGCACTCTCATCGCGCCCGGTGTGACCTGGGGCATGCGCATGCTCTCGCCGGAGGCCCCATTCACCGAAGGCTCGAAATACACCGCCAGCACGCACAAGATCCTGATCGTCGTCACCGACGGCCAGCAAGTCACCGAAATCGAGGGCGGCTTCGCCAACGGCATCACCGACGAATCGACCAACAGCGTCTCGCCCTGGGTGTACGATCCGCGGGACTACAAACTCGGCGGCGCCAAGATCGAGACCGGTTTCGGTCCGAAGGACAATTTCACGCCCTACGGTTTCATCATGGACTCCTCGCCATTCACCGGCAAGGCGGTCAACACCATGACCGACCTCGGCAACGAGATCCGCGATTTCACGCTGAACGCCTGTTCGGAAGTGAAGTCGAAATCAGGCGGCCGCAACATCGAGTTGATCACCATCGGCATCAGCGACGACACCAAGCCGGGCACGACCGTGTACGAAATCCTCAACAAGTGCGCGTCGAAACCCTCCGATCACTTCTTTGCCTCCGACAAGGATGCGATGGACAAGGCGTTCAGTGAGATCCTGAAGAACCTGAAGAATCTGCGCCTGACAAGCTGACGCGATCGTTCTCAACCCGGCGGTAACCGCCTTGCGACACCATGTGCGCCACTGAAGGGGGCGATGCGCATGGACGACATGGCATTTTCAAAACGTGATCTGGTTCCGGCCGCGCCCGATGCGCTGGCCGCGCGCAAGCTCTGGCTCGAAGCGCTCTCTGGCGAGCGGCGCTGTTCGCCGAAAACCCTCGACGCCTATGAGCGCGACAGCCGCCAGTTTCTGGCGTTCCTGTCGCAGCATCTCGGCGGCCCGCCGACCCTGCAAGACCTCGCAACTCTGCGCACCGCCGACTATCGCGCCTTTCTGACTGCGCGGCGGCGCGACGGCGCCGGCGCGCGCACGCTCGGACGTGGCCTCGCAGGCGTGCGCTCCTTCCTGCGGCATCTGGAAAGGCAGGGCCAGGGCAATGCCGCCGCTGCCAATGCGGCGCGTGCGCCCCGGCAACCGAAATCGCTGCCGAAGCCGCTGCCGGCCGATCGCGCCATCCGCCTCGCCGACGCCGACGAGCACCTGAACGAGGAAGCCTGGCAACGCGCCCGCAACGCCGCGATCCTCACATTGCTCTACGGTTGCGGCTTGCGCATCTCCGAAGCGCTTTCGTTGACCGGCGGCGACCTGAAGGACCGGCGGGCGCGCACGCTCGTCGTTACCGGCAAGGGTGGCAAGACGCGCCTTGTTCCCGTGCTGCCGGCGGTGTTCGAGGCGGTCGAGGTCTATCGCAAGCTGGCGCCGTTCGCGCTTGGTGACGATGCGCCGCTGTTTCGCGGCGCGCGCGGCGGGCCGTTGCAGCCGGCGGTGCTGCAACGCGACATGCGGGCTTTGCGCGGCGCGCTCGGACTTCCCGAGACCGCGACGCCGCATGCACTGCGTCATTCCTTCGCCACCCACCTGCTCGGTCGTGGTGGCGATTTGCGCACCATCCAGGAACTGCTCGGCCATGCCAGTCTGTCGACCACGCAGGTCTATACCGCCGTCGACACTGCCCGGCTGCTGGAGGCGTGGGAAGCGGCACATCCAAGGGCGTAGCGTTGTTCGATCGAATTGCCTGGTTTGGACGCCGGGATCGCGCCTGTTTTGCACAGAGCAGAGCGAGACGATGGCGAGGATGCAAAAAGACCAGTTCTGCTGTTTTCGGTTTAAAAACGGAAACAATGACTTGGCAGTGTTTCCCGCTTCAGCGGCCTCGAAATCCTCGCGCGGCAAACATTTCGCGCCGCGGTGTTCTCTTTGCTGATGCGTAAAACCCGGGACCTGACCGCTCCAACCTTTACCGCACGACACTGGTTGTTCTGATTTTCTGCGCCAACCCGGCTTGCGGCGCGGGGGGAGCGACTGGCGAAGCCAGTCTGCCGCTGTCTGCACGACGCCTCCCCCGCCGGAACACGCCGTTTGAGGAGATTGGCTGAACCGCAAACAATGGTCTGCTTTACGGCCGGGCTCTCCTCACCGCATCGCCAGATCGTCGCGATGCACCATCGCGGCGCGGGGAGCGTAGCCGAGCAGCTCCTCGATTTCCGCGCTGCGGCAGCCTGCAATTTTTCGCGCGTCGGCGGCGTCATAGGCAACAAGCCCGCGCGCCAGTTCGTTGCCGCCTTCATCGACGATCGAGACCGTGTCTCCGCGCTCGAAGGCGCCGTCGACCTGGCGAACGCCGGCGGCGACCAGGCGCTCTCCCGCTGCCAGCCCTTGGGCTGCGCCGACATCCACGGTCAATCGCCCCGCCGGCTCCAGTTGCCCGCCGATCCAGCTTTTCCAGGCTGAAACCGGCTGGCGACTGGCAGCAAACAGCGCGCGCGATCGGGCAACCGCCTTCGAGCCGCGCGCGCTGGGTTTGACGCAAGCGCTCGACCAACGCGTTCAGCCGTGCACGCGGCTCCGCTTCCGCCTTCTCGATTTCCGCCAGCATCGCCCCGGTCTCTGTGACGAACATGCCGGCGACGGCGCGGGCGAAATCGGCCTTAGTCTTGAAATGGTAGTAGACATTACCGGTTGGCACACCGGCCTCGCGCGCAATGTCTGCGATGCTGGTACCGGCATAGCCATTCTTCCAGAACAGCCCCGCCGCCGCCGCCGTCAACGCCTCGCGTGTTGTCTCCGTCGCCGTCATCTGTCCCTCCCGAATCGGAAGGCAGTCTGGCAGTCAGCCGACTGAATGGGAAGCCAAGATCCATCACCCGGTCGTTTGAGACCGGGTGATGGCGAGCTCGGGAGCGGAAGTAGCCCGGCAGGCTGCCAGCGGCGCCTCACGCCGCCAGCATTTCCTCCGGCGGCTGCATTGCGCCGGTCATCAGCGCCACGGCGTCCGACATCGAATACTTCTTCGGGTCGATGACACAGAGCCGCTTGCCGAGGCGGTGGATGTGGATGCGGTCGGCGACCTCGAAGACATGCGGCATGTTGTGGCTGATCAGGATGATCGGGATGCCGCGCGCCCGCACATCGAGGATCAGTTCCAGCACGCGCCGGCTTTCCTTGACCCCGAGCGCGGCGGTCGGCTCGTCGAGAATGATCACCTTGGAACCGAAGGCGGCGGCCCGCGCCACCGCCACGCCCTGGCGCTGGCCGCCGGACAACGTCTCCACCGCCTGATTGATGTTTTGGATCGTCATCAGCCCGAGTTCGGAGAGCTTCTTGCGCGCGAAGTCCTCCATCGCCTTGCGGTCCAGCTTGCGCAGCCACGTGCCCATAAAGCCCGGCGCGCGGATTTCGCGGCCCATGAACATGTTGTCGGCGATCGACAGCGCCGGGCTCATGGCGAGCGTCTGGTAGACCGTCTCAATCCCCGCCTCGCGGGCGTCTATCGGCGACGTGAAATGCACCGGCTTGTTGTCGAGGAAGATCTCGCCCTCGTCCGGGATCACCGCCCCCGACACGGCCTTGATCAGGGTCGACTTGCCGGCGCCGTTGTCGCCAATCACGGCGAGGATCTCGCCGGGATAAAGGTCGAAATCGCAATGGTCGAGCGCGGTGACGCGGCCGTAGCGCTTGACGAGGTTGCGGCCCTTGAGAATGGGTTCGGTCATGACGACACCTTTCTGATCCACTGGTCGACCGCCACGGCGGCGATGATGAGGATGCCGATGAGAAGATAGGTCCATTGCGCATCGGCGCCGGCCATGCGCAGCCCCATCTCGAACACGCCGACGATCAGCGCGCCGAGGAACATGCCGACGATCGTGCCGCGACCGCCGAACAGCGAGATGCCGCCGATCACCACGGCGGTGATGGACTGGATGTTGCCGAGCACGCCGGTGGAGGCCGAGGGCGAGACCGAGCCGAAGCGGCCGATCATCACCCAGCCGGCGATGCCGCAGAACAGCCCGCCCAGCGCATAGACCTGGATCAGCGTGCGGTTGCGATCGACACCCGCCAGTTCCGCAGCTTCCGGATCGTCGCCGACCGCATAGACATGCCGCCCCCAGGCGGTGTGGCGCAGCACATAGGCCATGATCGCCACGAGCAGGATCAGCAGCACGACGGCCAGCGTGACACGCGCGCCGAGGAAGGTGAAGCCGGCACCCCAGAACTGCAGCGACGCGGCTTGGGCCTCGATGTCCTGGCTGCGGATCGTCTCGTTGGCGGAATAGATGTAGTTGGTGGCGAGGAAGATCTGCCAGGTGCCGAGCGTGACGATGAAGGGCGGGATGCGCATGCGCGCAACAAGAAAGCCGTTGAGCGCGCCCATCGCCGTGCCGGCGATCAGGCCAAGCAGGATCGAGATTTCCGCCGGCAGCCCGTAGCGAAAGGTCAGTTGTCCCATCAGCACGGAGGTCAGCACCGCCATCGCGCCGACCGACAGGTCGATGCCGGCGGTAAGCACCACAAGAGTCTGCGCCACACCGAGAATGCCGACGATACCGATCTGCTGGAAAATCAGGCTCAGTGTCGAAACGCGCCAGAAATTCGGGTTGATGAGGCCGAAGATGACGACCGCAACCATCAGCACGATCAGCGGCACGATGGCCGGGTTCTGGTGCAGCAGGTGCTGCAGGCGGTCGATCAGGCTCTTCTCCTGATGCTCGAACTCGGCGACCTTTTCGTCGCGCCGGTCCTTGACGACGTCTTCGAAATTCCTGGTCTCGCTCACGACGGGTTCCTCCCCTTACGGCCTGATTTTTGGATGTGAAAAGGGGCGGGCACGGCCCGCCCCTTCCAATCGGCGTCAGTGTGCGGCGATTGCCCCCTTGCGTAAAGGGGGAGCCGGCATCAGCCCCAGCAGAGCTTCTTGCCTTCCTCGACCGAGATCGAGTCGACGCCCGCGGCCGGCTTGTCGGTGACCAGCGCAACGCCGGTGTCGAAGAACGCCTTGCCCTCGGACGCGGCCGGCTTGGTGCCGTCCTTGGCCCAGGCGGCAATCGCCTCGATGCCCTTCGACGCCATCAGCAGCGGATACTGCTGCGAAGTCGCGCCGATCACGCCGTCGGCGACGTTCTGAACGCCCGGGCAACCGCCGTCGACGGAGACGATCAGCACGTCCTTCTCGCGGCCGATCGCCTTCAGCGCCTCGTAAGCGCCAGCAGCGGCCGGTTCGTTGATGGTGTGGACGAGGTTGATTTCCGGATCCTTGGCGAGAAGGTTTTCCATCGCCTTGCGGCCGCCTTCCTCGTTGCCCTGGGTGACGTCGGAGCCGACGATGCGCGGATCGCTCTCGTCGCCGATCTTGTTCGGGTCGGCGAGGTCGATGCCCATGCCCTTCAGGAAGCCCTGGTTGCGCAGCACATCGACGGTCGGCTGCGACACGTCGAGATCGAGCGTGGCGATTTTGGCGCTCGCGGCCTTGTCGCCGAGCGTGGCGGCCGCCCACTTGCCGATCAGTTCGCCGGCAAGGAAGTTGTCGGTCGCAAAGGTCATGTCGGCGGAGTCGATCGGCTCAAGCGGCGTGTCGAGCGCGATCACCAGGATGCCGGCTTCGCGCGCCTTCTGGACCGAGGGCACGATGGCCGAGGTGGAGGAGGCGGTCAACAGGATGCCTTTGGCGCCGTCGGCGATGCAGGTCTCGATCGCCGCGACCTGGGTCTCGTTGTCGCCGTCGATCTTGCCGGCGTAGGATTTCAGCTCGATACCGAGTTCGGCCGCCTTGGCCTCCGCGCCTTCCTTCATCTTGACGAAGAAGGGGTTGGTGTCGGTCTTGGTGATCAGGCAGGCGCCGATCTTGTCCTGGGCGAAGGCCGGCGCGGCGGAAAGGGCGAGGACCGCAACGGTGGCGGCAAGAATGGTCTTCTTCACGGGTAACCTCCCAAAGGAAACAATGCGGGCCGGGACCACCCCGGCAACCTCCCAGGGATGGGTCGGCATTGCATCCGTTCCTCATCCCGCGATCAGGAAAGCAGGATTTCGGTGGTCTGTCAATAAATAATTCCACTTGATTTATTAATTCTGCATGGCATCCTGCACCCGTCGCGAAACCGGGTCCGGCGCGGCGGGGAGGACAGCGATGGATACGGCGGGGGCAATGCCTACAGATATCGATCCGCGCGCGCCGGTGCGGGTGATCGACCCGTCGGGCGGGGCCAACCAGTCGCGCGTGCGTGAGTGGAACGAACGCCTCGTGCTTTCGCTGGTGCGCCGCCACGAGCGCCTGCCGAAGGCCGAGATTGCGCGCCGCAGCGGGCTTTCCGCGCAGACGGTCTCGGTGATCATGCGCGCGCTGGAAGAGGACGACCTGCTCAGCCGCGGCGCGCCGATCCGCGGCAAGGTCGGCCAGCCGTCGATCCCGATGGCGCTCAATCCCGACGGGGTATTCTCCATCGGCCTGAAGATCGGCCGGCGCAGCGCAGATCTCGTGCTGATGGATTTCGTCGGCGGCGTGCGCAGCCTGTTGCACGAGACGTTCCGTTATCCCGTGCCAGGTTCGATCCTCGCCTTCGTTGTCGCCGGGGTGGAAACCTTGCGCAAATCCCTGCCGGAGGCAGGCCGCCGCCGCATCGCCGGCATCGGTGTCGCCACGCCGTTCGAATTGTGGAACTGGCTGGACGAGGTCGGCGCGCCGCGCGGCGAGATGGACGCATGGCGCGGCTACGACCTCGCCGCCGAGATTGCGGTTGCAACCGGCCTGCCCGTCCACTTGCAAAACGACGCCACCGCCGCCTGCGGCGCCGAACTGGTGTTCGGCCGCGGCCGCGAGTTTTCCGATTTCGCCTATTTCTTCATCGGCTCGTTCATCGGCGGCGGCGTGGTGCTGAACCAGGCGCTCTATCCCGGCCGCACCGGCAACGCCGGCGCCTTCGGCTCGCTGCCAGTGCCGGGGCCGGACGGCGCGCCGCGCCAGTTGATCGATTGCGCTTCGCTCTTTGTGCTGGAGGCGCGGTTGCGCGCCGCCGGCATTGATCCCTCGCCGCTTTGGCTCAATCCGGACGACTGGACCGATTTCGGCGCCGTGCTCGACCGCTGGATCGAGGACACCGGCGCTGCACTCGCCATCGCCATCGCCTCGGTCTCATCGGTGATCGATTTCGAGGCAGCGCTTATCGACGGCGGCTTCCCCGCCGCCATCCGCGCCCGCATCGTGGCGGCAACGCGTGCCGGGCTGGAACGGCTCGACCTGCAGGGGATAACACCGCCTGTGGTGGCCGAGGCCGCGGTGGGCAGCCGCGCCCGCGCCATCGGCGCCGCCAGCCTGCCGCTGTTTGCCCGCTACCTCACCGACCAGAATGTGCTGTTCAAGGAAATGGGGTGATGCGGGTTCCGGCGTCGCCGGCTTCGCTTTGTCCACCGATGGGCCCGCTTCAACGCATCGCCAGATCGTCGCGGTGCACCATCGCGGCGCGCGGCGCATAGCCGAGCAGCGCCTCGATCTCGGCGCTGCGGCGGCCGGCGATCCTGCGGGCGTCGGCTGCATCATACGCGGAAAGTCCGCGCGCCAGTTCGTTGCCGTCTTCATCGACGATAGAGACCGTGTCGCCGCGCTCGAAGGCGCCGTCGACCTGGCGCACGCCGGCTGCAAGCAGGCTCTTTCCCGCTGCCAGCGCCTTGGCCGCGCCGGCATCCACGGTCAATCGCCCCGCCGGCTCCAGTTGCCCGCCGATCCAGCTTTTCC
>CALMYO010000117.1 GCA_937873685.1 uncultured Paracoccaceae bacterium
CTTTGCGGATTTGGGGGGTGGCGACGATGCGGGCGATGAACACCATTCCCACCGACCTTGGGGCCCCGCCGGTGTTTGCCCAAGCGGCAAGGATACGGACGCCGGCGATGAGCCAGTTTGCGACGTTTGACGAGGACTATGCGGCGCGCCAGCTTGCGGCGTTTCCGGATGTGACGGGCCGCCGCTACGAAGGCGCGGCCGACCGCGTGCATGCCGCCGTGATACAACTGATCGACGATCGCGGTTGGGCCGTGACCTCGCGCACCGGCCGTCCGGGAGAAGACACAGAGCTATCGGTCGAGGCGGAAATGACGACCCCGTTCTTTGCTTTTCCTAACGATGTTGTGGTGCGCATCAGCGAAGAGGAAACCACGACTTATGTCGACATGCGCAGCGCTGCGCGATACGGCGTCTACGATTTCGGCGCCAACGCGAATTTGATCGTTGCCTTCCTGCGCGATCTCGACCTGATGCTGTCTGCAGGCGGTTGATTCGTCTACCCGCGTCGGACTTCGGGAACGGTGCTCAGGCAGGTGAGAAGACCGCATCGATGCCGGGCGCCCCATCACTTTGCGCAAGGCCGCGCTCGACCAGATCCTCCAGATGCGCCAGAACCGAAAGACCGGCCGCACCGTGCAGGCGCGGATCGGTTGTGCGATAAATCTCACGCACCATGGCGGGAATAGTGCGGTCGCCGAGGCGCAGGCGTTCCAGGATTGCCCGCTCGCGCATCTTGCGATGCGCCTTCAACCCGCGCAGAAAAGCCGCCGGCTGGCGCACCGGTCCGCCGTGACCGGGAAAGTATGTTGTTTCATCGCGCGCCATCAGCCGGTCGAGCGAGCCCATGTAGTCGGCCATCGCGCCATCGGGCGGGGCAACGATGGAGGTGGACCAGGCCATGACGTGATCGGCAGAGAACAGGATGCCGGCGCCCTCCAGCGCAAAGACGCAGTGATTGGCCGTGTGGCCCGGCGTGTGGATCGCCGTCAGCGCCCAGCCGTCGCCTGCAACCCTTTCTCCGTCGCCAAGGTTCCGGCCCGGCTGGAAGGCGGCGTCTCCACTGGCGTCGAGCGGATTGGTTTCGCCGATCCCGAGCGGGCGCGCCGCCCGGTGCGGACCTTCCGCCACGATCTCGCCGCCTGTTGTGCGCTGCAGCACACGCGCCAGCGGCGAGTGATCGACATGGGTGTGCGATACGAAAATGTGGCTGACCGGTCGTCCGCCGATCGCCGACACAAGCGCGGCGAGGTGGTCGTCATCGATCGGGCCCGGATCGATGACCGCAAGCGTGTCGCGCCCGACGATGTAGCTATTGGTGCCATGGAAGGTGAACGGGCCGGGATTGTTCACCGTGACGCGCACGACATCCGGCGCAACCGGCACAGCCTCGCCATGGGCCGGTACAAAAGTCGTGTCGAATTCCAATTTCCGCCTTCCCGATCGCGCCTGAAGCGCCTTGCCGACGCCGTAAGGCCTGACTATAGCTGTGTGCAATGCACAATGGCAATCTCTGGAGAATCACACGATGAGCGCAGGTTACAACGCGTCGCTGGCTGAGGCACTTGGGCCGAAGTCGTCCTTCGGTTCGGCGTTGTGGCAATTGGGCCTGATTGTCGCCGGGGCTGCCGTGCTGACGATCTCCGCCAAGACGCATGTCGATCTGTTCGCCGTGCCGATGACGCTGCAGACGCTGGCCGTCTTTGCGCTCGCCGCCGCCTACGGGATGCGTCTCGGCGTTGCGACCGTGCTGCTCTATCTCGTTGAGGGTGCCGCTGGTCTGCCGGTGTTTGCCGGCACGCCGGAAAAGGGCATCGGCCTTGCCTACATGATGGGGCCGACCGGCGGCTATCTCGCCGGCTTCGTTGTCGCCATGGCGCTTGTCGGCTACGCCGCAGATCGCGGTTTCGGGCGCAATCCGCTGAAGCTCGGCGCAGCCATGCTCGCAGGCGAGGCCGTGATCCTGTTGCTCGGCTTCCTGTGGCTTGCGATTGCGTTCGGCGCAGAAAAGGCGTTTGCCTTCGGCATCGGGCCGTTCATCGCGACCGACCTCGTCAAGATCGCGATCGCGGCCTGCGCCGTGCCGGCGGTGACCGCACTGCTCATACGCCGCTGACAACCGGACCGGGCGGGGCGCGTGTCGCCCCGCTTGCCCGCCCCGTCGCTTCCATCGTAGAGAATCGCAGGCGCGCCGATAGGCTGCGTCAGTGAGCTGCCGAGGCAGGGGAGCCGGGGCAGCGCTGCGATGGAGCACTCATGTCCAATTTGTCGAAGGCCGCCTGCATCGGCGGCGGCGTGATCGGCGCAGGCTGGGCCGCAAGGCTGGCGCTGAACGGCATCCCGGTTTCGATGTTCGATCCCGATCCCGAGGCGCCGCGCAAGGTTTCCGAGGTGATGGCGAACACCCGGCGCGCCTTTGCCGCGATGGCGCCGGACGGCCTGCCAAAGGAAGCGGAAATCACCCTTGCAGGATCAATCGCCGAAGCGGTTAACGGCGCCGATCTCATCCAGGAAAGCGTTCCCGAACGCCTCGACACCAAGCACAAGGTGCTGGCCGAGATCGACCGGCACGCGGCTGCCGACGCCATTGTCGGCTCATCGACCTCCGGCATCAAGCCGACCGACATGGCGCCCGCGATGGCGCGGCCTGAACGTCTCGTCGTCGCCCATCCCTACAATCCGGTCTACCTGTTGCCGCTGGTGGAGATCGTACCGGGCGAGATGACCTCGACGGAAGCGGTGAGCCGCGCCACCGACCTCTACGCGTCGATCGGCATGAAGCCGGTGACGATCCGCAAGGAGATCGAGGCCTTCGTCGGCGACCGGCTGCTGGAAGCGGTGTGGCGCGAGGCGCTGTGGCTGATCAAGGACGGCATCTGCACGGTGGAGGAACTCGACGACATCATGCGCTATTCCTTCGGCCTGCGCTGGGCGCAGATGGGCATGTTCCAGGTCTACCGGATCGCCGGCGGCGAGGCGGGCATGCGCCACTTCATGGCGCAGTTCGGTCCCTGCCTGACATGGCCGTGGACCAAGCTGATGGATGTGCCGGAATTCAACGACGAACTGGTCGACCTGATCGCCGGCCAGTCGGACGACCAGTCGGGCAAGTGGAGCATCCGTGAACTGGAACGCATTCGCGACGACAACCTCGTCGCCATCATGGACGCGTTGTCGAAACAGAATGGCGGCGAGGGCTGGGGCGCCGGCGCGCTGCTGAATGATTTCCGCGTGAAGCTGGCGGCGAAGGCCGGGGTGTGATGTTCGGAGCACCCCGTTCGCGCCGTCATCCCGGGGCTTGTCCCCGGGACCCAATTGCTTGGCGAAGCTGGGGATTTGGATCCCGGGGCCAAGCTCCGGGATGACGGAGCCACAGGTTAGATTTCTCAAGGGGAACGATCTGACATTCCCTTGAACGAGGAAGTCCGCACATGAATCCAGACGCGCCGAACACCCGCCCCAACGTGATCGTCGTCCTTGTCGACGACATGGGCTTTGCCGATCTCGGCATCATGGGTTCGGAAATCCGCACGCCGAACATCGATGCGCTGGCGCGCGGCGGCGTACTGCTTTCGGCGATGTACAATTGCGCGCGGTGCTGCCCGACGCGCGCCTCGCTGCTGACCGGGCTTTACCCACACAATGCCGGCATCGGCCACATGGGGACCAATCTCGGCACGCCTTCCTATCAGGGCTTCCTGCGCAACGATGCGGCGACGATCGCCGAACTGATGCGCGCCGACGGCTATCGCACGCTGATGAGCGGCAAGTGGCATGTCGGCGGCGATTACACCGCACGCCTGGTCGACACCTGGCGGATCGGCGATGTCGAACACCCGACGCCGCGCCAGCGCGGGTTCGATCGGTTCTACGGCTTCGTCGACGGTGTGATGAACTTCTTTTCGCCGCACTACATGATGCTCGACGATTCGCGCGTCGACGTCTCGCCTTCCGATTTCTACCTGACCGATGCGATCACCGATCACGCGCTGCAGATGATCGACGAGAGCGTCGCGATGGCGCAGCCGTTCTTCCTCTACCTCGCCCACCACGCGCCGCACTGGCCGCTGCATGCGCATGAGGAGGACATTGCCCGCTACGACGGCGTCTACAGCAAGGGTTGGGACAAGCTGCGCACATCGCGTCACGAGGAGATGCAATCGCGCGGCGTGCTGCAGCACAAATGGGAGATCTCGCCGCGCGACGAGGCCGCGCCGGCCTGGGGCGACGTCAAGACGCAGGACTGGGAAGCGAGCCGCATGGCCGTCTATGCGGCGATGATCGACCGTCTCGACCAGAATATCGGCCGCGTGACGACGCATCTGCGCGACATCGGCATCCTCGACAATACGCTGATCCTGTTCCTGTCGGACAATGGCGGCTGCGCCGAATTCATGGCCGAGGACGGTTGGGGGAAGTATTATCCCGACCGGCACAATGACGGGCGCAAGATCGAGATCGGCAACCGCCCGTCGCTGAGGCCAGGCGGACCGCTTACCTTCATGAGCTACGATCTGCCGTGGGCGAACGTTTCGAATGCGCCGTTTCGCCTGTTCAAGCACTGGGTCCACGAAGGCGGCATCTCCACGCCGCTCATCGCCCATTGGCCGGGGCATTTTCGACCGCAGACCGTGGCGCATTCGCCGTGCCATGTCATCGACATCCTGCCGACGATCCTTGCCGCGACCGGCGTTGGCTATCCCTCGGAACTTGGCGGAGCGGCAATCCAGCCGCTCGACGGGGAGGATCTGACGCCGTTGCTGCAGGGAAAGGACTGGAAACGGGAAAGCCCGCTGTTCTTCGAGCACGAAGGCAATTGCGCGGTGCGGCTCGGCAATTTCAAGCTGGTGCGCAAGTTCAACCAGCCGTGGGAACTCTACGACATGGAGACCGACCGCACCGAACTGAACGATCTCTCCGGGCGCAACGACCCGCTGGTGGCGCGGCTGACGAGGGAGTACGAAGGCTGGACGCAGCGCTGCGGCGTCGAGAACTGGAACAAGCTGCAGCCGCTGCTGCTCAAGCTCTGGCAACTCGACGATGTGCATGGCTGATGCGAGAGGTATGAAACAATGCATTTCGGCCTGACCGAGGAACAGACCCTCATCGTCGAGACTACGCGGGCGTTCGTGGAAAACGAACTCTATCCGCACGAGGCGGAGGTGGAGCGCATGGGCGTGCTCTCCATGGACGTGATCCGCGACGTGCAGGCCAAGGCGATCGCCGCCGGCTTGTACGCCGCCAACATGCCGGAGGAGGTGGGCGGGGCCGGGCTCGATACGCTGACCTGGCTTCTGTATGAAAAGGAACTCGGCCGGGCGAACTATGCCCTGCACTGGACCTGCGTTGCGCGGCCGTCGAACATCCTGCTTGCCGGCACGCCGGCGCAACGGGAAAAGTACCTTTACCCCTGCATCCGCGGCGAGACCTGGGATTGCCTCGCGATGACCGAACCCGGCGCCGGCTCGGACCTTCGCGGCATGAAGGCGAGCGCGCGCCAGGACGGGTCCGACTGGATCCTGAACGGCACCAAGCACTTCATCAGCCATGCCGACATTGCCGGCTTCACCATCGCCTTCATGGCGAGCGGCGAGGAGGAGACGCCGCGCGGCCGCAAAAAGCGCATCACCGCTTTCTTCGTCGACAAGGGCACGAAGGGCTTCACCGTGCGCGACGGTTACCGCAACGTCTCGCATCGCGGCTACACCAACGCGGTGCTGGAATTCGACGATTGCCGCGTGCCGGCCGAAAACGTACTCGGCGAACCGCATCGCGGCTTCGAGGTCGCCAACACCTGGCTTGGCGCAACGCGGCTGCAGGTGGCTTCCACCTGCCTCGGTCGGGCGGAGCGGGCGCTTCACCATGCGCTCGACTGGGCAGCCAACCGCGAGCAGTTCGGCCAAAAGATCGGCAAGTTCCAGGGCGTGTCGTTCAAGCTCGCCGACATGGCGATGGAACTGAAGGCGGCCGAACTGCTGGTGCGCGAAGCCGGCTGGAAGTTCGACGCCGGCACGGTGACCGACGAGGACATGGCGATGGCGAAGTTGAAGGCGACCGAGGTGCTCGCCTTCATCGCCGACGAGGCGATCCAGATCCATGGCGGCATGGGCCTCATGGAGGAACTGCCGCTGGAGCGAATCTGGCGCGACGCGCGGGTGGAGCGCATCTGGGAAGGCACCAGCGAAATCCAGCGCCACATCATTTCGCGGGCGCTGTTGCGGCGGCTGGGGGGGGGAAGCCGGCCGTGTCGTCAATAGTCACCCCCACCCCTGACCCCTCCCCTCAAGGGGGAGGGGGACGGCGACACTTCGAATCGAGAGATCACATCAACCCAAACAATCTTCGCGCCCGGATCACGGCGCTCGCTGTTCCCCTCCCCCTTGAGGGGAGGGGTCAGGGGTGGGGGTAGCGTCATGTCCACGCCCGAAACATCAACCGACACGAAAGCGACCATTGTCATCACCTATTGCCGCCAGTGCAACTGGATGCTGCGCGCGGCATGGATGGCGCAGGAATTGCTGTCGACGTTTTCCGAAGAGCTTGGCGCGGTCACGCTGGTTCCCGGCACCGGCGGCGTCTTCACGATCGAGGTCGATAGCCATCTGCTGTGGGAGCGCAAGCGCGATGGCGGGTTTCCGGCCGTCAGGGCGCTGAAGGGCCCCGTCCGCGCCCGGATCGACCCGTCGCGCGAACTCGGCCATCTCGACCGCCGGTGATGCCGATGCGCGAAACCGACCTTTACGCCCCGATCAAGGCGCTGCTCGAAGGACAGGGATACACTGTCAAGGCCGAGATCGGCGCGGCCGACATCGTGGCGGTGCGCGGCGACGAAGACCCGGTGATCGTGGAATTGAAGACCGGTTTTTCGCTGTCGCTGTTCCATCAGGCGGTCGCGCGACAGGCGATCACCGATGCGGTCTACATCGCCGTGCCGCGCGGGACGGGACGGGCGTTTTCCACCGCGCTCGCCGGCAATCTGGCGCTGTGCCGCCGGCTGGGGCTCGGGCTGATCACCGTGCGGCTGGCTGACGGGTTGGCCGAAGTCCATTGTGACCCGGCGCCTTACGCCCCGCGCAAATCGAAGCCGCGCCGCGAGCGGCTGCTGCGCGAGTTCGCCCGGCGCGTCGGCGATCCGAACACCGGCGGCGCGACGCGGCGCGGCCTGGTGACCGCCTATCGTCAGGATGCGCTGAAATGCCTTGCGTTTCTCGCCGCCAAAGATGCGACGAAAGCGGCGCAGGTGGCCAGGGCTACGGGCGTTGCGAAGGCACGCAACATCATGGCCGACGATCACTATGGTTGGTTCCATCGGGTGCGGACCGGCGTCTATGCGGTGAGCCCGAAGGGCGCCGAAGCAGTTGACGCCTATGGCGCGGAGATCGCGCGGCTGACGGTGGAATCGTGGGCGCCTTTTCCTGCCGAAGCGTCATTGCCGGCTGAGCCTCCCCCCACTCCGGTCGCTTCGCGACCACCTCTCCCCCCTGCGGGGGGAGAGGAAAGGCCGAGCAACATCGCGAGGCGCCCTTCCTCTCCCCCCACAACGTGGGGGAGAGGTGTCAGCGAAGCTGACGGAGTGGGGGTGACGCTGCGCGTTTCGCCAACACCCTCAGAACAGATGCGCAAGACCACCGAAGCCTGATCGATCCTTTCGTCGCCAAAAAAAGTCCCCGCCCATGCGCCCGCTCTCCCGCCTGCTCAATCCGCGCCACATCGCCGTCTTCGGCGGCAACTGGGCGACGGCCGTCGTCCGCCAGACCCTGAAGATGGGGTTTGCCGGGCCGATCTGGCCGGTGCACCCGACAAGGGACAGCGTCGAGGGGCTGCCGGCTTTCCGCTCGGTCGAATATCTGCCGGATGCGCCCGACGCCGTGTTCATCGGCGTCAACCGCGAGGCGACCATTCCCATCGTGCGGGCGCTTGCAGCACGGGGCACGGGCGGCGCGGTCTGCTTTGCTTCGGGGTTCCTGGAGGCCAGCCTCGACGACGACAAGGGCGAGGCGCTGCAGGCCGAACTGGTCGCCGCCGCCGGAGCGATGCCCATCCTCGGGCCGAATTGCTACGGCCTGCTGAACTATGCCGACGGCGCGGCGCTTTGGCCCGACCAGCATGGCGGGTTGCGCTTGCCGCAGGGCGGGCGCGGCGCGGCGATCGTCACCCAGTCCTCCAACATCGCCATCAACATGACTATGCAGGCGCGCGGCCTGCCGCTCTCCTACATTGTCACCGCCGGCAACCAGGCGCAGACGGGCCTGTCCGACATCGCAATCGGGCTGGTTGAGGATGAGCGGGTGTCGTGCCTTGGGCTGCATATCGAGGGATTCGATTCGGCCGCCGGTTTCGCCCGGCTTGGGATGCGCGCCCGCGAACTGCACAAGCCCATCGTCGCCATGAAAATGGGCCGCTCCGAGCAATCGCAGGCTGCGACCGTGTCGCATACTGCCTCGCTTGCCGGGTCCGACGCCGCCTCAGACACCTTCCTGCGCCGCTGCGGGGTCGGGCGGGTGCATTCCATCCCCGCCTTCCTCGAAACGCTGAAACTGCTGCATGTCGCCGGCCCCCTGCCCGGCCGTTCGATCTCGTCGATGAGTTGTTCGGGCGGCGAGGCCTCGATCATGGCCGACACCGCGGTCGGGCGTGGCGTGGCGTTTCGCATGCTGACGGAAGCGCACCGCGCGACGGTGAAGGCGACGCTCGGGCCGCTGGTGGCGGTCGCAAACCCGCTCGACTACCACACCTTCATCTGGAACAACGAACCGGCGATGACCGCGACCTTTTCCGCCTTCGTCGGCGGCGGGTTCGACCTGAACTTCCTGGTGCTGGATTTCCCGCGCACCGACCGTTGCGAGGACAAGGACTGGCGCGCCACGGTCAACGCATTTGCGGCGGCGTGCAAGACACATGGCGCGCGCGGCGCGGTGCTGGCCTCACTGCCGGAAAACCTGAACGAGGGCTGGTCGGCCGACATCATGGCGCGCGGGCTTGTTCCGCTGCACGGCTTCGACGAGGCCATCGCCGCGGCGGAAGCGGCGGCGACGATCGGGGAAGCGTGGGCCCAAACGGGCGGAGTACCAGCCGGCACGATATCCCCACCCTTTTCGGGGCGAGCCACGGTTGGGGCGAATCCAGCGGCTTCATTGGTTGTTCGACGCACCCTCAGCGAAGCCGAGGCCAAGGCGCGGTTGCGTGCCGCCGGCGTGCCGGTTCCCGCCGGCCATGTCGCGACGACTGCCTCGGACGCGGTGTCGGCGGCGCGCGAGATCGGCGGCGCGGTCGCGATCAAGGCGCTCGGCGTAGCGCATAAATCGGAGATGAACGCGGTCAGGCTGAACCTCGCCGGCGGCGAGGCGGTGCGCGACAATGCGCGCGACCTGCTTGCACTCGGGAACGCCGTGCTGGTCGAAGCCATGGTCGGCAGGCCGGTCGGCGAACTGATCGCCGGCATCACCCGCGACCCGGTCTTCGGCCCGGTGATGACGATCGGCACCGGCGGCGTGACGGTGGAACTGCTGGGCGACACGGCGACCGTGCTGCTGCCGGCGACGCGCGGCGAGATCGAAGCCGCATTGCGGGGCCTGAAGCTGTTTGCGCTACTCGACGGTTTTCGCGGGCGGCGAAAGGGCGATCTTGCCGCCGCCCTGGACGCGCTTGAAACGATCGCCGGTTTCGCGGTAGCCGAGGCCGACGCGCTGGTGGAACTGGACGTCAACCCGCTGATCGTCTGCGAACAGGGCGGCGGCGCCTGGGCAGCAGATGCGCTGATGGTGGTGGAGGAAACCGACAATGTCTGAGAAAACAAACCCAGTCAGCACCCGGCGCGAGGGCGGCGTCCTCGAAGTCACGCTCGACCGGCCGAAGGCGAACGCCATCAACCTGGAAACCTCGCGGCTGATGGGCGAGACATTCAAGGCGTTCCGCGACGATCCGCAATTGCGCGTCGCCATCGTCCAGACCGCCGGCGACAAGTTCTTCTCCGCCGGGTGGGACCTCAAGGCGGCGGCCAGTGGCGATGCGGTCGATGGCGATTACGGCGTCGGTGGCTTTGCCGGCCTGCAGGAACTGCGTGACCTCAACAAGCCGGTCATAGCCGCGGTAAACGGCATGGCGGTCGGCGGCGGGTTCGAACTGGCGCTCTCCTGCGACCTGATCTACGCCACGGCGCAATCCTCCTTCGCGCTGCCCGAAATCCGCGCCGGGACGCTCGCTGACGCGGCGACGATCAAGCTGCCGAAGCGCATGCCGTACCATGTCGCCATGGACCTGCTGCTGACCGGCCGCTGGATGGATGTCGCCGAGGCGCATCGCTGGGGGCTGGTCAACGAGATCCTCGACGACAACGAAAAGCTGATGGCGCGGGTGTGGGAGATCGCGCGACTGCTGGCAAGCGGACCGCCGCTGGTCTTCGCCGCGATCAAGGAAGTGGCGCGCGAAGCCGAGGCGATGAGCTTCCAGGACGCCATGAACTGGATCACCAAGCGCAAGTTCCGCACTGTCGACGAACTCTACGATTCGGAAGACAACATGGAAGGTTTTCGCGCCTTCGCCGAAAAGCGCGACCCGGTATGGAAGGGGCGGTAGATGGAAACATCGTCTTTCGCTTGTCTGACGCTCAAGCGCTGGAGTGCTCGTCGGGCACAGCGTTCGCGATAGCGCGACGGCGGAGCGACCGGGTGTTTTCCCTCCCCTTCAGGGGAGGGTGTCGGCGAAGCCGACGGGTGGGGTAACATGATAAATCCAACCCCCTCCGGTCGCTCCGCGACCACCTCCCCCTTGCAGGGGGAGGAAAAGGCCCGCTGTGCTCACGACCTGCAATTTCAGGCCGGTTCGTCCACCTCGATCTCGCCGATCAGCCCCCTTACCCGCAACAAATCGCGCGGATCTTCGGCGTCGAGCTTGGAGCAGACGCGGTAGACCTCCAACGCTGCGGCCGACAGCATGCCGCAGCGGAAAAAATGCATCGCCGCCGCATAGCGCACATTGCCGGAGCCGGGCGCGCCGACGGTTTCGTTCAGGAAGGCGAACTGCCGCCGATCCTCGTCGGTTACCAACCGCAGCGCCATCGCAGCCTAGCCGTTCGCCTTGATCGCCATCTGCACCTCAAGCTCGCGTCGCCTCTCGGCGCGGGTGAGGATGATGCCGGCGGCGATGACGCCAACCGTGACGATGGCGACGATGATGGTGGCGAGCGCATTGATGTCGGGCGTCACACCGAGCTTGACCTTGCTCCAGATCAGGATCGGCAGCGTGGTGGCGCCGGGCCCGGTGGTGAAATTGGTGATCACCACATCGTCGAGCGAGATCGTGAAGGCGAGCAGCCAGCCGGACACGATCGCCGGCGAGATGATCGGCAGCGTCACGTCGGTCATCACCTGCCACGGCTTCGAGCCGAGATCGGCGGCCGCTTCCTCCACCGCGATGTCGACTGAAGACAGGCGCGACTGCACCACGGTCGTCACATAGACCATGGAAAAGGTGATGTGGGCGAGCGTCACGGTGGTGAAACCGCGTTTCGCCGGCCAGCCGATCCATTCCGCCATCATGATGAACAGCATCAGCGAGGAAATGCCGGTGATCACCTCCGGCATGATCAGCGGGGCGGTGACGAGGCCGGAAAACAGCGTGCGGCCGCGAAACGACCGGAAACGCGCCAGCGCAACGCCCGCCATGGTGCCGAGAATGGTGGCGATGGAGGCACTGATCACCGCGATCTCCAGCGACAGGATCGCCGCGTCCCAGACCTGCTTGTTGTCGAACAGTTTCACGTACCACTGGGTGGAAAACCCGCCCCAGACGGTGGCCAGCCGCGACTTGTTGAACGAGAACACGATCATCGACAGGATCGGGATATAGAAAAAGGCTAAGCGAAGGGCGGGGCAGGAGACCAGGAAGCTGGGGGGGCGGTTCATGCCCCGTCCTCCCGCCTTGCCTGCGCCTTCGCCTCGAAATGGCTGTAGGCCATCATCGGCAGCACCAGTAGCACCAGCAACGCGACCGAGACCGCCGAGGCCATCGGCCAGTCGCGCACAAAGGAGAATTCGTCGTAGATGACCCGGCCGATCATCGGCCGCGACCCGTCTCCGACAAGGCTCGGAATGATCAGTTCGCCGGAGGCCGGGATGAACACCAGCAGCCCGCCGGCAATGATGCCGGGGATCGATTGCGGCAGCGTCACGTCGACGAAAACCCGCCACGGCCTTGAGCCGAGATCCATCGCCGCCTCGTTCAGTGTGAAATCGAGCCTCTCGAGATTGGCGTAGAGCGGCAGGATCATGAAGGGCAGGTAGGAGTAGACGGTCACCAGCACGACGGCAAAGTTCGAGTTCATCATCGGAATGGAGCGCAGCGCCCATTCGGCGGGAACAACGAAGTTCCACGCCCCGGTGAGGGCCTTGTTGAACCAGCTGTTGGTTCCCATCAGCCCGATCCAGGCATAGACGCGCAGCAGGAACGAGGTCCAGAATGGCAGGATCACCAGCATCAGCAGGATGTTGCGCCAGGAGCGGCTGACCCGCGTCAAGCCCAGCGCCATCGGGTAGCCGATCAGCAGGCACAGGATGGTGGCGATGAAGGCGTTGGTTATCGAGGTGAGATAGGCGCGCAGGTAGACCGTATCGGAGAAAAGCCGGGCGAAATTGTCGCCAAAAATGTAGGGAAACTCCTCGCTCCACGCGAAGGGCGGCGCGGTCGACGCCTTCAGCGCAAGGCTCATGGCGACGACGATAAGGAAAGGCGCAAGGAAGAAACCGATCAGCCAGAGGTAGGGAATGCCGACGACCAGTTGCGACCAGCCGCGGCGGTGGAACCAGCGGCCCAAGCGGCCTTCGCCTCCCCCCTGCCCCGCCATCGCCTACTCCCGCAGCAACACGACAGCGGAGGGGTCGAAGGAGAGCCAGACCCGGTCCTCCCACTGCGCCACGCGCTCATGTTCGCCGGCGCGACGCGCATTGACGCTGTTGACCGACAGGATGACGCCGGTGTCCAGCCTGACGCGGTAGAGCGAATCCTTGCCGAAATAGCCGAGATCCTCCACGACGCCGGCAAAGGCATTGACGGCTTCGAGCGGCCGTTCGCGGGCGATGGCGATCTTCTCCGGCCGCACGGCCAGCGTCACCTTGTTCCCGACAGAGAACCCGGCAACGGCGCGCGCACGAACCAGCCCGCCGAGCGCGGCGCAATCGAGCAGCGTCTCGCCGTCGCGCGCGCCGGTCACCACTGCATCCGCCATGTTGATGGAACCGATGAAGCCGGCGACGAAGCGGCTGTTGGGATATTCGTAGACCTCGGTCGCGGTGCCGACCTGACGAACCACGCCCTTGTCCATCACGGCGATACGTGTCGCCAGCGTCATCGCCTCTTCCTGGTCGTGCGTGACGACGATGAAGGTGATGCCGGTCTTGTGCTGGATGTTGGCGATTTCGAACTGCGTCTGTTCGCGCAGTTTCTTGTCGAGCGCGGCGAGCGGCTCGTCGAGCAGCAGCACCTTCGGCTGGCGCGCAAGAGCGCGAGCAAGTGCGACACGCTGGCGCTGGCCGCCGGACAACTGGTGCGGCTTGCGGCCGGCAAGCGGCGTCATCTGCACCAGGTCGAGCATCGCGCGCACACGGTCCTTGCGCCCGGCGTCGTTCATCTTTTCATGCTTCAGCCCGTAGGCGACGTTCTTCTCCACCGTCATGTGCGGGAACAGCGCGTAGGACTGGAACATCATGTTGACCGGCCGCTCATAGGGCGGCGTCTTGGTCATGTCCTGCCCGTCGATGAAGATCTTTCCCTCGGTCGGCGTCTCGAAACCGGCGAGCATGCGCAGCAGCGTGGTCTTGCCACACCCCGAACCGCCGAGCAGCGCGAAGAGTTCGCCCTTGCCGATCTCGAGCGAGACATTCTCGACCGCGGTGAACTCGCCGAATTTCTTGGTCACCGCCTCGATGCGGATGAAGGGCGGAGAGCCCCCGGTCACGGCTGGCGGTGCAGGGGCTTCAGCGCCAGCGGTCACGACGCGGTCGCCTCGAACAGGAACAAACTATAGAAGTCTCGAAAGACCAAGACACCGGCCGCTCCACCAGCGCTCAGCCGCCGGTCTTGATCTGTGCCCAGATGCGCTGCATCGCCCGGTCCTGCTCGTCAGAGAGCGGCTGCGGCGCCCACATGCGCGCGATCGTTTCGGCGTCGGGGTAGACAGCAGGGTCGGACAGCACCTCGGGCAGGACGAACGGTTTGGAGGCCGCGTTTCCGTTGGCGTAATAGGTGAAGTTGGTGCAGCCGGCGATGACTTCGGGCTGCAGCATGAACTCGAGGAACTTGTATGCGTTTTCCTTGTGCGGCGCGTCTGCCGGGATGCACAGGCAGTCGACCCAGGCCGGCGCGCCGGTCTTCGGCACGAAATAGGCGAGATTGATCTCGATACCGGCCTCCGCGGCGCGCGATGTCGCCGTTGCATAATCGCCCGACCAGTTGTTGATGACGCAAAGCTCGCCGTTCGGAATGGCGTTCAGGTAGTTGGTGTTGTCGAAGGTGCGGATGTGCTGGCGTATCGGCTTGAACAGTTCCGCCACCTTCTCGTAATCGGCGACGTTCTTGGTGTCGCCGTCGAGCCCGGCGTATTTCAGCACCATCAGCATGATGTCGAGCGGGCTGTCGAGGATCGAGATGCCGCAATCGGCCAGTTTCGCGGCGTTCTCCGGCTTGAAGATGAGATCCATCGTCGACATGTCGGCGTCGGGAATCCGCTCCTTGACCATGTCGACATTGTAGGTGAAGCCGACCGAACCCCACATGTAAGGGATGCCGTATTGGTTGCCCGGATCCCAGCCGGCGAGGATGCGCATCACCTCCGGATCGAGATTTCCCCAGCTCGGAAGCTTGGTGCGGTCGAGCTTTTCGTAGATGCCGGCCTTGTTGAAGCGCGGCAGTTCGATGCCCGCCATGTCGACGACATCGTAACCGGTGGAGCCGGCCAGCATCTTGGCCTGCATCTCCTCGGCGGAGGAGTAGGTGTCGTAGACGACGTCGATGCCGGTCGCCTTGGTGAAGTCCTCCAGCGTCGTCTCGCCGATATAGTCGGCCCAGTTGTAGACGTTGACGACGTTTTCCTGCGCCGCGGCTCGGCGCACCCATGGCATCGCGACTGCGCCCGAGAGCGCGACAATGGCGGAACGGCGGGTCAACGACAGCATCATGAGCCTCCCAACGGATTGATCGCTGAGACGAATGTTGCAGGTTTTTGCCGGGCTGGCGAGCGGAAAGTTAACGCCCGGCCAACAGCGCGTCGTTCAGCATCGGCACGCGCTCTTCCCCCGGCGCATCCTGCAGGTTCAACACCGGCATCAGCTTGCGCATCTCGTCGTGATGGTTGCGTACGCCGTATTCCAGGTCCGACAGGTGGAATCCCTCGAAGGCGGAGGACTTCATCGAATCGTTCGACCACACCGAAAGCTGGATGTCTTCGGCATAGGTCTCACGGTCGATGCGCGCCGCCAGATAGCGCGCCAGCTTCTGCTGGCGGGACTCGTGCGGATAGCGGTAGATGCCGCCACGAATCAGAGTCTTGCCCGGGCTGACCGGAAATTCCTGGTAGAACTGCACCATTTCCGGCGTCGCCGCGATCACCGCGTTCGGAAACAGGCCCCAGTAGACCCAGCGGCGATGCTTGTCCTCAGCCATCCCGTCTTGCGGTTGCGACAGGCGGACATAATGGCGAACGCTCCAGCGGCGGCCCGCATGCGGATCGAAGGTGCCAGTCGAGAGGCTGAGTCCCTGCGGATAGGGAATGTCCTTGTAGGTCGAACCGTACAAATCCTGAAGCGCCGGATGCGCCATCGCCACATGGTAGCCCTCGTTGTCGACATCGCGCACCGATTTCCAGTTCACCGGGATCTCGGCGCGATTGAAGCCTTTCGTCGGCTGCAAGGTCTCGAGGCGATATTCGGCCATGTCGGCGGCGAACGGCATCAGCAGTTCGGCGACAGATGGCTGCGGGCCGGGGCGCGAGCGCACGAAGATGAAACCGTGCGCGATTTCGCATTCCATCGGCTTCAGGCCGAATTCGTCCTTGTCGAGTTCGCCGAAGGTCTTCGGCCGCGCCGCGCCACGCAAGCTGCCGTCGAAATCGTAGACCCAGCCATGGAACGGGCAGACGATCGCGTTCTTGCAATGGCCGCGATCGTTGGCGACCACGCGCGCGCCGCGATGGCGGCAGATATTGTGGAAGGCGCGCACTTCGCCATCGCGCCCGCGCACCACCAGCGCCCGGTCGTTGCCGATGTCGAAGGCGAAATAGTCGCCCGGCTCCGGCACGTCGCTGACATGGCCGGCGACCTGCCAATGGGTTTCGAAAAGCTCCCGCTTTTCAAGCTCCAACAGCGCCTGGCTGTGATAGGCCCAGCCCGGCAGGCCGCTGCGGTCCCATTCGCGCGGCGTCTCGAGCGGCTTCACGTCAATCGCGATGGTCATGGGCGCCCTCCTTTAGAAGCGCGTTTGTCGGCAAGCGTAACGACACTGCCGGCGCCCGTTGGGTCGCCCTTCGCGGCCCGTTTCCTGTTGTCTTCCATTTGCTGCAGAGTGCGGTCGGCGGCGGTCTCGACCGCGCGCAATGTGTCGGCAAGGCAGGACTGGTCGTGCGCCTCACACATGAACCAAGGCTCGCGGCTGTCGGGTTCGCAGATCACGCCGAGATCGTGCAGGTGACGCGCCATCGCGTCGTAGAAGGTGTAGTCGGACCGCTTCCAGTCACGGTAATTGTCCGGCGGCGCATCGGCAAAGAAAATGCCGAACATCGAGGGATGGCCCGAGAAGGAATGGACGATGCCGCGAGCGTCGAGGATCTGCCCGATGCCTGCCTTCAGCTTTTCGCCATAGGCCGCGATAGTCTCAAGCGCATCGGTTTCGTCGAGAATTTCGAGGCATTTGTCGGCGGCGGCAATCGAGACCGAATGAGCGGTATAGGTGCCGCCATGCGCAGCGCCGCCGGGCCGGAACATGCGCATCACATCCTCGCGGCCGCCGAGCGCGGCGATCGGATAGCCGTTCGCCATCGCCTTTGCGAAGGTGGAAATGTCGGGGCGCACGTCGAGCAGCGCCTGCACGCCGCCGCGCGCAACGCGAAAGCCCGTCTTCACCTCATCGATGATCAGCAACACGCCATGGCGATCGCAAAGATTGCGGGCAAGTTGCACATAGTCGCGGCTGGCCGAAATGCTGCAGCAGTTGCCCTGGATCGGCTCGATCAGCATGGCGGCGAGCGTGTCGCCTTGGATGCGGAACAGGTCTTCCAGACGGTTGGCGTCGTTCATCGGCGTCAGATGCGCCAACTGCTTCACATGCATCGGCACACCCTGCGAATAGGGCGCTACGCCCGGATCGCGGCCGCTCGCCGGATCCCATTCGGCAAGGTTCGCCATCCACATCGCGGCGTCGAACAGGCCATGATAGCTGCCCTCGACAAGCACGTAGGATTCGCGTCCGGTAAAGGCGCGCGCCAGGCGCAGCGCGGCCATCACCGCCTCGGTGCCGGAATTGGAGAACCGCACAAGATCGACCGACGGCACCATCGAGGCGATGCGCTCGGCGACATCGAGCTCCTTGCGGGTGGACAGCGCAAACACACCGCCGACCTGCATGCCGGCTCGCGCCGCCTCGTCGACCCGGTCGTCGGCATAGCCGAGGATCGCCGGGCCGTAGCCCAGGCGGTAATCGACATAGGCGTTGCCGTCGATATCCCAGATCCGCCCGCCCTTGCCGCGTTCGATATAGATCGTGCGGTCGTCGCCCCAGTAGCGAAAGGACGATGCGACGCCGAGCGGCAGACGTTTCACCGCCTTGTCGAAATGGGCGTTCGAGCGCGACAGGTTGCGCGTGTTGTACAAGGTCATGGGCGTATTCCTGCAAAAACGCCCGGCCACGCCCGGCCGGCCCTTTGCTGCTGACGCTCACAATCCCGCTGCCGACAAAGCTTCGCCATTACGGAACGGGCTGCCCGATCCGTCAGGGGACATCAGCTCTGGTGCTGGCGGGACAGGCTGGCCGCTGGGCTGGTCATCCGTGTCCGGGTACGTGACATGATGATGCCACAATATTGACTGATCAGTCAATCAGAAAATATAGTTTACTCGCCGCCTTGCACCCCACTTCCGCGAATCCGCGCGTTTTGCAATGGAATCGCGTAACAAGGCCCCCGTCACCGCACAATCCACGGGGCCCAGGAGCGCTGAGATGCCCGCCGCCGCCCGTACGCCCGAAGACCCTCCCTTGCGCCGCAAGGCGAACAAGCAGCTACGCAGACAGCAGTTGATCGAGGCGACAATCGTCACGCTGGCGCGGCGCGGTTACGCCCGCACGACAATGACCGATGTCGCGGTGACGGCGGGCCTGTCGCACGGTCTCGTGAATTTCCATTTCGAGACCAAGGAAAAGCTGCTCACCGAGACGTTGCAGTATCTCGCCAAGGAGTACCGGGACAACTGGGTCCGGGCGCTGGCGATGGCGTCGGACGAGCCGGCGGCGCAACTCGCCGCGCTCATCGAAGCGGATTTCAACGCCGAAATCTGCACCGAGGACCGGCTTGCCGCATGGTGCGCCTTCTGGGGCGAGGCGCAATGCCGGCCGATCTACCAGCAGGAATGCGGCGCCAATGACGAGGAATACGGAAGGGTTCTGGAAGGCATCTGCGCGCGCCTGACCGAAGAAGGCGGTTATCCCTTCCCGCCCGAACGCGTCGGCCGGGTGGTGCGGGTCACCATGGAGGGCGTTTGGCTGGAATTGATGACGATGACGAAGCCGTATTCACGCGAGGAAGCCAAGCGGACGGTGCTGACCTGCGTGGCGGCGTTCTTCCCGAGGCATTTCGGGGTGGAGGGTGAAGTAGCGAATAGTGAATAGTTAAGTGATGTGGCAAGTCGATTGGAGTTGCAATGATGAAAACGCACAGTTAGGCGGACAATAGATTGCCTCACTCCCAGATCGACTTCCGTTTCTCTACTCCCTAATCCCTACTCGCGGCTCGCTTCTTCACCCAGGCTTCCTCGCCCGCAGATGCGTCGGGCAATGCTCGCCACTTTCCAGAACCGGCAGCATGTTCGACCAGATGGCGATGTTGTGGTCGACGAATTCCTTGCCGAGCGACGCCACCGCCTCGGCATAGAGGTCGCCGCGCATGCGCTCCAGTTCCTCGCGCGCCCGCACGCGATACCAAGCGTTGCGGCTGACGGTCGCAATGTCCGTGAAGCCAGCCTTCTCCATCGCATCGCGATAGCGCGCCGGCGAGGCCATGCCGAAATCCAGCCCTTCGGATGCGATATAGTCCTGCATCTGTTGCGACGGCTCGCCATCATGGCCGATCAGCCAGTCGGAAGCCACGAACCAGCCGCCCGGCCTCAGGATGCGGAACACATCGCGCATGAGGGTGTGCTTGTCGGGAATGTGGACGATGGAATCCTTGGAGAAAATGATGTCGAAGCAGCCGGGCGGAAAAGGCAACGGTCCCGGTGCAACCTTGACGATGCCGATGCGCGACGAAAGCCCCGCCTTCTCGACGATCCGCCGCGCGTGGTCCAGCACCGTATCTTCCACATCGATGCCTGTGACATAGCCCGCGCCATGGCCGCCCGCCAGCGCAACATCGACGCCGCCCGCGCCACAGCCGATGTCGAGTACGCTCTTCCCGGCAATGTCGAGCCCTTCGAGCAGCCGGCGCACCTCATCCGGGCCGCCGGGCGAAAGCCAGCCATCGCCCCAGACCCGCTCCAACATCGCGATCAGCGACGCATGATACAATTCACCATCCTGCGATTGCGCCATGTCGATTGCTCCGGAGGGCTGGATCGAAACTGCCAGTTCGTCTGGTTACGCCAAATCCGATCCCGCACGTTATGCGTTTGCCTGACTTCGTCTTTAAAGTATCCGAGATGTTCAAGCCACTTTTTCCTACAATGGCTTTCCTTTTTTAAGAAGTGCGTTGGCGAGGATGACGAGCTTTCGCATGATTGCGGTTATGGCCTGTTTGGGGGCCTTTCCGGTTTTGATCATGACACGGTATTCTTAACGCATGTCCGGATTGAAGCGGATCGCGACGAGAGCAGGCATGTGGAGCGCCTTCGGACCGGCTTTCGCCCGCCCTGCACGCAGGCCTTGCCTTTCCACTGTCCCGACTGGCGCGCCATCAGGGCAAGTCCTGCGAGCGCTGCGGCCTGCTTTTTGTCGCGTCTCCCCAGTTCGGGCATTTCGGTGACGAGCATGGCGGCGGTGACAGCCGCAATGCCGGGGACCGGGACGTGGACGCGAAGCGTGCGGACAAGGCCTGATCGGCGCCGATCAGGTCCATGATCGCTGCGTCGATGGCGCCGTGCTGTTATTCGACCTGCCTAAGGCGCGCATGGCTCTGGCGCTTGATGAGGGCGAGCGTGATCGCTTTGGCGCGGTTTGCGGAACGCTGTTCGGTCAACAAACTCATTGGACTGCCGACTCGTATACCGCCAAAACCTCTTTCACGGCGTCCAGAAGCAGCTTTCGCGCAACGGATGGCGCGTCGGAGAAGCCGTTGCCAGGGAAATACTGGTGCAGGACAGGCGCAGGTATCGGACGCTCACCCAGCCTGTTCAGCAGTTCATCGACCGCCTTGTTGACGTTTTGCGTCGGCCAGTAATACCGGATCCGGTCTGACAGGCTGAAATGCCTCAATATCCACTGGTCGTGTTCGCTGCCCGAATAGTACTTTTTCCAGTTCTCCGGCGCGGCGAGCATTTCGGATTCCAGCGCGCCCATCAGGCGACCCGAGGGCGGGCGGCTGTCCATGATGTCGGCGATGGCATCGAGCCGGTACAAAGCTTCGCGCAAGGCAAATGTGAGCCACGGGCCGACTTTCAGGATTGCAAAGCCCATCGAAACGAGGCTCCGCAATCCTTCGGCGGTCTGGTAATCCGTCGAATGCGCCTCGAACACGAGGCCCGGATGGTCTTGCAGCGTGGCGGAAAGCGCCGCCGCCCTTCCCGGATCGAAATGCACGATGTCGGTGTGGCCGAATTCCACGCCCGGCTGGACGACAAGGGCGATGACCCGCGTGAAGGCGTCGTCCAGGCCGTGCGCCCGGAAGACGTCGCGATGCACACGCCAGGTTTGCGCAACCGATTCCGGACGAGTGAGTTCCAGGTGATCCAGCGCATGGGTGGCGCCGCCGGGAACCGGGACTTCGGTTCCGATCACGTAGACCGGATCGATGCCCGCCTTGCAGCGTTCCGCGACCAGGGCAAGCTGCGCCGCGCGGTGCGCGGTTTCCTCATCGGCCAGCGCGACCGGTTCTCCCAAACACCCCATCGAGGTGTCGAGATGCAGCTTGGTGAAGCCTGCCTGCGCATAGGCGGCGATCATTTCCCCGGCCTTGGCCATCGCCTCGCTTGCGGGAAGGTGCTTCCACGGATTGGGACCGAGATGATCGCCACCGAGGATGATGTTCGAGGCGGGTAGCCCGACATCGGCGGCAATGCCCTCGACGAACCGGCGAAAGCCGGACGGCGTCATGCCGGTATAGCCGCCATCCTGGTTGACCTGATTGCAGGTTGCCTCGATCAGGGCAGGCTTGCCGGTCCTTGCCGCGTGGCGCAACGCAGCCTCGATGACCACCGGATGGGCCGAGCATACGGATGTGATCCCGAGATGCCGCCCTTTGTGGAAGGCTTCCGGTATGGCTTGCAAAGGGTGTGTCATCGTTTTCTCTCGTCAACCGCCCTGATGAAGGCGGTCAGTTCGTCGAGCGATGCCGTACCCTCCATCGGGCCGCGCCGGGTGACCGCCAAAGCGCCGCTTGCAGCCGCCAGGCGCAGCGCCTCGCGGGGATCGCTGCCGCGCAGCCACATCGCAACGAAGGTGGCGCCGAAGCAATCGCCGGCGCCGGTCGGGTCCACTTCCGCCACCCTGAAGGCCGGGACAGCGATCTTGCCGTTGCGGTCGAAAAACGTCGCGCCGTCGACGCCGCGCTTGTGGACGATGGCCGCAATACCGCGATCCAGAAGCTCGGCCATTGCGGCCTCGGGATCGCTTTCGCGGGTAAACAGCATGGGTTCGTCGCCGCTCGGCAGGAACAGGTCCGTCAGCCCGAGAATGCGCCGTGTCGCATCTTCCATGCCGGGCGCCGCGAGGATTTCCTTGCGCAGGTTGGGGTCGAAGGACACCGTTCCACCGCGCGCGCGGACGGTTTCGACCGCCTCGATGTTGAGCGCGACGAATTCCGGACTCGACAGCGACGATCCCATCACGTGCACATGATCGGCCGCAGCCAGCGCCTGCTCGACAGCGACGGTGCGATGCGCGCGGCCGGCGGCGCTGTGGCGGATGTTGAAAACGAAATCGCGCGATCCGTCATGGCGGTAACGCACGAACGCGCTTCCCGTCGGCCGGTCGGGATCGACGAGCACAGCCGAAACGTCGACCCCGTCACGTTGCAGCCGTTCGAGGTTGAGCCGGCCGAAATCGTCATCACCGACGGCGGAAACCAGCGCCACCGGCTGGACGAGCCTTGCCATCTGGTCGGCAAAGATTGCCGGCGCGCCAGAGGGAAACGGGCCGGTCAGCGGCTGCGGCGCGCGAAACCCGTCGCCCGGCGTGTCGGCCATGATCTCCACGAGGATTTCCCCGATGACGACGACCTTCTTCATCGCTCCCCCTCGACAGCCGGGCATCTTGCACCCGCTCCAACCTGCCAAGGGTTGCCATCAGACTTTGCGTGTGTCAATTTAAATATTGCGCTCGTAAAGAAACCGAGGGGCTTCCGGCCGATTGCCGATCCTGTTATCCGATGTCGAACAACCGAAAGGCGACAGGACATGTCTGACAAACGAATCCGCAACATGGAGGAATTTGCCACGGTCAGCGGTATCTCGCGCCCGACATTGTCGAAATTTTTCCATGATCCAGAAAGCGTTCGAAAATCCACAAAGGCAAAAATTGAGTCTGCGCTCGACAAGTTCGAATACAAGCCGAACATATTTGCAATAAATCAAAACAGAAAGCTGACAAAAACAATAGGTATACTTGTTCCATATCTTTCAGACCCGTTCTTTGCGGAAGTCGTTCGCATAATCGAGCGGCTTTGCATCGATGCCGGGTATTGGCCGATCGTCTTCAGCGCGCATGGCAAGACGGAACTCGAGAACAACGCCCTTTCGACATTGCAATCCTTGAAACCGGCCGGGGCGCTGATTGCTCCACTTGGGCGCAGTTCCGACCTGGAAAGCGTCGAACGCTTTACGAAGGAAGTTCCCACAGTCGTATTCGACAGCAACGTTCCTGTTGGCAAGGCATTCGTCGGCTCGGACAATTTCCAGAGCATACCGCTCATCGTCGAGTATCTGTGCCGCACCGGCGAGGCGCCCTGCTTCTTCGAGATGCCGCCGGTCAATCCGAACGCCAACAAGCGGCGCGAGGCGTACATCGCCACGATGGAACGTCTCGGTCATGAACCGCAGGTGATCATGGCGACCGGCGGCGGCGGGTGGAATTTCGAGCAGATCGGCCTCGAAAACGGCCTCAGACTGATTGCGGAGCGCGCGCTTCCGTCGAATACCGTGCTGTGCAGCAATGACCGTATTGCCGTCGGGCTGATCGCCGCCGCGTACCAGCGCGGCCTGCGGGTCGGCCACGGCGAGGGATGCGCCATGCGCATCGCCGGCCATGATGACCATCCGTGGTCGCGGTTCACCTGCCCGCCGCTGACGACCGTGTCGCAGGACTACAAGGCGATCACCACCAAGAGTGTCGAGATCCTGTTCGACCTGATCCAGGGCGAGGAGCTTCCGGCAGGGCGGACAGAGTACCTGTTCGAGGGCAAACTTGTCCTGCGATCTTCAGCCTGATCGGCTTCAAAATTTACGGGAGTAAAATTTTTCTTGACTGACGGCGCGCGTTGCGCTTATGTCGCGCTCGCAACTTCACGCATCCGCTATCCAAATGGGAGGAAAAGGATGAAACTGAAAAGCACGCTGCTTTGTGCTTCCGCGCTCGCGGTGGTCGCCATGGCCGGTTCCACGGCTTCCGCAGAGGAAATCACGATCGCGACAGTCAACAACAACGACATGATCGTCATGCAGAAGCTGGCGCCGAAGTGGGAAGAGGCGACCGGCAACAAGATCAACTGGGTCGTGCTGGAAGAGAACGTGCTTCGCCAGCGCACGACGCAGGACATCTCGACGAATGGCGGTTCGTTCGACATCATGTTCATCGGCGCCTACGAGACGCCGATCTGGGGCAAGAACGGCTGGCTGACCTCGCTGAACGATTTCGCCGACGATGCCAACTACGATGTCAACGACATCTTCCAGCTGGTGCGCAACGGTCTTTCGGCTGACGGTAACCTCTACGCGGTGCCGCTGTATTCCGAGACGTCCTTCACCTTCTATCGCACCGACCTGTTCGAGAAGGCCGGCATCGCCAAGCCGACTGAACAGATCACCTATGAGCAGTTTGCCGAAATGGCCGCGAAGCTGCACGATCCGGCAAACGGCATCTACGGCACCTGCCAGCGCGGCAAGGCCGGCTGGGGCGAGAACATGGCCTTCGTCGGCACGATGGCGAACGCCTTTGGCGCGCGCTGGTTCGACATGGAGTGGAAGCCGCAGCTGGATAGCCCCGAGTGGAAGGCCGCGATCACCTACTATGTCGACCTCATGACGAAGTACGGGCCTCCCGGCGCAACGGCGAACGGCCACAACGAAAACCGCGCGCTGTTCAAGGACGGCAAGTGCGCAACCTGGGTCGATGCGACCTCGGCTGCCAACGACATCAAGAACCCGAACAATTCCAAGGTCGCGGATGTCACCGACTTCTTCCAGGCGCCGAAGCAGGTGACCGACAAGGGCACGGGCTGGTTCTGGTCCTGGGCGCTCGCCATTCCGGCAAGCTCCAAGAAGGCCGATGTGGCGAAGGACTTCCTGAAGTGGTCGACCTCGAAGGAATACTTCCAGGTGGTTGGCGAGACGGAGGGCTGGGTTGCCGTGCCGAGCGGCACGCGCGCCTCGATCCACGACGATCCGCGCCTGCTTGAAGCCGCGCCTTTCGCCGAGACAATCAAGAATGCGATCTTCTCGGTCGATCCGGCAGACCCAACCCGTGATCCGGTTCCGTACACCGGCGTCCAGTTCGTCGCGATCCCCGAGTTCCAGGGCATCGGCAACTATGTCGGCCAGCAGGTCGCCGCGGCTCTCGCCGGCCAGCAGACCGTCGACCAGGCGCTCGCCAACAGCCAGCAGTTCGCCACGCGCGAAATGACCAAGGCCGGTTACATCAAGTAACTCCTCCCGCAGGGTCGGTCCGCAAGGGCCGGCCCTTTCCATTCCTCCAAAATCCGATAGCCTTGCGGCAAGGGCGTTGCGGCGCCCTTACCCCAATGCTGTGTTTTGAAACGGGAGGAAGACATGGCGACCAAGGCTTCCCGGTCCGCGGCCCGATTGATGATTTCCCCGGCAGTGATCCTGCTGCTCGGCTGGATGATCGTCCCGCTGGCGCTGACGCTGTACTTCTCGTTCCTGCGCTACAACCTTCTGACGCCAAGCGGCAACCCGTTCGTCGGCTGGGAAAACTACTACTGGTTCGTGACCGACCCTAGCTTCAAGGCGGCGATGATCAACACGCTCGTGCTGGTCGGCGGCGTCCTGCTTGTCACGGTTCTCGGCGGTATCCTGCTCGCCTTGCTGCTGGACCGGCCGATGTTCGGCCAGGGCCTGATCCGCATCATGATGATCGCGCCGTTCTTCGTCATGCCGACGGTTTCCGCCCTTGTGTGGAAGAACATGTTCATGAATCCGGTCAACGGGATATTCGGGCGCATCGCCACCGGCCTCGGTTTTGCGCCGGTCGATTTCTTCGGTCAGATCCCGCTCTTCTCGATCATCATGATCGTCAGCTGGCAATGGCTTCCCTTCGCGACGCTGATCCTGCTGACGGCGTTGCAATCGCTGGACCAGGAACAGCTGGAGGCCGCCGAAATGGACGGCGCGAGCTGGCTCAGCCGGTTCTGGTTCATCATGCTGCCGCACCTAGCGCGGGCGATCACCGTCGTGATCCTGATCCAGACCATCTTCCTCCTGTCGACCTTCGCGGAAATTCTCGTGACCACCAACGGCGGTCCCGGCACGGCGACCACGAACCTCACCTACCTGATCTATGTGTCGTCGCTGCTGCAGTTCGACGTCGGCATGGGCAGCGCGGGCGGTGTCATCGCCATCATCCTTGCCAACATCGTGGCGATCTTCCTGATGCGGATGATCGGCAAGAACCTCGACGCATAGGGGGAGATCATGGCGCGCGCAGTCTCCAACAAGACCAAGGGCATCAACACGGCGGTCGCCGGGGCGTTCGCGTTCCTGATGTTCTTCCCGATCCTGTGGATCGTGATCCTCTCGTTCAAGACGGAGGAAGATGCGATCCGCGCGCCGCTTGAGGTGCTGTTCGGTTCCGGCTGGACGACCGAAGGCTACAGCACCGTCCAGGCCCGGTCGGATTATTTCAAGCATTTCTCGAATTCGGTCATCATCTCCGTCGGCTCGACGCTGCTCGGCCTCCTGATTGCCATTCCCGCCGCCTGGGCGATGGCGTTCGTACCGGCCAAGCGCACCAAGGATGTGCTGATGTGGATGCTGTCGACCAAGATGCTGCCGCCGGTCGGCGTGCTGGTGCCGATCTACCTGATCTTCCGCGATACCGGCCTGCTCGACAGCCGCATTGGCCTCGTCTTCGTGCTGATGATGATCAACCTGCCGATCATCATCTGGATGCTGTACACCTACTTCAAGGAAATTCCGGGCGAGATCCTCGAGGCCGCCCGCATGGACGGGGCGAGCCTGCGCGACGAAATCATCCATGTGCTGGCGCCGATGGCGGTGCCCGGCATGGCGTCGACCGTGCTCCTGAACATCATCCTTGCCTGGAACGAGGCGTTCTGGACCCTGAACCTCACCGCAGCGAAAGCGGCGCCGCTGACGGCCTTCATCGCCAGCTATTCCAGCCCGGAAGGCCTGTTCTACGCCAAGCTGAGCGCGGCGTCGGTGATGGCCATCGCGCCGATCCTCATCATGGGCTGGTTCAGCCAGAAGCAACTTGTCCGTGGCCTGACCTTCGGCGCCGTGAAGTAGGGGGAGAAGACAATGGGACGCATCCAGCTGAAACAGGTTGCCAAGACATTCGGCGACGTCAATGTCATCCCGCCGCTTGACCTTGAAATCGAGGACGGGGAGTTTGTCGTTTTCGTCGGTCCGTCGGGCTGCGGGAAGTCGACGCTGCTGCGGCTGATCGCCGGGCTTGAGGACACCACCTCGGGTGTGATCGAGATCGACGGCGTCGACGCCACCGCCACGCCGCCTGCCAAGCGCGGGCTTGCCATGGTGTTCCAGTCCTACGCGCTGTACCCGCACATGACCGTGCGCAAGAACATCGCCTTCCCGCTGCGTATGGCGAAGATGAGCCAGCAGGAGCAGGACAGGCGCATCGAGGAGGCGGCGAAATCGCTCAACCTCACACCCTACCTCGATCGCCGCCCCGGGCAGCTGTCGGGCGGCCAGCGCCAGCGCGTGGCGATCGGCCGGGCGATCGTGCGCGAACCGAAGGCGTTCCTGTTCGACGAGCCGCTGTCCAACCTCGACGCCGCCCTGCGCGTCGGCATGCGCATGGAAATCTCGGAACTGCACAAGAAGCTCGACACGACGATGATCTACGTCACCCATGACCAGGTCGAGGCCATGACCATGGCCGACAAGATCGTGGTGCTGCAGGCCGGCGTCATCGAGCAGGGGGGATCGCCGCTGGAGCTCTACCGGGCGCCGCGCAACAAGTTC
>CALMYO010000118.1 GCA_937873685.1 uncultured Paracoccaceae bacterium
CCGGCGGGCTCTCCATGGCCTCGTGTATTGCCGCGCGGCGATGCTCGTCCCCCACGACGCGGCGCAGATCGCGCTGCTCCAGGCCGGTGTGGCTTACGAGGTGCGTTCCAGAGGGTACGACCGCCAGACAACCGAAACCCTGCCGCTGTTTGCCGCCGGCGAGGCCGCACCCGCCGATCCGGATCTCGCCGGGGTGGAGATCGCCGGCGAAAAGGAGGTCGCGCTGCCGCCGATGCCGCCGGGCGAACAGGTGATCAACGATTACCGCGCGCTGGCGCTGTCGCTGAAGGCGCATCCCGTTTCCTTCCTGCGCCCGCAGTTGAAGGCTGCGGGCGTCATCGCCCATGGCGGGCTGGAGCGGCTCTCCGCCGGCCGCCGCGTCACCGTCGCCGGGCTGGTGCTGGTGCGCCAGCGGCCGGGCTCGGCCAAGGGCGTGATCTTCATGACGCTGGAGGACGAGGAGGGCGTGGCGAACGTCATCGTCTGGCCGAAGGTGTTCGAGCGCTTCCGCCCGGTCGTGCTCGGCGCGCGCCTCGTCAGCGTGACCGGGCGGCTGCAGACGGAATCGGGCGTGATCCATGTCGTTGCAGAGCGCATCGACGACCTCACGCCGCTGCTGCAGTCGCTGACAGGGGGCACGCCTTCGCGCGACGCCCCGCTCGCCAGCGAAGGCCTCGCCAACGCCGACGAGGTGCGCCGCCCGGTGATCGAACAGCGCAGCAGCACGAAGCCGCGCTCGCGCATGGCCCGGCTCCTTGCCGACGAACCGGCGCTCGCGACCGATTACGCAGCGCTCGCCAAGGCCCGCAAGGCCGCTGGCGCGATGCCGAAGGGGAGGAACTTCCATTGAGCCTGCGCGAAAACGTCACAGCCCGGTTCGCACCGCCGGCTTTAACCGGACGGCAAACCGCGCATGCGACAATGACGGTAATCACAAAGGCCGAACGGCCGGGAGTATTGCGTCATGGACAGCCTGAAACCACTCTTCGATGTCTTTCTCGATCCCGATCTGCGCCTCGCGCCGATCTATCTCGTCGCCTTCGTCGCGCTTGCCGCGCTGATCTGGGCGCTGCGCGACCGGCGCGAGGGCAAAGGTTTCCTGCGCTGGCTGTTCCCGCGCGAAATCTATCTTCACCCCTCGCACCTCGTCGACATCCAGCTGTTCCTGCTCAACCGGGCGCTCACCCTGTTCGGCGCCTTCAACGCAGTCGCCATCAACACCGCCGCAATCATCCTCGTGATCGCCGGCCTGTCCGCAGCGACCGGAAGCGAATTGACGAGCGGACCGTGGTCCTGGTCGCAGATGCTGCTGGTCACCGTGGTGCTGGTCGTCGTCGGCGATTTCTGCACCTACTGGGTCCACCGCGTCAGCCACGAGACGCCGGTCCTGTGGCCATTCCACGCCCTTCACCACTCGGCCGAAGTGATGACCCCGGTGACAGCTTACCGCAAGCATCCAGTCTACGACTACCTGAACTCGGTCGCCCGCGCCGCGCTGGTCGGCGTCGCCACCGGCTTCGTGCTCTTCTTCATCACCAGCGACATCAACCTCGTCACCATCGGCGGCGCAAACATCATCTATGCCGTGTTCAATGTGCTCGGCTCCAATTTCCGCCACACCCATATCTGGATATCCTACGGTCCGGTGCTCGAGCGCATCCTGATCTCGCCCGCGCAACACCAGATCCACCACAGCCTCGAGGTGGAGCACCACAACAAGAACTACGGCGAGGTGTTCGCGATCTGGGACTGGATGTTCGGCACGCTCTACGTGCCGCAGGGCCGCACGGAACTGCGCTTCGGCCTCGCCGACCGGCGTGGCAACCTGCTGGCGCAGCCGCACCCCACCTTGAAGGACGCGCTGGTCGGACCGTTCCGCGACAGCGCCAAGGCGTTTTCGCGCCGGTTTGGCGGAAAGCGTGGCGGCAAGCCGGTTACACCGCGCTGACAAGGGCGACCCGTCAATGAACCCACGCCTGTCGCTGCATCTCGACCTGATGCGCGCGCTGGCCGCGCTCGTCGTGCTGGCGTCACATTTCGCCTATGAGCGGTTCAGCGGCGGCGCGTTGCGGGAGTTGCGCGATCTCAACCTCGGCAGCGACGCTGTCGTGGTGTTCTTCGTGCTGTCCGGCTTCGTGATCGCCTACGCCGCCGAAACGCGCGACCGCACGGCCGCCCGCTTCCTGTTCAACCGCGCGACACGGCTCTGGACGGTTGCGGCGCCCGCCTTGCTCGCGACGATGGCGCTTGACCGGACCGGCGCGCTGATTGCCCCGCAGGCCTATGTCCAGCCCTGGTTCAACGACCTTCCCGCAGCGCAGATGCTGTTGAGCGGGCTCGGTTTTTCCAATGAATGGCTCGGACAGGGCGTGCGCCTCGGCTCCAACGGCCCGTGGTGGTCGTTGAGCTACGAGGCCGCATACTACCTCATCTTCGCCGCGGTGTTCTTCCTTGACGGCTGGCGGCGCTGGGCGATCGCGCTCGCGCTGTGCATCCTTGCCGGACCGCGCGTGCTGCTCCTGCTGCCGGTCTGGGCGATGGGCGTGCTGGCGTGGCGGGCCATCGCCTCGGGCCACGTCGACGGGATTGGTCTTGCAACGGCCCGCCTGCTGGCGGCAGCACCCCTCCTGCTCTATCCTGCCCTGCTCGCGACCGATGCGCCGACCCAATTGTCTGCACTGACCTCGGCCCTGACGGGCTGGAGCCCGGCGGAAATCGTCGTTCACCTGCGTTTCTCCGACGAGGCGCTGTGGAACACGGTGCTCGGCCTTCTTGCGACATCGCACGTTCTCGGCATGGCGCGATTGACGCAACGCACCGCGGCCAATCCGCATCCGGAAACGAATGCCGGTCAACGCGCGATACGCTACGTCGCGGGGGCAAGCTTCTCGGTCTATCTCCTGCACTACCCGCTGATGCAGTTCCTGCATGTGGCGCTCGCGGGCCTGCCCGAACCCCTTCGCGCCGCTTCGATCCTCGTGCTCACGCTCGCCGGCTGCTTTGCCTTCGCCGCGCTGTTCGAACGGCCTTTGGCGCAATGGCGCGAACTGGTATTTTCGATGGGACCGGCGGGCCTGCGCCGGGCGTGTGGCGCTGCGATCACCTGATCGCGGGCGGCAGCGCCAAGCCGGCGATGGAAGCGCCGAATATCTCGCGCAACAACTTGCGCCGCATCGCATTGCCGTAGTCGGCATAGTTGAGCGCGACTTCGACAAACGCACCGGGTCCGCGGATGACATTTTCGCGATAGTAGATCACCGGGTTCGGCTGTTCGCCGGCGATCACCAGTCCGTTCACCGTCACCTCGCCATAGGGAAACGCCGCATAGGCGGTCCTCGGCGGAAAACTCTCGTTGTTCACCCCGTCGCCAGAAACATCGACCACCTGGCGCTCGCAGCGGCGCGGCGCGCGCTGCATTGCGACGGAAGCATAACCGAGCGCGTGTCCGAGCGCGGTCGGAAAGTCGTCGAAACCCCTTTCGTGTTTCGATATCTGCGAGGCGAACGCCGCGATCTCGAGGCCGCTGTCGAGGAACCGCCAGTCCGCGATTGCAACCTGCTGGTTTCGCCCGCTCCATTCGAAGGCAAACGCCTGGATGCCGCCGACGGACAGGATGGCGTCCATCACCTCCGGATCGACGAGCGCCTGCGCCAGACCCGTGCGCTGCATCGCGAATTCCTCGGCGTCGACGCTTGCGGATGCATCCATGGCCAGCACCAGTGTGAGCGCGCAGGCATCCGCCCGCGCTGGCGAAGCGGCCAGCAAAGCAGCCACGGCGAGCCCGAAACGAAAGGAGCGCCAGCGCCTCATCGACAGCCTCTCCCTTTCCGGCTTTTCGGCCTGAAATCCCCGCTCATTGCTCGCCAAGCTTCATGCCGGGCGAATAATCGACGCCGTCCACCTCCTTGTAGACGGCCTGACCGCATTGCATCGCCTGTGTCTGCGCGTTCCAGGCAAAGGTCGGCGAACCGTGCAGCAGCCAGCCCTTATTCAGCGCCGCGGTTACCTTGTGGCAAAAGCCCGCGTCATCTGGTCCGGTCAGGAACCGGTAGAGCTTCATCGCGTCTTTCCTCCAATGGCGCGGCTGCCGGCCTGATTGCCGTAGCCAAACATGGTTGCACCGATCTCGTTACCACATCGGCAACCGCCGCGCTCAGGAAAGCGCGAAGCCGTGAGCCAGCGGATCGCGGTCATCGATGAAAATGGTGTTGAAACCGGTCTGGCGCGCCCAGCCGGCGATCGACGGGATGATCGCCGGCCGGTCGCCAACCGTCGTCGTTTCCTCGACTCGACCGTGAAATAGCGTACCGATGATCGATTCATGCACGAAATCGTCGCCGGGCTTCAGTTCGCCATGCGCCGCGAGCTGCGCCATGCGCGCCGAGGTTCCGGTGCCACAGGGCGAGCGGTCGATGGCGCGGTCGCCATAGAACACGGCGTTGCGCGCATGTGCGCCGGCCACGGTCGGCTTGCCCGTCCACTGGATGTGCGACAGGCCGCGAATCGCCGGGTTCAGCGGATGGATGAATGCATGCGCCGCGTTCAGGCGTTGCCGCAGCACCGGGCTCCACTTGATGAAATCGAGCGCAGAATGATCCACCATGTCGCGGAAATTCGCCTGCGCACCGACGATTGCGTAGAAATTGCCGCCATAGGCGACATCGACGGTGAGTGGGCCGAGTTCCGGACACTCCACCTCAAGCCCTTGCGCATGCAGGTAGGAAGCAATGTTGGTAATGCGCACGCTTTCAACGAAGCCGTCTTTCATTTCGTAGCGGGCCGTCACCTTGCCGGCCGGCGTGTCGAGATTGAGTACGCCGGGCGTTGCCGGTTGCACCAGCCCGTTTTCCAGCGCCATCGTTACGGTGCCGATCGTGCCGTGACCGCACATCGGCAGACAGCCCGAGGTTTCGATGAACAGGATGGCGATGTCGCAGTCATCGCGCGTCGGTGGATAGAGGATGGAGCCGCTCATGATGTCGTGGCCGCGCGGTTCGAACATCAGCCCCTTGCGAATCCAGTCGTACTCGGCGAGGAAATGCGCCCGTCTCTCGATCATGGTGGCGCCAGCGAGGTTCGGCCCGCCGCCGGCGACAAGCCGCACCGGGTTGCCGCAAGTGTGTCCGTCGATGCAGGAAAAGGTGTGGCGCGCCACGGCGTTCCTCCCGTTTACATGAAGCGTTGCGGCCGAAACGGAGCAAGGTCGAGATCGACGGCGTTGCCGATGGCCAAATCGCGGATCAGCCGTCCGCTGGCCGCCGCTTGGGTCAGACCGAGATGACCATGCCCGAAGGCGTACAGGATGCGCGGGCTTGCCGTCGAGCGGCCGATCGCCGGCAGCGAATCGGGCAGGGACGGACGATATCCCATCCATTGACGGCCGCCTTCGGTTTTCAGACCGGGCAGGAACCGAACCGCCTTTTTGAGCATCGCCTCGGTACGCGCATGGTTCGGTGGAAGGTCGAGCCCGCCGAACTCGACCGCGCCACCGATGCGCAGGCCCGTCGACAGCTGCGCCGCCACGAAACCGTGGCCGTGAAAATAGATGAAACGCTTCAGGTCGAAAGCGTCGGCAGGCAGCGTGGTATTGTAGCCGCGCTCGGTTTCGAGCGGGATGCGGTCGCCGAGCAGCCGGGCCAGAAGATGCGACCATGCGCCGGCAGCAATCACCGCCAACTCCGCCTCGATCGGCTGGCCACCATCGAATGTAACGCGCACGCCGCGCTCGGCAACGGTTATTGCGCGGACCGTGGCGCGTCTGAACTGCGCGCCGAGCGATTGCGCATAAGCCCAGACCGCCTTGGAGAACAGCTGCGGATCGTCGACGGTCTTCCAACCGGGCAGAAACGTGCCCGAGTGGAAATGCGGGCTCAAGCCTGGCTGCAAGTCGCCCAGTTCGGCGCGGTTCAGATGCCGGTATTCGACGCCGTGGCGGTCGCGTTCTGCCCAGCCGGGCAAAGAGGCGCGGAATTGCGCCTCGCTTTCGTAGACTTCCAGTCCGCCATCGTGGCGGATCATCGCCTCGACCCCGGCGCGGCGCGCCAGCGCCAGCCATTCGCGTTCGGCGAGCTTCATAAGCGAAGCCTGGCCGTCGATGCTGCACCGCGCGATACCGGGCGAATGCGCCGCGCGGGCGAAGCGCAACAGCCATGGCAGCAGCTTCGGCAGATATGCCGGGCGGATCGACAGCGGTCCGAGCGGGTCGAGCAACCAGCGCGGAACCTCGCGCAACATGCCCTTTTGCGCCAGCGGCATCATGTCGGTGAAGGCGAGCGAGGCAGCGTTGCCGGAACTCGTTTCCTCGCAGACGCCTGTGCGGTCGACCAGCAGCACGCGCCGGCCGGCCTCGGCCAGATAGGTCGCTGTGCAGATGCCGACCACGCCGCCGCCGATGACGACAACGTCGGGCTTCATCCAGCTGTCTTGCGTCACTGTGCTCACAGGGAAGGCAGTGCCGGACGGGTGTCGAGCGCGGTGCGTACGATCGCCTCAACCGAGGCTCGGCGTTCGCCGGAAAGCGGCATGCGCGGGCCGCGCACACGGTCGTTCGTGCCGATCGCCAGCACCTCGGCCAGCTTGATGTTCTGCACCAGATAGGTCGACACATCGAGATCGAGCAGCGGGCGGAACCAGCGGTAGATCGCCAGCGCCTCGTTGCGACGGCCGGCTTGCATCAGCTTCCAGATCGCTACCGTTTCCGCGGGGAAAGCGGTCACCAGACCCGCGACCCAGCCGATCGCGCCGACACACAGCGCTTCGTAGGCCAGATTATCGACGCCGGTGAACAGGTCATAGCGGTCGCCCAGCCGGTTGATGATCTCAATCGAGCGGCGAATGTCGTCGCTCGATTCCTTGATCGCCACGAAACGGGCATCGCCCGCAAGTTCCTCCATGATGTCAGGTGTGACGTCGACGCGGTAGGCAACACGATTGGAGTAGATCATCACAGGCAGGTCGCCCGCCTCGGCCACTGCCCGCAAGGCGGCGACCGTCTCTTGCCGGTCGGTGTGGTAGACCATCGAAGGCACCGCCATCAGACCGTCGGCGCCAGCGGACTTCGCCGCGTGCGCCGCCGCCGCCGCCTCACGCGTTCCCGCCTCGTTAACGCACATCAGCACCGGCCTGCCGGCGGCGACCGATTGCGCGGTTTTCAGGACAGCGATCTTTTCGTCGGCCGAAAGCATCGGCCCCTCGCCGAGCGAGCCGCAGACGATCAGCCCGTCGACACCCGCCTCCACCTGCAGCGCAAAGCAGCGCTCCATCTCGGCATGGTCGAGCGCGCCGTCTGCGGTGAACTTAGTCGTGACAGCGGGAAAAACGCCTGACCACATGGTTGCCTCCTCATTCGGTTCCGGCTGCTTTGCAGCATTGCAAACGAAGAAAAGCAAGTCTCATCCGCCATGCAAACCGGCTTCGCAGATGGGCTTGCGCCCTGTGGATTGACGGGCGAACGCGAAGCGGCGATCAATGGATCGACAGGCGCAAGACAAGAAAGGTCTTCGATTTGCCAAACCCGACCTATGCCGATGTGGAGGAAGCGCATTCGCGCATCGCGCCCCTGCTAGGCCGCACACCCGTGCTGACCAGCCGCCAGCTTGATGACCTGGCCGGCGCCGTGCTCTACTTCAAATGCGAGAACCTGCAGAAAACCGGGTCGTTCAAGGCGCGCGGCGCGGCCAATGCCGTGTTTTGTATCGACGATCGCGATGCGTGGAAGGGTTTCGCCACCCAGTCGTCGGGCAATCACGGCCAGGCGATTGCCTGGGCGGCGCAGTTACGCGGCGCGCCGGCGCATGTCGTGATGCCGCTCAACAGCTCCGAGGTCAAGAAGGCGGCCGTTCGCGGCTATGGCGGCGCTGTTGTCGATTGCGAACCTGGCATGGCCGCGCGCGAAGCCGCCGTCGCCGCGCTTCTGGCCGACACCGGCGCCGACTATGTCCATCCCTACAACGATGCGCGTGTGATCGCCGGCCAGGGTACCGCCGCGAAGGAACTGATCGAAGAGTGCGGCTCTCTCGATGCGCTAGTCGCGCCGGTTGGCGGCGGCGGGCTGATCTCCGGCACGTGTCTTTCCGCTCGTGCGCTGGCGGAAGGCGCAAAGGTCTACGGCGCCGAGCCGCAAATGGCCGACGACGCGGCGCGTTCGCTTGCTGCCGGGCGCATGCTGGCCGGGCCGGACGCACCGGCTACCATCGCCGACGGCTTGCGCGCCTCGATCCGCGAACGCACCTGGCATTTCATCGCCCGTGACGTCGAGGCCGTGCTGACGGTTTCGGAAGATGAGATCGTTGCCGCCATGCGGCTGATCTGGACGCGCATGAAGATCGTGGTCGAACCGTCCTCGGCGATCGCGCTTGCCGCCGTCCTCAGGAACCGCCCGCTGTTCGAGGGCCGGCGCGTCGGCGTCATCCTGACCGGCGGCAATATCGATCTCGACCGTTTGCCGTGGTAGGCGGCTTGGCGTGGAGGAAGGACAAGGGAATAACCGATTGAATGAGCGATAGAACGACAAAGTTTCGCGCCCGGATCCTGCGCAAGCAGGACAATCGTCCGCGTTACATTGTCATCAGGCCGGAGCATGTAGCGGGCAGGATTGCCGCTTTTTCTGCCGAGGTCTCATTGAACGATCACGCGCCTTTCATGCGCAATATCCGGCCGTGGGGCAAGGGATCGGACGTCTTCTTCTTCAACCTGACAGAAGTGCAATGCGCTATGTCCGGTCTTGCAACCAATGAAGAGTGTGTCGTCACGCTCAAGCCCATCGGCTGACGGCAGCGCTTCAACCGCGTGCCACTGACGAACGTTTCCGGCAGTTGCGGTTTTGACCCCAGTCATGCTCAATGGCATGTCGCCGGATTCGCCACAGGACGATGACCGGCGCCGGACGGGGACATGGCCATGTATGAATTTTCGGTATTCTGGGACTGGATGGCGTTTGCCATGCGCTGGCTGCATGTCGTCACCGGCATCGCCTGGATCGGCTCGTCGTTCTATTTCGTTGCACTCGATCTTGGTTTGCGCAAGGCGCCGGACCTGCCGGAAGGATGTTACGGCGAGGAATGGCAGGTGCATGGCGGCGGCTTCTACCACATCCAGAAGTATCTCGTTGCCCCGGCGCGCCTGCCCGAACACCTGACCTGGTTCAAGTGGGAAGCCTATTCGACCTGGCTCACCGGCTTTGCGATGCTGTGCATCGTCTACTACGCCGGCGCCGATCTCTACCTCGTCGACCGCAACGTGCTGGATGTCTCAAGCTGGGTAGCGATCGCGATCTCGCTTGCCTCCATCGGCCTTGGCTGGGCGATCTACGACCAGTTGTGCAAGTCGCCGGTGGGAAAGAGCCAGAACGGGCTGATGGCGCTGCTGTTCGTGGTGCTGGTGGCGATGGCCTGGGGCTACACGCAGCTGTTCACCGGCCGCGCGGCGCTGCTGCATCTCGGCGCGTTCACCGCCACGATCATGAGCGCCAACGTGTTCTTCATCATCATTCCCAACCAGACCAAGGTGGTGGCGGCGCTGAAACGCGGCGAAAAACCCGATCCGGCGCTCGGCGCACAGGCCAAGCAGCGCTCGCTGCACAACAATTACCTGACGCTGCCGGTTTTGTTCCTGATGCTGTCGAACCATTA
>CALMYO010000119.1 GCA_937873685.1 uncultured Paracoccaceae bacterium
CATTGCCGATCAGGATGTCGGCGCGGGATTGGCCGTGGGGCGTTTTGACCCCGCTGTTCCCGCCGGGCCGGTCGCCGAAGGCCGAGCCGATTAGGTTCTCGATCGAACTGTAGCTGTCGCCGAATGCATCGCCGAGATTGTCGCCAGGAGTGGCGAGAAACGCACGCACGCCGGAAAGCGCGCTGAAATACGCTGCGGTGTCGGTTCCTGCATCGCCAAAAAGCGCATCGGCGCCAACCCCGCCCTCGAGCGTGTCCGTGCCGTTGCCCCCGATCAGGCGATCGAGCCCGCCGCGTCCGAACAGGGTGTCGTTCCCATCCCCTCCGGTAAGCGTGTTGAATGCCGCATCGCCTCGAATGGTGTCGCCGCGGCTCGAACCGGTGACGTTCTCGATGCCGAACAGCTTGTCGAGCCCCTGGCCGATCGCATGGAACGGATCGACAGGGACGCCCCCCGCCTGGTGGAGGGAGCACCCCGCCGTATCCCGGCCGAAGCCGCCGTTAATTATGTCGTTGCCGTCCTTGCCGTCGAGAATGTCGTTGCCGCCGGATTCAGTGGCGAGGCCGCCCGAGATCACGCCATCGCCGATGAGGTTGTCGGCGCCGTTCGATCCGGTCAGTGTGTCATCGCCCCAATCAACAGTCTGCGTCGCGCCGTTGGTGTTGACATCGCCATCGCCGACAAGCTGCGCGCCGATCATCGTCGCGCCGGTGGCGAGCAGCGTGTCGTCGCCGAAGGTCACCGAACCGTTCACGGTGGACGCGGAGGTCGTGAAGCTCTGCACATCGCCGAACAACACCGCACTGCCACTCTGGATGGCGGTCGCGGTATCGGCGATCAGAATGTCGTTGCCCATTGCCGCGGTTTGGGCGGTCACGGTGGAAGCGTCGCCAAAGACCTGGCTGCCAAACGGAGAAAAGACATATGCGCCACCGAGCACGGTGACCTCGTCGTTGCCGCCGACAAAGCCGAGATTGGTGGAGACCGACTGCGCATCGCCGAAGACCGCTCCGGCTGACACCTTGTCGAACAGCATCACATCATTGCCGCCCGTAAAGCCGACATCGGTGCCGGCAAAAGAAATGACGTCGCCGGATGCCGCGCCGATCCCCGGCGGAAAAGTTCCCGTGGGGTTGGAGAGCGAAGGCCCGACGATCGGCAGCGTGCGGGCAAAAGTCATCGTGTCGTTGCCGCCGATGATGTTCGCGCCGGCCGGCATCAGGAAATCGCCGGCAACCTGGCCGACAGTCATGTTGTTGACGGTGATCGTGTCATTGCCACCGGTTGCGGTGATGATGCCGCCATTCTGCGACACCGTATTGGCGTCGCCGGCCATAGCCAGCACGGAACCGGGCGTCGTGGAATCCACCGTCGATTCCACCAGCATGGTGTCTGCGCCGCCGAAGAACGTGCCTTCCACGGCACTGGCGTCGCCGAACAGCCCGGCAATCTGGAAGACGTCACGATAGGTCATCGTGTCAGCGCCGCCGATCACCGTGCTGTTGAAATGGGTTACGAAGGCGTCGCCGTACACTTCGCCGATTGCAGAGACCGGGAATCCGGGAATTCCATTGCCGGAAAAGCTGTCTGCGCCGCCAACCAGATGCACCGGCGATCCCGATCCGCCGCCGATGCCGACCTCGTAGGCGTCGCCGACAGTAAGGCCACTGTTGACGAGGTTGTCGAAACTGTCGGCGCCGCCGGTCAGCGTGGCCCCGGCCTGAACCAGAACGGCGTCGCCGATCAGTTGCGCCGACACCGGCAATGCATTCAGCGCCACCTTGGAGAAGGTGTCGGCAGATCCGACCGTCGTAGACCCCCCGAGCACGGTATGGAAATCGCCGGCCATGGCGAAGCTGGCGCCGGCAGTTGTCGGTATGATGATCTCGGTCTCACCGGCCAGCACCGTGTTCCAGAACTTTACTTGCTGGTTGTTGGGGTCGACCGTATCGAGCAGATCGGCAAGCTGGACTTCGAGTTCGGTGATCGAAAACCCGGCCTCGAAGACCGGGCCGGTGACCAGGATCGAAGTGACCGTGCCGGCTGGCGGCGGATCGGTGATGTCGCCAAAGCCGGACAGCGCGGCAACATGGTTGCCGGTTGTGGTGGTGAACTCATAGGCGAATGGCGACACGGCGGTTTGCGCCGCATGGTCGATGTCGTCGCTGTTGAAGATCGAATAATTGAATGCCAATCCGTTGGCGTCGATGCGGGCCATGGTTTCCTCTCTCCGCCGCTTCAAGCGGCGTCATCAAAACTGACGTAACGGCCCCGGACGGAGTTCATACGCTCTGCCAAAAAAAGCGCAACGGGATTCTTCGATCCGCTTCACCCTTTGAAGAATGCCAGAATCACGGCCCGAAGGTGCGCATCGGCTCGCCCGCCAGCAAACCCTGCTCGCCGTGATATTCCGGCTGGTCGACGCGGCACCGGAAGCCCGGCGCCATTTCGTCGGCGATTTGGCGGGCCAGTTCGTTGGCTTGCGTGTTCTCGCGCGCGTCGACATAGCCGACGACACAGCCGTCGCCGACGCCGGGCTGCGCCACCTTGGCGACCACGAGCACCTGCCCGCGCGTTTCGTCGGTCTGTTCGCCGGTTTCTTCCGGATTGTCGATGAACCAGCGCTGTATTGCCGCGACCGGCGTGTCGCCGTCGAGGCGCCATTCGATCGTGCCGGAGACATTGTTGAAGCCGCCGAAACTCTCGAACGCGCCTTCGGCATACCACTCGCCGACATAGCCGTAGAACACCGACTGGCGCAGGTCACCTTCCGAAAACAGGATGCCGTAGCCCTTGTACCCCTCGCAGGACCAGCTTCCGCCGGCCTCGTATTCGGAAATGGCGACGCAGCCGTTGTCGAGATCAAGCTTGGTGTATTCGCTGCGGTTTTCGGCCATGGCCGGGCCATTGGCGGCCGCAAACGCGGCGCAGGCCGCAAGAACGGTGCGAAGTTTCATGCCGGTATTCTCCCCTTTTCATGCCGTATCGTCGTGGTTTCTCCGGGACGGCGTGCCTCCCCGGGATCCCACATCCCGCCACGGCATTGTCACGCGAACATGACGCAATCGTGAGGAGGTTTGACGCGCTCGCGTCAGCTTGCCCGGCTATGGCGGTTGCGTCGTCACCATCGCGACTGCTGAAATCCTTGCACCGAACGGGAGAAAGATGATGATCTTCAAGACCTTCGCAACCGCCGCCGCCCTCGTTGTCGCGACGACAGCCGCCTACGCCGGCGAATGGGTCGTCAAGCAGGGCAGCCAGGATGTCGCGGCGACCGCCGACAAGCTTGTCGCGGCCGTCGAGAAGGCCGGCGCGACGGTGTTTGCCCGCGTCGATCATGCCGCCGGCGCCAAGGCGGTCGGCGCGGAGCTGCCAGCGACCACCATGGTGATTTTCGGCAATCCGAAGCTCGGCACACCGATCATCGCCGCCGATCGCCGCGCCGGCCTCGATCTGCCGATCCGCGTGCTGATCTGGGACGATGGCGGCAAGACCATGATCGGCTACGAAGCGCCGGCCGAACTGAAGGCCCGCTATGCAATTGAGGGCGCCGACGCCTCTTTCGACGCCATGGCCGGCGCGCTCGACAAGCTGACCGGCGCGGCGGCGCAGTAGCAGGCGAGTAGCCGAACGGCTTTCGCCCTGCAATCGGAGGGCCCGGCTTCCCGGATCCTGCCTTCGGCAGATCCGGGGACACGACGCGTCGGCACTACTGCACCACGCCCTTAGGACCTTCCTGACGGGGCCTTCTCACCAGGGGAGAGAAGGAAGCAGCGTCACCGGATTTGCCAGTCCTGAGGCGTTGCAGACGCGGTGCAGGCAATTGTATCTCCCCTTCTCCTCCATGAGGAAACGTCCCCGGCCGGGAAAGGGAGACTTGACCGAACGCTTCGCGCCGATCACTCGGCGGCGGCCTCTTGCGCCGGCGCTTCGGCGGCAGCGGCGGCTTCCGCGGCCTTGGCGGCGGCTTCTTCCTCGCGCTGCTTCTTCTCGGCGGCGCGCTCCTGCGCCTTCTTGCCGGGCTTGGCCTTGTCCGGGTTGCTGCGGGCGTCGCGCGGCTTGATGCCGGCGGCGTCGAGGAAGCGGGCGACGCGGTCGGTCGGCAGCGCGCCGTTCGACAGCCAGTGGCGCACACGCTCTTCGTTCATCGTCACGCGATCGGCGTCCTTCGGCAGCACCGGGTTCCATGCGCCGACCGCCTCGATGAAGCGGCCGTCACGCGGGCTGCGCGCATCGGCCACCACGATGTGGTAGTAGGGGCGCTTTTTGGAGCCGGCGCGGGCAAGGCGGATTTTCAGGGACATGTCTGGTTTCCTTTCAGTTCGCAGTCGCTGATGTCTGGTTGTTCAAGAACACGTCGGGCGCCGGATAGCGCCAGATGTCGAGGATGGCGAAGCCGGCGTCGCGCACGCCGTCAGGCACCGCGCCGAGACGCTGCGCCAATGCGCGCGAAGGCTGGTTCTGCGGGTTGATTTCGCTGATCGCGGTGGTCCAGCCCTTTTCGGCATAGAGCCAGCCAAGCACGTGGCGCACCGCCTCGGTGGCGAAACCCTTGCCGGCGGCATGCGGCGCGAAGGCGTAGTTCAGTTCGGGCTCGCGCGCATCGTCAAGCTGGCTTGCGCCGCAATGGCCGAGGAAGTGGCCGGTGGCCTTTTCAACCACTGCAAAGCGGCCAAAGCCGCGCAGCTGCCAGTGGCCGATCAACGCCGACATTTTTTCGAAAGCCGCAGAGCGATCCGGCACGCGGCTGACGAAACGGGCATGTTCGGCGTCGGCATAGATCGCCATGAACCCGTCGAGATCGCCAAGCCGAAACGCCCGCAGCGTCAGCCGCGGGGTTTCCAGCACCGGGATGTCGCCTGAAGCCGTTCTCACTTCTTCGGCCCTTTCGGCAAGCCGGGCAGGCCCGGGCCGCCAAGACCCGGCAGCTTCGGTCCGCCGAGGCCGGGCAGCTTCGGCATGCCGCCGCCAACCGGCGGCATCGGCGGCAGCCCGTCGCCCTTGCCAAGGCCCATCTGCTCGGCCTGCTTCTGCAATTCGGCGAGTTCGGCCGGGCTCATCTTCGACAGGTCGGGCATGCCGCCCATTCCCCCCATCAGGCCGCCGAGCCCCATCTTCTGCGCCATGCCACCCATCAGGCCGCGCATCATGCCGCCGCCCTTGCCCTTGCCGCCCATGGCCTTCATCATGTCGGCCATCTGGCGGTGCATCTTCAAAAGGCGGTTGATCTGCGCCGCGTCGGTGCCCGAGCCCTTGGCGATGCGCTGCTTGCGGCTGTGCTTGAGCAAGTCGGGATTGGCCCGTTCGGCCGGCGTCATGGAGGAAATGATGGCAAGCTGGCGCTTGAACGCGGTGTCGTTCATGCCCATCGCTTCCATCTGGCCCTTCATGTTGCCCATGCCGGGCATCAGGCCGAGCAGGCCGCCAACGCCGCCCATCTTCTGCATCTGCTTCAGCTGTTCGGCCAGATCGTCGAGGTCGAACTTGCCGGACTGCATCTTCTTCGCCATCGCCGCGGCCTTTTCCGCGTCGATGGTTTCTGCCGCCTTCTCGACCAGGCTGACGATGTCGCCCATGCCGAGGATGCGGTCGGCGATGCGGCGGGGATGGAACTCGTCGAGCGCATCCATCTTTTCGCCGACGCCGATCAGCTTGATCGGCTTGCCGGTGACGGCGCGCATCGACAGCGCCGCGCCGCCGCGCCCGTCGCCATCCATGCGGGTGAGCACGAGGCCGGTGATGCCGACGCGCTCGTCGAAGCTTTTAGCAAGGTTCACCGCGTCCTGGCCGGTCAGCGAATCGGCGACGAGCAGAATCTCGTGCGGGTCGGCCGCCTTGCGGATATCGGCCATCTCCGCCATCAGCGGCTCGTCGATGTGGGTGCGGCCGGCGGTGTCGAGGATGACGACGTCGTAACCGCCGAGCTTGCCGGCCTGCACGGCGCGGCGCGCGATTTCCACCGGCGACTGGCCGGCGACGATCGGCAGCGTGGCGACGCCTGTCTGCTCGCCAAGCTGGCGCAACTGCTCCTGCGCCGCCGGGCGGCGCGTGTCGAGCGAGGCCATCAGCACCTTGCGCCGGTCGCGCGCTTCCATGCGCCGGCCGATCTTGCCGGTGGTCGTCGTCTTGCCCGAACCCTGCAGGCCGACCATCATGATGACGACCGGGGCCGGCGCGTTGAGGTCGATCGGAACGCCTTCCTCGCCGAGCGTGGCGACAAGCTCGTCGTGGACGATCTTGACCACCATCTGGCCGGGCTTGACGCTTTTCAGGACGGTCGCGCCGACTGCCTTCTCGCGCACCCGGTCGGTGAAACTGCGCACCACGTCGAGCGCGACATCGGCCTCAAGCAACGCGCGGCGTACCTCGCGCATCGCCGCCGAAACGTCCTTCTCCGACAGCGCGCCGCGGCCGGTCAGGCCGTTCAGGATGGAGCCGAGGCGCTCGCTCAGGTTTTCGAACATCGGGTAGTCCTCTCTTCGGGCTTTGTTCCCGGAGATGGGGTTGTGGCGCGCCAGGCGCAAACCGCAAAACGAAAACGCACCCGAGGGCGCTTCGCGCTGTCGGGTGTTCGCCTCCGGGATCGGTTTCGCTTCTCGCGCGCCCCGGTCGGCGTTGTCGTGTCGCAATATGGCTTGGACGCGCGCTTCAAACCGATCGGGCGCACGATGTCAAGTCGCATGCCATGGTAACGGTTGATCGTGCATGCTTTCGCGTTGATTACCGCAACAGTTCGAGTTGCGTTGGCCATTTTTGCGCGGTCATCAGCTTTGCGGGCTAGGGTGTGCCAACCCTCGGAGCCGACCCATGTCCCATGCCCTTGCCAATGCCGACATTCGCACTCTCCAGACCCTGGCTGCCGCCTTCGCGGCCGGTCAGGCCGATGCGCCGCGGCTGCATGTGATTGCAAGCGAGACCGGCGGCATCCGTCGCGTCGAGATTGGTTGCACGCCATGGCCGCTGTGGCTGGCGGTAACCGGCCGCGAGGCGGTGCAGTGGCAGATCGATTGCGCGCCGTTCTCGAAGTTGGAGAAAGTGTTCGTGCTCGGACGCCAGTCGGGCACGGTGCGCCGCGGCCCGCTCGCCATCGAGGTCGTCAATCTCGACCCGCTCGGCTTCGGCACGCCGCACTGGACCGGCGAGGCCGGCGACCTGCCGGAGAACGACGCTTTTCTCGACCTCTTGCGCCATCGCGCCGGCCTTTCGCCGGTGGCCTGCCATGACATCGCCGATGACGACGGCGTGTTCCGCCTGTTCGCCGCCCGGCCGCAGCCGGCGCGGCCGGCGCGCGAAGCCGTTCGCGGCTATTCCCTTGCGGTCGCGGTTTCGGCCCGCCGCGCGGCGTAAGGCGTTCTTTCCCGCCATTGCCGGGCGCCAAGCTTGGGTAACATGGGCTCCCTCCTCCCCCTTGATGAGGGAGGTGGTCGCGAAGCGGCCGGTGCGGGTGAACACGCATGCAATCTCAAGGAGTTGCATCACCCCACCCCGGGCCTTCGGCCGGACCCTCCCCATCGAGGGGAGGGAAAGGCGCCCGGCCGTTCTGCCGCTTTCCCGCGGCAAGCCCTGCGCCAGACCAGACGCGCGGTTAAACCACTCGTCCCCTCCTTGATCGAGCCCTGCGACAAAACGCGCATCGACGGTTACAAACCAACATTGGTATATTAGCATATTCTAATCAAAAAGGAGACATGGCATGCGTTACGCGCGCTCTCTCGGGGAAAGCTGGTCGCCGCTGCACTTCCTGTCCGCGCTGGGCGCGGGCGGGTTGTCGGTCAGCTTCTTCATGTACATCATGTTCGGCACGCCGCATCCGGGCCACCCGATTCCGTATTTCGACACGGTTGTGGCCGCGTTGACCGGCGCCAACCTCGCCCACCAGATCCTGGCGGCGATCGCCGTTGCCGGCATCCTCTACTTCGCCGTGATGCATGTGCGCATCATGGTCTGGAACTTCCGTCAATACGCCGCCTTCAAGCGCAGCGGCGCCTACGAGCGGCTGCGCAAGGGCAACAACGAGAGTCAGTTGATGGCCGCGCCGCTAGCGGTGGCGATGTCGATCAATGTCGGCTTCATCCTCGGCGCCGTCTTCGTGCCGGGCCTGTGGTCGATCCGCGAACTCCTGTTCCCGGGCGCGATCCTCGCCTTTGCGCTCACCGGCTGGTGGGCGCTGCGCATCTACCTCGACTTCATGGGCCGCGTGCTGGTGGAGGGCGGCTTCTCCTGCGCCGACAACAATTCGCTCGGCCAGATGCTGGCGGTGTTCACCTTCGCCATGGTCGGCGTCGGCTTCTCCGCTTCCGCCGCGATGAGCCACGAAAAGCTCACCGTCACGGTTGCCTTCATCGGCGCAACCTTCTTCCTTGCCGCCGCGACAGTGCTCGGCGTCATGAAGCTGATCCTCGGTTTCCGCGCCATGATGGAGCACAAGGCCGGCGTCGCCACCGCGCCGACGCTGTGGATCCTGATCCCGTTCCTGACCGTGCTCGGCATCGGCCTCTATCGCCTGCGCATGGCGCTGGCCCATACCTATGGCGTGGAAGTGAGCGCGGGCGGGCTGTTCGCCTTTCTCACCGCGGTGCTGGCGATCCAGGCGCTGTTCGGGCTGATCGGCTGGACCGTGATGAAGCGGGCCCGCTACTTCGAGCGCTTCGTCACCGGTCCGGAGAAATCGCCCGGCTCGTTCGCCCTGATCTGCCCGGGCGTGGCGATCTTCGTCTTCGGCTCGTTCTTCATCAACATCGGCCTTGTCGGCATCGGCGTGGTGGAGAAGCTGTCGATCGCCTGGTACGTGCTGTACCTGCCGCTCGTCTGGATCCAGTTCCGCACCATCGCCACCTGGATGCGGCTGAACGCCAAGCTGCTGGCCGAACCGGCGCCGGCGCGTCCGACCGGCGGGCTGCAGGCAGCCGAGTAACGACAGAGTCCGCGAACAGGACCACGCGGAATGTTCCCGCCGGCATGGGGCGCCGGCGGGGACTTTTTCTATTTCTCGCAGAAATCTTTCCCTTGTCCGGTCCCGGCGGGAACATATCGCTGTTCCACGCGTTGTCAGGCTAACCGAAAACGGAGCCTGCCATGATCAAGTGGATCGTCATCCTTCTCATCGTCGCCGCCGTTGCCGGCCTTCTCGGCATGAACACCATCTCGGGCGCTGCCATGACCGGCGCCAAGATCCTGATCGGCATCGTGCTGGTGCTGTTCCTGCTCGTCATCCTCGGTATCGTCGCCATCGCATAGTGTCGCGATTCTGAAGTCCGCTCCATTGTTCGGCGGGCATGCAAGCGGACTTCAGAATCAAAGCGACACTAGCAAGCTTGTGATTCCAGTGTGGTTTCGGATTTGAAGTTCGTTTTTGAGCCTGCTGCAGGGAATGGAACGAACTTCAAATCCACCACACTGGCTTCGGGCGTTTCCTCCCCCTCCAACGCCCGCGAGGGCGGGTGTCGACCCCCTCCCGACACCCGCCCTTTCATTTTGCGCTTCGATCCGCCATATGAGGCGCTCACGTTTCTGGAGCGCGCAATTGCGATGGATGCGCCGTTTGCGAAGATGAACGGGCTGGGCAACAAGATCATCGTGGCCGACATGCGCGGCCGCGCCGATCGTGTTTCTCCACAAGCCGCCATCGCGCTCAATGCCGATCCGGCGACGCGTTTCGACCAGATCATGGCGATCCACGATTCACGCACGCACGGCGTCGACAACTTCATCGCCATCCTCAACTCCGACGGAACCCCGGCGCAGGCCTGCGGCAACGGCACGCGCTGCGTGGTGCAGGCGCTTGCCGCCGAAACCGGCCGCACCGTCTTCACCTTCGAGACCGTTGCCGGCATCCTGAACGCCTCGGAACACGCAGACGGAACGATCTCCGTCGACATGGGCCGCCCGCGCTTCGGCTGGCAGGACATCCCGCTTGCCGAGGAGTTTCGCGACACCCGCGCCATCGAACTGCAGATCGGCCCGATCGACGCGCCGGTGCTGCACTCGCCCTCCGTCGCCTCCATGGGCAACCCGCACGCAATCTTCTGGGTCGAAAACGACGTATGGTCCTACGATCTCGAGCGCTTCGGCCCGTTGCTCGAGAATCATCCGGTCTTTCCCGAACGCGCCAACATCTCGATTGCCCGCGTCACGTCGCGCGGGACGCTGACGCTGCGCACCTGGGAGCGCGGCGCCGGCCTGACCCAGGCCTGCGGCTCGGCCGCCTGCGCCGCCGCTGTCTCGGCCGCCCGCACCCGGCGGACGGACCGCACTGTCACCGTCACCGTTCCGGGTGGCGACCTGCTCATCGATTGGCGCGACGACGACCATGTGATCATGACCGGGCCGGCCGAATGGGAGTTCTCTGGCACCTTCGATCCTGCAACCGGCGCATGGCGCGCCGACGCGCCCGAGGCGGAGCGCGCCTGATGGGCGTCGAGATCGTCACCTTCGGCTGCCGCCTCAACGCCTATGAGTCGGAGGTGATGCGGCACGAGGCTGAGGCCGCCGGCCTTGGCGCCCTGGAAGGCGGCGCGATTGTCGTCAACACCTGCGCGGTGACGGCTGAAGCCGTGCGCCAGGCCCGCCAGGCCATCCGCAAGGCAAGGCGCGACAATCCTTCAGCGCGCATCATCGTCACCGGCTGCGCCGCGCAGACACAAGCCGCCGATTTCGCTGCGATGGACGAGGTCGATCTCGTCATCGGCAACGACGACAAGCTGAAGCGGCAAAGCTATCGCGCCTTGCCGGAATTCGGCGTCAACGATTTCGAGAAGGTGCGCGTCAACGACATCTTCGAGGCGCGCGACCTGAACCCGCACATGGTCGATTGCATCGAGGGCCGCGCCCGCGCCTTCGTGCAGGTGCAGAATGGTTGCGACCACCGCTGCACCTTCTGCATCATTCCCTACGGACGCGGCAATGCCCGCTCCGCGCCGCCCGGCGCGGTGGTGGAGCAGGTGAAGCGTCTTGTCGGCAACGGATTTCGCGAAGTCGTGCTGACTGGCGTCGATCTCACCAGCTACGGGCCGGACCTGCCGGGCAAGCCGCGGCTCGGCCGGCTGGTGAAAACGATCCTGCGCCAGGTTCCCGATCTGCCGCGGCTACGCCTGTCGTCGATCGATTCGATCGAGGCCGATGACGACCTCATGGAAGCGATCGCGACCGAGCAGCGGCTGATGCCGCATCTGCACCTGTCGCTGCAATCCGGCGATGACATGATCCTCAAGCGCATGAAGCGCCGGCACAGCCGCGAGCAATCCGTTGCCTTTTGTGACGAGATACGACGGCTGCGGCCGGGCATCGTCCTTGGCGCCGACCTGATCGCCGGCTTCCCGACCGAGACGGACGCGATGTTCGACAACACGGTGCGGCTCATCGACGATTGCGGGCTGTCCTTTGTCCATGTCTTCCCGTTCAGCCCGCGCGAGGGCACGCCGGCTGCGCGCATGCCGCAATTGCCGCGCGCGCTGGTGAAGGAGCGGGCCGCTGGGTTGCGGGCAAAGGCCGGTCAAGCACATGCGTCGCATCTGGCGCGCTTGGTCGGCACGCGCCAGCGCGTGCTGGTGGAGCGTGACGGCATCGGGCACACGGAGGATTTCACGCTTGCCGGGGCCGCAGGCGCACCGGGCGAGATCGTCGCCGTCGAGGTGACCGGCGTTGCCGGCAACCGCCTCGCGACGCGCCCTCACCTGCAAGCCGCGGCCTGAGAGGAAACGCATGGCGCTCGGTTTTATCAAGCGGGTCTTCTCGTTCGGCAAGAAGCAGGTCGAGGAGACACCCCCTCCGGCCGTTCCGGCCACCTCCCCCTTGCAGGGGGAGGAAAAGGCGGCGGCGGTTTTCCCTCCCCTGCCAGGGGAGGGTCCGGACGAGGACCGGGGGTGGGTTTCGAACCGAGCGACGCTGCCAGCAGAAACGCCATCGCTCGCGCCATCATCCCGGGGCTTGTCCCCGGGACCCAAGGACGCCCCGGATTTGGGCCCCGGAGACAAGTACGGGGATATTGTCAGGCAGGATGCGCGTGTCGGAGAAGCGGACGGATTAGATCAGGGCGTTACAGCTTTCGAAGCGCTGCCCGCAGATGTCCAAGCGGAATTCACCCCCACCCCCGACCCCTCCCCCTTGAGGGGAGGGGTCGGGGGTGGGGGTATGGTAGCGAAAGATGCGGCGCCGCCAATAGAAGCGCCATCGCCCGCGCCGTCATCCCGGGGCTTGTCCCCGGGACCCAAGGACGCCCCGGATTTGGATCCCGGGGACAAGCCCCGAGATGACGTCAGGCAGCATAGGAGTGTTGTCGACGCCGACGGATCGGATGAGGCCGCTAGAGCTTCCGAAGCGCAGCCCGCAAATGTCCAAGCAGAAATCACCCCCACCCCTGACCCGCCCCCTCAAGAGGGGGGGGAACCGCCAGCGCCTCAACCCCCCTCCCCCTTGAGGGGAGGGGTCGGGGGTGGGGGTAACGAAGCCAGCGACGCCTCAGTTGCTGCACCGGCTCTTGCGGCGACCGATCCGTCAGGCGAAGCACCCTCTCCGGTCCTTCGGACCACCTCACCCTTGCAGGGGGAAGCCCCCTCTCGCCCCTCCCGCGTCACCATCGGCGACGCTCCCAAAGTGCAGGCGGTCGCGCAAACGCCTTCACAACCGCAAGGCTGGTTCGCAAAGCTGCGCGCCGGGCTGTCGCGCTCCTCGAAGCAACTGTCCGACAACATCTCCGCAGTCTTCACCAAGCGCAAGCTTGACGAGGACACGTTGCAGGATCTGGAGGACGTGCTGATCCAGGCCGATCTCGGGCTGGAAACCGCGATGCGCGTCACCGACGCGCTGTCGTCCGGCCGCTACGGCCGCGATGTCGGCGGCGAGGAGGTGAAGGCGATCATGGCGACCGAGATCGCAAAAGTGCTGGAGCCGGTTGCGCAGCCGCTGGAACTCGATCTCGCCTTCCGGCCCCATGTCATCCTCGTCGTCGGCGTCAACGGCACCGGCAAGACGACGACCATCGGAAAGCTTGCCGCCAAGCTGCGGGCCGCCGGCCTGTCGGTGACGCTCGCCGCCGGCGACACCTTCCGCGCCGCCGCGATCGAGCAGCTGAAGATCTGGG
>CALMYO010000120.1 GCA_937873685.1 uncultured Paracoccaceae bacterium
GCACGATGACCGCGTCGCGCCCCTTCACGATGCGCGCCATGCCGCGGCGGAACGCGCGTCGCGCGGGAAGCTCGCCGAACCGCTGAAACTGTCGCTTTCCTGGGACGAGGAGGTCGGCTGCATCGGCGTGCACAAGATGCTGCCCGACTTGAAGGCGCGTATCGGCGCGCCGCGGCTGTGCATCGTCGGCGAACCGACGGGCATGCAAGCTGCGATCGGTCACAAGGGCAAGGCGGCGATACGCGCCGATTGCACGGGCGAAAATGGCCATTCGGCCATGGCGCCGCATTTCGTAAACGCGCTGCATCTCGCTTGCGATTTCGTCGCCGGCCTGCGCGCGATGCAGAACGATCTGGCGGCGAACGGCGCGCGCGACGAGGCCTACGATCCGCCCTGTACGACTGTCCATGCCGGCCGTATGAATGGCGGGCGGGCGCTCAATATCGTGCCCGACAGCGCGACGGTCGATTTCGAGTTCCGCCATATCGCCGCCGACGCCGCCGATGCGCTGCATGCCCGGCTGCGCGCGCTTGCAGACACGGTGGCGGAGCGCTACCGGCCGCGCTTTGCCGACGCGCGCATCGATTTTTCGCCGATCTTCGACTATCCGGGCCTCGACACGCCGGCCAATAGCGAGGCCGTGCGCTTCGTGCAGTCCGTTTCCGGCGTTGATGGCGTGACCAAGGTTGCCTACGGCACGGAGGGCGGATACTTCGCCGGCACGCTCGGCATTCCAACCGTGGTCTGCGGTCCGGGTTCGATGACCGAACAGGGCCACAAGCCCGACGAGAGTATCGGCATCGGCGAACTGGACGCCTGCGACACGATGCTCGACCGCCTGATCGGGGCGATGAGTCGGTCGTAGTTCGGCGGTCGTCGGTCGAGATCGATGGCATTACCTGCACGAGAAACCGGTCCACGTCTCCCTGACAACGACCGACAAACCACGAGCGACGAAACTTGGAACCCGATCCATGCCTCACCTGACCGGCATTGTCTGCCCCCTGCTCACCCCGTTCAATGACGATGGATCGATCGCCCGCGACCTGTGGGTCGCTCATGCCCGAAAGGTGCTGGACGACGGCGCGCATTACCTGTCGCCGTTCGGCACCACCGGCGAAGCGCTGTCGGTGTCGTTAGCCGAGCGCATGGCGGCGCTGGAATGGCTGATCGAGGCCGGCATTCCGGCAAACCGCCTGATGCCCGGCACGGGCCTGCCCGCGCTGGCTGAAACCGCCGTGTTGACGGCGCATGCCGTGCAGGCCGGAGCGGCGGCGGCAATGGTGCTGCCATCCTTTTTCTACGTGCAGGCAGGCGATGACGGGCAGTTCCGCTATTTCAGCGAACTGGTCGACCGGGTCGGCGACGAGCGCCTGCGCATCATCCTCTACAACATCCCGCAGAATTCCGGCGTCGCCGTTTCGCCCGCGCTCACGGCGCGGCTGAGCGCCGCCTTCCCGCAGACCGTCGTCGCCTACAAGGACAGTTCAGGAAACTGGGAGAATACGGTGGCGGTTATGGAGGCAGCGCCAGATGTCGCGATGTTTCCGGGCTCGGAGGCATTTCTCACGCAGGGCCTCGCCGCCGGCGCGGCCGGGTGCATTTCCGCCACGGTCAACATCGCCGCGGCGCTCGGGTCGTGGCGGGCGGCCGCGGCGTGGGGGGGGGAAGCCGTTCGGGGGGCCGATGCGGCGATGAGGGAGTTCCGGCGCGCCGTTCGGGAGGGGGGGCTGACCGGCGGCATGAAGGCGCTGCTTGCGGCAACTTCCGGCGACCGCCGCTGGCTCAACCTGCGCGCCCCGCATCTCGACGCGACATTGGCGCAGGGAGAAGCGCTGTGGAGAAGGCTCGCACAGATCGCTACTTCTGAGGCACAATAGCCGCAAAGCACGATCTGCCCGTACAAATCGACAGCCCTAGCATGACCGTAACTCGACCCTCAGGCACACCCCGTGGTCAGTTCCTTCGCCAGCACTGCGGGCTTGTGCGCCTTGCGTTTCGGATCGAGCGAGAACACCGCATCCTGAAGGTGCTGCAGCAGCACCTTGCGATCATCGATCTTCTGCAATTCGCTCCACGAAATCGGATCGCCTACCCAGGCCTTGATCTGTTTGCCGGCTAGACGCTGGAACTCTCGCACCAACAGCGACAAACGCAGCGTGAGCGAGACATGGCTGACCATGTGGAACAGACGGCTGTTCTGCCCCTCGAAATAGACCGGCAGAACCGAGGCATGTGCCGCCTGCACGAGGCGGGCGGTGAACATCTTCCACGGCAGGTCCTGCGCGCGGCCGATGCCTTTCGGCGCCGTCGCCACGCCGCCGGCAGGGAAAATAACGATGGTGACACCTTCCTTCAGCAGCCTCACAGCTTCCTGGCGGGTCTTCAGGTTCAGCGCCACCGCTTCCTTGGTTTCGTCGAACGAAATCGGCAGCGAATAGGGCCTGATTTCCGGCACCTTGAGCAGGTCGTTGTTTATCACCACCCGGAACGGCCGGTTCAGCCGCTCGGCCAGCGAAAGCACTGCGATGCCGTCGCCGATCCCGTAAGGATGGTTTGCGATCATCACCAGCGGCGTGTCCGCCAGCTGGCGCGGCGGCCAGGCGCCGCCCGCCTGCAGATCGACCTGGATAAGCTTCAGCATCTCGGTGAAGACGCTGTCCGACTTGCCGAAAATCTCGTCGCGCCAATATTCGTACAGATCCGCCATCCGCTCGCGCCCAGACACGGTTTCGATGAACCGGATGAACCAGCGCTTCCAAAGCGGATCGTTGGGATTGGCGTAGGAGAATTCTGCAAACCGCATGTCTTTGCTCATGGCCGTTGAGACCCTCTGCGACATCCCAATCACAGCAAGATGACGATTGCGTAACAGCCTGTGAGAAACTGTCAACGCGCGCGGCGCTGGCTGCGGCTTCGTGCAATATCGGGCGGCGTCGCCTCCAGTTCAAGCGCTTTCACGCATTCATCCAGCGTCATCGACGTCTGGTTCTGCGATCCGAGCCGGCGCATGCTGACAGTGCGCTCCTCCGATTCGCGCTTGCCGCACACCAGAATCACCGGAACCTTGGCGAGGCTGTGCTCGCGGACCTTGTAGTTGATCTTCTCGTTGCGGAGATCCGGTTCGACCTTGAGACCGGCAGCGCGCAATTCCTCGACTACCTCGAGCGCATAGGCGTCGGCATCCGAGGTGATGGTGGCGGCGACGACCTGCACGGGGGCGAACCAGAGCGGGAAGTGGCCGGCGTAGTTCTCGATCAGGATGCCGAGGAACCGCTCCATGGAACCGCAGATGCGCGGTGCACCATCACCGGCTGCTTCTTTTCGGAATCCGCGCCGATGTAGAAGGCGCCGAACCGTTCCGGCAGGTTGAAATCCACTTGCGTGGTGCCAACCTGCCAGTCGCGCCCGATTGCGTCCTTCAGCGTGTATTCGAACTTCGGCCCGTAGAACGTGCCTTCGCCCTCGTTGATGCCGACCTTGATACGACTGTCCTCACGGGCCATGCGATCGAGCGCGCGGCGCAGGATGTCCTCGGCGTGATCCCACATGGCGTCGCTGCCGACGCGCTTTTCCGGCCGCGTCGCCAGCTTGACCACAACCTCGTCGAAGCCGAAATCGTCATAGACGCTCATCATCAGGTCGTTGATGGTGAGGATCTCGGCTTCCAGCTGGTCTTCGGTGCAGAAAATGTGCGCATCGTCCTGGGTGAAGCCGCGCACGCGCATCAGCCCGTGCAGCGCGCCTGACGGTTCGTAGCGGTGTACGGCGCCGAATTCCGCAAGGCGGATCGGCAGGTCGCGGTAGGATTTGAGCCCGTGCTTGAAGATCTGCACGTGACCGGGACAGTTCATGGGCTTGATGGCGAAGACGCGGTGATCGGCTTCCTCGTCGTCGGGATGCGTGAAGCCGTAGGCGGATTTCACCGCAAACATGTTCTCCTGGTACCAGCCCCAATGGCCGGAGGTTTCCCACAATGCCTTGTCGAGGATTTGCGGTGCATTGACTTCCTCGTAGGCGCCCTCCAGCCTACGGCGCATGTAGGAGACGAGGTTCTGGAACATTCGCCAGCCCTTGGCGTGCCAGAACACGACGCCGGGCCCCTCCTCCTGGAAATGGAACAGGTCCATCTCGCGGCCAAGCTTGCGGTGATCGCGCTTCTCGGCCTCCTCCAGCATGTGGAGGTAGCCGTCGAGCTGTTCCTTCGTCGCCCAGGCGGTGCCGTAGATGCGGCTGAGCTGCGGCCTGGTGGAATCGCCGCGCCAATAGGCGCCGGCCACCGTGCGCAGTTTGAAGGCGTCGCCGATCCTCCCGGTCGCATCCATGTGAGGCCCACGGCACAAATCGAACCACTCGCCTTGGCTGTAGATGCGCAGATCCTGGCCTTCGGGAATGGCGTCGACCAGTTCCACCTTGAAAGCCTCGTCCTTGGCGGCGAAGACGTCGCGCGCCTTTTCGCGGCTCCACACTTCCTTGGCAAAGGGCTTGTTGCGGGCGATGATCTCGCGCATGCGCTTTTCGATCACCGGCAGTTCGTCGGGCGAAAACGGCCAGTCCTCGCGCGTGTCGGGGTGGACGCGCTTGAAGTCGTAATAGAAGCCGTTCTCGATGACGGGGCCGATGGTGACCTGCGTGCCCGGCCACAACTCTTGCACTGCTTCAGCGAGCACATGGGCGCAATCGTGGCGGATCAGTTCCAGCGCGCGCGGATCCTCGCGGGTCACGATCTCGATTGCGCCCTCGCTCACCGGATCGGCGATGTCGAGCAAAACGCCGTCAAGCACGATGGCGACGGCCTTCTTGGCGAGTGATTTGGAGATCGATTCGGCGACGTCGCGGCCGGTCGCGCCGGCGGGAAACTCGCGCTTCGATCCATCGGGAAATGTCAGGGAAACGGCCGCAGCCATGGGTCTCTTCCTTTCTCCCCCAGGCCCGCCAACGAGCGCGGTTGGTTTGCCGGCGTCAGGCCCGCCGAAAAGGCCGATCGTCACGCCATGTAAAGTGATTTGGGTATGGCGCGTTGCGGCGGCTATACTCTTGCGGGGCATTTCCGTTCAAGGAGACAATGTCCATGAATATCGAAATCCTCCAGCCGAAGCCGTTCGATCTCGTCGGCTCAACCATCCTGATCGCCGGCAACGCCGTCGGTTTCGAAGCCACCTTGTCGGTCACGGTCTCCGAAGGCCATGACGAGGTGCGCGGTTTCGTCACGGCCGGGTCGACGGCGATCCGCCAGTTCCAGGGCTCGATCGACATTCCGGCCAGTGCGGCTTTCCGGCTCAGCCGCCTGTTCGTGACGATTGCCGACGACACTGGCGGCGGCGATGGCGCGCCGATCCCGAGCGTGACGATCCCGGTGCTGTACGGGCCGATGATCCTGCCCGGCTTCTCCGGTTGGTGGGAGCACACGGTGGCGCGCGGCGAGACCCTTTCGGCGATCGCGCGGCGCTATTTCGACGACGCGTCGAAGTTCACGGTTATCCAGCAGGCCAACCAGCACATCGTGCCGGACGCCAATGTGATCTTCCCTGGACAGGTGCTGCGGATACCGCGGGCGTTTTGAGGGCCGGCGGTTCCGCAGCCTGACTGGGGCGAGACGTCGGTCAACCCGCCAGAAATGCAGCCACCCGCTCGTTGAAGCGGCGGGGGTTGTCGAAGAACATGAAATGCGAGCCGCCGTCGTTCGCCGCGAATATCTCAACCTCGGCGCCGGGGATGCGTTCGGCGATCCAGCGCTGGGATTGCGCCGAGAAGATGCTGGCCTCGGCGCCGACAACGAGCGTCGGATTGCGGATCGCGGCGATTTCGCTGCGCCAGTCGAGGATGCAGTGATCGTGAAGCAGGTGGGCGGCGTGATCGCGCGGCAGCTTGATGTTTTCCGATGCGATCCAGTCGAGATCGGCTTCAGCGACCGCGGCTGTGAACATGCCGCGGATGATTTCCTTGGTCTGGGCGGCGTCCGGCGCGCCGCGCACGGCATTCTCGAAACCGTTCAGCGCCGTGAAGTCCGGCATGAGGCAGCCGTAATCGGCCTTCTGCGCATCCGACCAGTCGGCTTGCGCCGTCACGGCGGGCGCTTGGTCGACCATCACGAACTTCCCGGCAGGCCTTTTGTGGGCGAACATTGAGTGCCAAGACCAGATCACCGAGCATCCCATCGAATGGCCCAGCAAGTCGGGTTGTTGCAGACCAAGCGCACCGATCACATCGTCGAGGTCCTTGGCAAGCCTCTGGATGCGGTATCCGTTGCCGACCTTCTGCGACTCGCCGTGTCCACGCTGGTCGAGGGCGATCACGCGGCGAACGGCGCATAGCGCCTCGAACTGGCGATCGAATTCGGCCGCCGACTGGGACCAGCCCGGCAGCATGACGAGCGGATGACCGCTTCCCCCTTCAAGATAGCTGAGCGTTGCGCCGTCGCTGACGGTGACGGTGTTGCGTTGCATGGCGTTCCTCCCCGAAGCCGATAGTGCAAGACAACTCTATTGCCAGAACCAGCAGTCCAGCAACCGCAATTGCGGGCGGCACTCCGGTATTGTCAGTACCCGTGCGCGTGCTTGCCGGCGCGGAAAAGCCGCCAGGGCGCAAACCAGCGCTGGTCGGGATCGAGCGTCTCCGGCACGCGGTCGATGCCGCAAGTACCGCCGGGGCCGCAGCGTGCGATGCGAAAAACCGAAAGCCAGCCGCCGAGCCACAAACCATGGCGGGCGACCGCCTCGAAGGCATACTCCGAGCAGGTGGGCAGGTGGCGACAGGAATTGCCGATGAAGCCGGACAGGGTCAACTGGTAGAGCCGCACCAGCCCGGTCCCGAGCAGGCGATCGGGGGTGCGTGGCCAGGGACCGGTGTAGTTACGGGTGGTCATGATCGCATGTCGCGATTGGCGGCAGACTGCGCGTCGACGAGCGCCAAAAGGTGCGGAAACGAGATGGTCAACGTTAGCCAAACCCTCGCCATGTCGAGATCGAAATAGCCATGGGCAAAGCGGTTGCGCGCGGAGAGCGCGAGCTTCAGTTCGCGCTCCAATTCCTCACAGGCAAAACTGCGATGGTCTTTCAGGATCGCTCCGGCCGCTTCGCCAACGCAAACGATGCACCAACAAGCGGAATTCTGGGCTATGCTTGATGAGAGAAACTCACTCTCCGACAGACCCTCGACCGAACCAAGTCCTTCGTTCAACCAGCGACGAAGATCGAGAACAAGATCGTCAAGTGGCCGGATCCGCTCTGGCATCTACAATGGCCGCAGGTCTTTTGCGATCGTTGTTCGCACCGGCATGCGCAAATCGGCAAACACACCGATCTCGACCCGGTGATCCAGCAGTTCGGAGAGATCCAGTTCGATTCCTGCGAGATCGTAATATGTCAAAGGCCCTGCTGCATCGATGACAAGGTCCAAATCGCTATCCTCCTTGTCCTCTCCCCTTGCGACAGAGCCGAACACACGCGGGTTGGCGACGGGGTAGCGCGCAAGGATCGCCAGTACGGCGTCGCGGTTCTTCGCAAGCGCTTCGGAGGGGCGCATGGCGTTCCTCACGCCGCCTCGGCGGCCTGCTTCGCCGCGATCTGGTCGAGGCAATCGACCACAGCATCGAAGGTCAGCATGGTGGAGGCGTGGCGGGCGCGGTAGTCTCGCACCGGCTCCAGATACTGGCATTCGGCAAAGCGCCCGTCTGGCGACGTACCGTTCTCCTTCAGCATTGCCAGCATGGCGCGCCGCGCCTCGCGAAGTTCGTCCGGCGTCGCGCCGATGATGTTGCGCGCCATGATCGAAGAGGAGGCTTGGCCCAAGGCACAAGCCTTCACGTCGTGGGCAAACTCGCTCACCACGCCGTCGCGCATCTTCAGGTCGACGATGACAGTGGAGCCACACAGCTTGGAATGCGCCTTGGCGGAGGCGTCAGGCGCATCCAGACGGCCGATGCGCGGGATATTGCCGGCAAATCCGAGAATTTTCTCGTTATACACATCGTCAATCATAGCGGCGGTTCCCGTCTTCGTGTTCGCGCCGGGCGCTGTCGCACCCTTTATATCGCCAACGCATTCGATTATATAGGGATATGTAAGCGCGGTGGACAAGACGTTGCCGCGCCTGCGGGCTCAGCCGAAGGCCGTTTGCGTCGCTTGTCGCACCGGAACAGAAAACGGAAGTTTTCCTCCAAGGCGGGTCATCCGTTCAACTCGTTCCTCCGTAGACGAGAGGAACTACGGGAGATACCGCGATGGATGCGATCGTCACGCAACTGAAACCGCGCGAACAGGAGCGCGAAGCGCTTGTGCAGCCGCCGCGGCCAAGCCGCGAAGAAGCGGAGGCGGCGGTGCGCACGCTGCTGCTCTGGGCTGGCGACAATCCGGACCGCGAAGGTTTGCTCGAAACGCCGTCGCGCGTCGCCAAGGCCTATCGCGAGATGTTCCAGGGTTACGAGCAGGATGCGCGCGAAGTGCTCGGCCGCACGTTCGAGGAAGTCGCCGGCTATGATGACATGGTGCTGGTGCGCGACATCCCGTTCCATTCGCACTGCGAGCACCACATGGTGCCGATCATCGGCAAGGCGCATGTCGCCTACCTGCCGGACGGCAAGGTTCTCGGCCTTTCGAAAATCGCCCGCGTTGTCGACATTTACGCCAAGCGCCTGCAGACGCAGGAAGCGATGAATGCGCAGGTCGCCGATGTGATCCAGGATGTGCTCAACCCGCGCGGCGTGGCCGTGATGATCGAGGCGGAGCATATGTGCATGGCGATGCGCGGTATCCAGAAGCAGGGGTCGACCACGCTCACCACCACGTTCACCGGCGCGTTCAAGGACGACCCGCACGAACAGGTGCGTTTCATGACCATGGTGCGCAGCCGCTGACCGTGACGACCTCGCAAGCTGTATTTGCGCTACCGTCCGCCGACAAGGCGGTGCTGGAAGAAGGCAACGCGTTCACGCCGAAATTCGATGCCGACGGCCTTGTCACGGCCGTCGTCACCGATTCGCGTGACGGCATGCTTCTGATGGTGGCTCACATGAATGCGCAGGCGCTGGCGCTGACCATTCGCACCGGCATCGCGCATTACTGGTCGCGGTCGCGCAAGGCATTGTGGAAGAAGGGCGAGACCTCGGGAAACCTGCAGCGGGTCCAGTCCATGCGCACCGATTGTGACCAGGATGCCGTGTGGCTTTCGGTCATCGTCGACGGTCATGATGCGACCTGCCATACCGGCCGTCGCAGTTGTTTCTATCGCGAGATCACGTCGGAAAATGACGGCTTCGCGCTGAAATCCGTCGACGAAACGCCGAAGTTCGACCCGAAAACAGTCTACCAGCGCGGCTGATCGCGTCTTTCATCGCCGGTTCAGGCGTTTTCCTTCACCGTTTCGATACGCGTTGATGCGAGAGTGCGTGTCGGGGGGAACCGATGGCGCAACCGTCGCGACGAGGAGGCGACCGCCATGGACATGCACAGGGGTTTTGAATTCGCGCAGATGGCGGGCGGCGGACGAGGCAGCGGTATTGCGCTGGCGCTTGGCGGCGGTGCAGCGCGCGGATGGGCGCATATCGGTGTGCTTAGGGCGCTCGACGAGGCCAAGGTGCCGATCGCGATGATCGCCGGCACTTCGATCGGCGCGCTGGTTGGCGGCTGCTATCTCGCCGGCAAGCTGGATGCGCTGGAGGACTTCGCCCGTTCGCTGACGCGGCGGCGCATTCTCGGCTTTCTCGACCTGCATCTGGTGGGCAACGGGCTGTTCGGCGGCATCAAGCTGACGACAGAGATGAAGCGTCACCTGCAAGGCATTGCGATCGAAGATCTTTCCACGCCATTTGTCAGCGTTGCGACGGAACTCACCACGGGTCACGAGATCTGGCTCACCCATGGCGATCTGGTGACGGCAATGCGCGCCTCCTATGCCCTGCCCGGCATATTCGAACCCGTGCGCTGCGGCGCCAAGGTCATGGTCGATGGCGCGCTGGTCAATCCGGTGCCGGTTTCAGTACTGCGCGCCCATGAGCAGGCGCGGGTCGTTGCAGTCAACCTCAACCACGATCTCTACGGTCGGTCGGGCGTGGTGAAACACGGCGCACCGCGCACCGAGATGAATGTCGAGGCCAAGCCGTTGACCGAAGCCGACATCCGCGCCCGCCCTGCCCCCGGCCGCGATACGCGGATAGGCATCACCGGCGTGATGGTCGAGGCGTTCAACATCATCCAGGACCGCATCACCCGGGCGCGGCTTGCCGGCGATCCGCCGGACTATGCCATCCATCCGCGGCTAGGCGGCATCGGCATGGCGGAGTTTCACCGCGCCGACGAAGCGATCCGTCTCGGGTACGACGCAACGATGGAGCGGTTGGGCGACCTGAAGACGCTCGCGGTCGCCGCCTGATCTCGTTTTTTTCGCTTATGCCGTCGCGATATAGTTGCGGATCTGCTCGGCTTCCCGCTCGACATCCTCGATACGCCGCTTGACCACGTCGCCGATCGACACGATTCCGGCGAGTCTCCCGTCGGCCTCCACCGGCAGGTGGCGAAACCGCCCGCGTGTCATGATTTCCATCACGTCGTTGACGGTGTTGTCCTCGCGGCAAACCTCGACCTTGCGCGTCATGTAGTCGCTGACGGGATTGTCCAGGCAAGCGACGCCGTGGTCGGCGAGCGCCCGTACGAGGTCACGCTCCGAGAATATGCCGGCGATCCGATCGGTATCGCGCACCACGACGACCGCGCCGATGCGCTTCTCGCGCAAGGTCTTCACCGCGGAATGCGTCGTGTCGTTTTCGGCAATCGTGGCGACTGCGCGTCCCTTGTTGTCCAGAATGGCTTTGACGGTCATCTGCGCCTCCTCCGCTCATGGCCTGTGCCTGCATGGACTGCCGAAAGTGCGCCGAATTCGCCGACAATGCAAGGTTTTGCGCCGCATCCCGCATCAAGTCTTGCTGTCGAACAGAAACAGTCCGAAGAAACCGGCGACAAACCCGCCGACATGCGCTTCCCATGCAATCGACCGTCCGCCATCGACGTCGAGCACGCCGGAACCGGTCAACCAGTTTCCGACCATCCAGATGACTATGAACAGCAGAACGGTACGGTTCGCGACAATCTCCCTCAAGCCGAGCCGTCGCCCGGCAAAGCCACGCAGGCGTCGCGAACGGTCGACCTGAAAGCCGAACCGCGCTGCGGCGGCAACGAAACCACTCACCGCGCCGGACGCGCCCACCAGCGGATACGGGCTGTACGGCTCGACCGCTGCGTGGACCAGCGCCGAGATCATGGCCGTGAACATCCAGAACAGGATCGTTCTAACCGCGCCGATGCGCACGGCGAGTGGCGAGGCGAACGCCGCCAGCCACACCATGTTGACACCGACATGCATCCAGTCGCTGTGCAGGAACGAATAGCTGACCGCGCTGAACCACGTCATGATGTCGAACGGGTAGGACATCAGCCGCAACGGCACGAACGCATACGACCAGATCAGGTTGACGTCGACGCGTGAAGCAAGCACGAGTTCGCGCAGCGCGTGGACCCCGACACAGGCGATGATCGCGGCAAAGATGACCGGGGCGATGTTGAACACCGGTTCTCGCGGAGGTTCGGCCTTCATGGGCTCGTTTGGCGCACTCTCGCGCGGGACAGGCTGGTTCATGCTTCATCTCCGATGGCGAACCATCGGTCCGCAATGAGCGCATGATGTAAGCGTCCCTGCCGCCGCCATGCAAACTGACATTGAAACAAAAAAGAAGGCCACCCGGAAACCGGATGGCCCTTCGTGAGCCCCCTGCTCACCCCGTCGTAAAGCGACGATCAGTTGGTGCTGAGAAGCAAGTCGCCTCTGTTGACGAAACGTTTGCCATATCCGCCCGGACGCCGCAATCGAAAGCCTTTGTTAACCCTAACGTCCGCGTCCACCCGCTTCGGCACGAAACCTGCTGGGGATAAGTCCGGCCGGCGACATTCCCTTGGCGCTTGCCGGATGTAGACATGAAACTGCGCGAAAGCGGGACACCTGGCAGCAAATGAAACAACCTGGAACGCTCGAGCTTTTTACCTACTGGGACCGGTTGCGCGCCGGTCGCCTCGGTCCGTTGCGCGCCGAAGTCGAACCGGCCGATGTGAAGGCCGTGCTCGCCGACATGTTCATCCTGGAGAATGGCGCGCGCGACATGCCCGCCTTCCGACTTGCCGGAACCCGCGTCTGCAATGTGTTCTGCCGCGAGATCAAGGCGGCGCCGTTCGAGAGTTTCTTTGCGCGCGAGGACCGCGCTGTCGCTGCAACGATAGTGTCGGCGGCGCAGCGCGAAGGTCTTGTTTCCGTTGCGGGCCTTGCCGGCGCCAGCCGTAATGGCCGGACCGCCATGTTCGAACTGCTTGTCCTGCCGCTTTGCGACGCCGAGCCTCGCATCCTCGGCAGCGTTGTCTCGACCGACAAACCGTTCTGGCTCGGCGTCGACCCGGTCGAAACGCTCACGATCGCAAGTCTGCGCATGATCGATCCGAATCGCCAGCCCGCCTTTCTCGCCAACCGGCCGGAAATCCCGCTTGGCGAACGCCACCGGCCGTGGTTCGGCGATGTCCGGAGGATCGACGATAGGCCGGGTGCGCCAATGTCGCGGCCTACGGGAACCCCCGTTCGCAACGGCAGGTCGTTTGGACATCTAACAGTTATAGACGGCGGCATTTGACGACTTTGAATAGTAGCGCAAATCACACACGGCTTACCGCTTGTTAACCGCCGCCGCCTAAGATCAGCCCAGTTGAATCCACCTCACAAGGGCCAGTTCGATGGCGTTGGGCCTAGCCTATTCCGAAATGCCCTCGCATGATCGCCGAACCCTCCAGCGCGTGAAGGTCAAGCTTCACGGCCGCTTCATGCTTCCCAATCGCACCGAACACGTCTGCCAGGTGGTGGACATGTCGCCGGGTAGCGTCGCCCTGCGCGCAACGGCGCGTGGCATGGTGGGCGAGCGAGTGGTCGCCTATATCGATCACATCGGCCGCATAGAAGGCAAGGTGACTCGCACCACGCCGGACGGTTTCGCAATGACGGTCAATGCGACGGCGCGCAAGCGCGACAAACTTGCCGCGCAGCTGACATGGCTCGCCAACAAG
>CALMYO010000121.1 GCA_937873685.1 uncultured Paracoccaceae bacterium
GCAGAGCGCAGCGTTCGAGCAGGCGCGGCGCGCCCTGCCGCGTGTTGTGCTCCATGATCGCCCACACCTCGCGCGCGCCGACGGCGAGGTCCATCGCGCCGCCGACCAGCGGGCCCTTGTCGGGGATGCGCGAATCCCAGTTGGCGAAGTCGCCGTTCGACGCGACCTCGAAGGCACCGAGGATCGTCACGTCGATATGGCCGCCGCGGATCATGCCGAACGAGGTGGAAGACGAGAAATAAGAGGTGCGCGGCAGTTCGGTCACCGTCTGCTTGCCGGCGTTGATCAGGTCCGGATCGACCTCGTTGTCGAGCGGAAACGGCCCCATGCCGAGCATGCCGTTTTCGGATTGCAGCGTGATATCAACGTCTTCCGGCACGTAGTTCGCAACGAGCGTCGGGATGCCGATGCCGAGATTGACATAGAAACCATCGGCGATTTCGAGCGCGGCGCGCTCGGCCATCTGGTCGCGGGTCCAACTCATCTGTCGTCTCCTTGAATGTTCAGCGCTGCGCGGCGTTCGTCACGCGCGGCAGCGAAAAGGTCACGAATCTCCTGCCGGGCGAGATCGTCCGGCGTCTTCAGTTTCACATGCCGCAGCGCCTTGCCGGTTCCTTCCAGCAATCCGCCCGGATCGGGCAGATGGGCGCCCTGGAAAAAGCCCAGGTTCACATGCGCAGCATGTGGGATCACGTAGGCATAGCCTTCGCTGTTCTTGTGCGGGCCAAAGCCCCACCAGACGCTCTTCTCTCTTGAGCTCGCGGATTCGAAAGCGTCCGGATGCATCGACTCGACCAGCCGGCGCGCTGAGGCGAGTGTCGAGGCATGGGCTGGCGCTTGCGCCACCACGTCCCCGAAAAGGCCAAGCTTGTCGATGATACGCATCAGGCCGCCCTGACCGTCCGCTTCTCGATGCGCTTCTCGAACGAGCCGGTGGTGATGCGCTGGACGAAAATGCCCGGCGTGTGGATCGCCATTTTGTCGAGCGTGCCGACCGGAACGATTTGCTCCACCTCGGCGACCGTCACCTTGCCGGCGGCGGCGCATTCCGGGTTGAAGTTCATCGCCGTGCGGCGATATGTCAGGTTGCCCTGTGCATCGCCCTTCCAGGCCTTGACGATGGCGAGATCGGTGCGGATGCCGCGTTCCAGGATGTAGGTCTCGCCGTCGAACTCCTTGTGTTCCTTACCTTCGGCCACCGCCGTGCCGACGCCGGTCTTGGTGTAGAAGCCCGCGATCCCTGCCCCGCCGGCGCGCAGCCGTTCGGCCAGCGTTCCCTGCGGATTGAACTCGATTTCCAGTTCGCCGGCGAGATACTGGCGCATGAATTCGTCGTTCTCGCCAACATAGGACGAGACCATCTTCCTGATCTGGCGGGTATCGAGCAGGAAGCCGAGGCCGAAATGATCGACGCCGCAGTTGTTGGAGACGATCGTCAGGTTCTTCACGCCGCTGTCGCGGATCGCCAGGATCAGGTTTTCGGGAATGCCGCACAGGCCAAATCCGCCGGCGGCGATCGTCATGCCGTCGAACAGCAGCCCGTCGAGCGCCCTGACCGCGTTGTCATAAGTCTTGCTTGCCATCGTTTCCCCTCGCGTTTCGCCACCCTGAAGAGGTGCGCAGGTCGTGGTCGAGCGGTACAGCATCCGCCGCGATTTTCAAGCCTTGTTCGCAGTCGCAGCATGGCGCTTCGAGAACCGGCCATGACGCAAAACGGGCAGGCCCGCGTCCTTTTCGCCATTGCGAAAGAACCCCAGTTCTGTTTTGAAGCGCGGATCAACCGGCATTCACAGGGGGCATGCGATGAAGATCGGCGCGCCGAAGGAAATCGTCGAAGGCGAACTGCGTGTCGCGCTGACGCCGCAGAGCGCTACGGTGCTTAAAAAGCTCGGCTACGACAGTGTGGTGGAGAGCGGCGCCGGCGCCGGCGCACGCTTTTCCGATGACGATTACCGCGCCGCCGGCGTCGAGGTCGTCGCCGACGCCTCGGCGCTCTATGCTTCTGCCGACATCGTGGCGAAGGTTCGGGCGCCGGAGGAAAGCGAGATCGGCCTGATGCGCTCCGGCCAGACGCTGATCAGCTTCATCTGGCCGGCCCAGAACGCCGAACTGATGGAGACGCTGAAGGGTCGCGGCGTCAACGCGATTGCCATGGACATGGTGCCGCGCATCAGCCGCGCCCAGAAGATGGACGCGCTGTCTTCGATGGCCAACATCGCCGGCTATCGCGCTGTGATCGAGGCCGGCAACAATTTCGGCCGTTTCTTCACCGGCCAGATCACGGCCGCCGGCAAGGTTCCGCCGGCCAAGGTGCTGGTGGTCGGCGCGGGCGTCGCGGGTCTCGCGGCTATCGGCACGGCGGTTTCGCTCGGCGCGATCACATACGCCTTCGACGTGCGGCCGGAAGTCGCCGAACAGATCGAATCGATGGGTGCGCAGTTCGTGTTCCTCGATTTCGCCGAACAGGCTCAGGATGGCGCGGCGACCGGCGGCTATGCTGCGCCGTCTTCGCCGGAATTCCGCGAGAAGCAACTGGCGAAGTTTCGCGAACTCGCCCCGCAGATGGATATCGTCATCACCACGGCGCTGATCCCCGGCCGCCCTGCCCCCAAGCTCTGGCTTGAGGACATGGTGAAGGCCATGAAGGCCGGCTCCGTGGTGGTCGATCTCGCCGCCGAGCGCGGCGGCAATTGCGACCTGACGGTGCCCGACGAAAAGATCGTCACCGAAAACGGCGTCACCATCATCGGCTACACCGATTTCCCGAGCCGCATGGCGGCGCAATCCTCCACGCTCTACGCCACCAACATCCGCCACATGATGGACGACCTGACGCCGAAGAAGGACGGCGTGCCGGTCATCAACATGGAGGACGATGTCATTCGCGGCGCAACCGTGGTGAAGGAAGGCGCGATCACCTTCCCGCCGCCGCCGCCGAAGATCCAGGCGATTGCCAAGGCCGCGCCGAAGCCGAAGGAGCCGACGGCGGAAGAGAAGCGGGCGGCGGAACTCGCGGCCTTCAAGGCGCAGACCCGCTCGCAGGCGACGCTGCTCGTTGTCGGCGGTTTCCTGCTGCTGTTGGCCGGCCTCGTTGCGCCGCCAAGCTTCATGCAGCATTTCATCGTGTTTGCGCTTGCCGTGTTCGTCGGCTTCCAGGTCATCTGGAATGTCAGCCACAGCCTGCACACGCCGCTGATGGCGATCACCAACGCCATTTCGTCGATCATCATTCTCGGCGCGCTGATGCAGATCGACACCGGCTCATCCCTGGTGATCCTGCTTGCGGCCCTTTCGGTGTTCATGGCGGGCATCAACATCTTCGGCGGCTTCCTGGTTACCCGCAGGATGCTCGCCATGTTCCAGAAATCCTGAGGGGACAGCTGCAATGGAATACGGTTTCACCACCGCAGCCTATGTGGTTGCCGCCATCCTGTTCATCCTCAGCCTTGGCGGTCTGTCCGGCCAGGAAAGCGCCAAGCGCGCCGTGTGGTACGGCATGGCCGGCATGGCGCTTGCCGTCATCGCCACCCTGCTTGGCCCCGGCTCCGGCAACTGGTATGTCTCGATCGTGCTGATCGCCCTTGGCGGCGCGATCGGCTGGGTTGTCGCAAACCGCGTGCAAATGACCGAGATGCCGCAACTGGTCGCCGCGATGCACAGCCTCGTCGGCTTGGCCGCGGTGTTCATCGGCTTCAACGCCGATATCGAGCTCGGCCGGCTGATCTCCACCATGACAGCCGCCGGCATCGCGCGTTGCGATGAGGGGCTGAGCGCTGTCGCCTGTGCCGAACAGGCCGGCCAGGCTGCACTGTTTGCCGATTGGCACGGCTTTGCGCTGAAAGTGGCGGAGAAGGTCGCCGCGGAGCGCACCGTTTTGCGCATCGAGGTTTTCCTCGGCGTCTTCATCGGCGCGATCACGTTCACCGGTTCGGTGATCGCCTATGGCAAGCTTGCCGGACGCGTGACCAGCGCGGCGACCAAGCTGCCCGGTGGCCACATGCTGAATGCGGGCGCCGCTGGCCTGTCGCTGTTGCTGCTGATCGCCTACATGTACGGCGCGGGTTCCTGGACGCTGATCCTGATGACCCTGCTCGCCTTCTTCATCGGTTATCACCTGATCATGGGCATCGGCGGCGCCGACATGCCGGTGGTGGTGTCCATGCTGAACAGCTATTCCGGCTGGGCGGCTGCCGCCATCGGCTTCTCCCTTTCAAACGACCTGCTGATCGTCGTCGGTGCGCTGGTGGGCTCGTCCGGTGCGATCCTCAGCTACATCATGTGCAAGGCGATGAACCGCTCGTTCATCAGCGTCATCCTGGGCGGCTTCGGCAATACTACCGGCCCGGCGCAGGCGATCGAGGGCGAGATGATTGCGATCGATGCCGACGGTGTCGCCGCGCTCTTGGATGACGCCGACAGCGTGATCATCGTGCCGGGCTACGGCATGGCGGTGGCGCAGGCGCAGCACCCGATTTCCGAACTGACACGCCGCCTTCGCGCGCGCGGCAAGAACGTGCGCTTCGGCATCCACCCGGTTGCCGGCCGCCTGCCCGGCCACATGAACGTGCTGCTGGCGGAAGCCAAGGTGCCCTACGACAGCGTGCTGGAGACGGACGAGATCAACGCCGATTTTCCGGAGACGGATGTGGTTATTGTCGTCGGCTCCAACGACATCGTCAATCCGGCGGCGCAGGAAGATCCGAACTCGCCGATCGCAGGCATGCCGGTGCTGGAAGTCTGGAAGGCCAAGCACGTCATCGTGTCGAAGCGCGGCAAGGGCACCGGCTATTCCGGCATCGAGAACCCGCTGTTCTACAAGGAAAACACGCGCATGTTCTATGGTGACGCCAAGGCCAGCGTCGACCAGTTGCTGACGCAGATCACCTGAGCGATTTCCGCAGGCCGGCATCCGCTCCATCAGCGGATGCGGCGGCGATCACAAAACTCGACGTCGTTGGCGTCTTCCCGGCAGGCGATCTGGTGCAGGGCCGCGATCTCGCATTGCGGCCGCGCCGAAGTGGCGAAACTGATGGCGTCGCGGTCGTTCTCCGCCGAAAAGCGGTGTGAATGGCCCTTGAAGAACGCCTTGGCGAAGCCCTTGACGTCCGGCGTGAAATTCTCCTCTTCGCAGCCGCGGTAGACAACCTCGTAGCGCGGCGCCATGCCGACCATCGCCTTCAATTCCAAGGTGGGCGAGCGGCGGAAGTCGGCGGGAATCAGAAAATAGCCAGCCATCCCTGTGATGAGCACAGCCGAGATCAGCCCGAGCGCACCGCCCGGAAACGAGAACCGCAAGGAATCGGACATGGCGAAAGCCTCCGTTTCGAGCCCTCCTTTGCATAGTCTGATTGTTTTGAGGTTAATCCGCAGGTTTTGTCGCCGGACAGCTTCAAGCGCTGCAATCCTGCCATTGTGCCAAGGGTAACCTCAGTCTAAAGCATTGAACATCGAACAAGGCGGCTTGTCTGAATGGCGTGCGTCGCGGGGATTTTCCCTCCTCCTTGAGGGGAGGGTGGCCGCGAAGCGGCCGGGTGGGGGTAAATGCTGGGGCAACTATGTAAATCAGCCACGATATGTTTGAACGTATCCAATATGATGTTACCCCCACCCGGCCGCTTCGCGGCCACCCTCCCCTCAAGGGGGAGGGAAAATCCCCGTGTCGCCAACGCATGCGCCCACTCTGTCAGTTCTCTGTCGGCCACCGGATATTTTGAGCGCGCTCGACGTACCTTTTTCCTTAACTGGCACTCTGCTGTCGTCCAGGCCGAATGAAACCCTCCCGTGACATTTCCCGGCTGATCGAGATCATGGCGGCGTTGCGCGCGCCGGTGGGCGGCTGCCCGTGGGATGTCGAGCAGACCTTCGAGACGATAGCGCCCTATACGATCGAGGAGGCCTATGAAGTCGCCGACGCCATCGAGCGCGGCGACCTTGGCGACCTGCGCGAGGAACTTGGCGACCTGCTGTTGCAAGTGGTCTACCACGCGCGGATGGGCGAGGAGGAAGGCGCGTTCTCCTTCCAAGACGTGGTCGAAGGCATCACGACAAAGATGATCCGCCGCCATCCGCATGTGTTCGGCAATGAGCAGGCGCGCACCGCCGGCATGGCGAAGGGCGCCTGGGAGCGCATCAAGGCGGAGGAGAAGGCTGAACGCGCCGCGCGGCGCACGGCCGCCGGATTGCCGGCCGAAACGCCGAAGGGCCTGCTCGACAGCGTCCCCCCTGCCCTGCCCGCGCTTACGCGTGCGCTCAAGTTGCAGCAGAAGGCTGCGACTGTCGGTTTTGACTGGTCCGAGGCGCCGCCGATCCTCGACAAGATCCGCGAGGAGATCGACGAACTGGCGGATGCCATGAACGACGGCGACGAGGCGGCGTTGCGCGAGGAATTCGGCGACCTGGTGTTTGCGCTGGTCAATCTTGGCCGCCACCTCGGCATCGATCCCGAACCGGCGCTGGCGGCGACCAATGCGAAGTTCTCCCGCCGCTTCGCCCATATCGAAAGGCGTCTGTCCGAACAGGGCCGCACACCTGCCGATGCGACGCTGGACGAGATGGAAGCCTTGTGGGTGGAGGCAAAGGAACGCGCCCGGACGGCTGTCCAAAACGAGCAGTCTTTGCCTCGCAATTAGGCTCTGGCGCATCCACCTCATTCTGCTAACTTGCAAACTCAAAGTCTTTGCATCCGGAGGAGTTCCAGAATGAAAATCATGCTTGCCGCTCTTGTTTCGGCCTTCGCGCTGACGTCCGCCCTGCCCGCGCTCGCGGGCGAAACGCTGGACCGGGTGATGAACGCCAAGGCGCTGACGATGTCGTCGGATCCCGAGTATCCGCCGCAATCCTTCCTCAACGACAAGAACGAGATGGACGGTTTTGACATCGATGTCGGCAAGGAAATCGCCAAGCGGATGGGCGTGGAACTGAAGATCGTCACGCCGGGCTGGGATGTGATCACGGCCGGTGGCTGGTCCGGGCGCTGGGACATGTCGGTCGGCTCGATGACGCCGACGAAGGAGCGCGCCCAGGTGCTGAACTTTCCGGCGATCTATTACTACACCCCGGCGTCTTTCGCCGTGCACACGGACTCCAAGGTCGCAGCCATCGCCGATCTGAATGGCAAGGTGATCGGCTCCTGCGGCGGCTGCACCTATGACGCCTATCTGATGAAGAACCTCGTGATCGACGCCGAGGGCGTGCCGCCGTTCGAATACCAGGTCACCGCCGGCGAGATCAAAACCTACGACACCGACACTAACGCCTATGACGATCTGCGCCTTGGCGATGGCGTGCGCATCGACGCGGTGTTCTCGGCCTTGCCGACCATCAACGAGGCGATCAAGAACGGCTATCCGATGAAGGTCGTCGGCGATCCGGCCTTCTATGAGCCGCTGGCGGTTGCGACCGACAAGGGCGACGCCGATTTCGACGCCAAGATCGCCGAGATCGTCAAGGCGATGCACGACGATGGCACGCTGACCGCGCTGTCACAGAAATGGTACGGCGCCGATCTCACCTCGGTCGCTGGCGCCAAGTAGGAAACCGACGCGCATGAGCGCGATCGAAACGCCAAGGCCGCAGCTTGAGGCGATACCCTTTCGCGACAAGCTGCGGATCGGCGCGACGGAGGCGACAGGGTTCGCCATCCTCTGCGTGGTCTTTTCTGCCCTCACGCTGGCAGGAACACGCGTTGGCGGCCTGTTCCAACCGCTGCTCGGCGCTTCTGTTGCGCCGGGCGGTGAGCCGGGATGGGCGATGCACATCGTTGTCGGCGTGCTGCTTGCATTCCTCGTGATGGCCAATGTTGTGGCGATCCGGCTGTTGCCGTTTCGCGCCCAGGTCATCCTGGTCTGGGCCGAACTTGCCCTGCTGTTTGCGGCGTTCATCAACGGCTTTGGCCGCGATCTCGGCATCTGGTTCCAGCAGAGCCAGGACGGGCAAACCAACCTCGCCTACCTCGTCACCACCGGTGCGGTGACGACGCTGTATGTCTCGCTGATCTCGATTCTGATTGCCTGTTGTTTCGCCATGCTGGCCGCACTCGGTCGCCTGTCGCAATCCGGGCCAGCTTTTGCGCTTTCCACCTTCTACACCTCGTTCTTTCGCGGAACCCCTTTGCTGTTGCAGGTCTACCTGATCTACATCGGCCTGCCGCAACTCGGCGCACAATTCGCCATGGATGCAGTGCCTTCCGGCATCCTTGCCCTGTCATTGTGCTACGGCGCTTACATGGCCGAGATTTTCCGCGCCGGTATCCAGGGTGTGCCGTACGGTCAGCACGATGCGGCCAAGGCGCTCGGCTTGCCGCGCGGTTTGACCTTCCGCAAGATCATCTTTCCGCAGGCGATGCGCCTGATCGTGCCGCCCACCGGCAACCAGTTCATCGCCATGCTGAAGGATTCCTCGCTGGTTTCGGTCATGGGCGTATGGGAACTGACCAAGACGGCGCAGATCATCGGCAAGCGAGATTTTCGCGTCTTCGAGATGCTGATCGCTGCTGGCCTGAGCTATTGGGTGTTGTCTTCCGTATTCGCTCTGGTACAGGTGAGACACGAAAAGCATCAGGCGAGGCGCTACGAGCGCTGACCGCCTGTGACGCATGCGCATGTCGGCGCATTCGCAGCTTTCACGCCAACCCACCCAGCGCCTGCGCCGCGCCAAGCGGCAGATCTTCGGCAATCAAGCCCGGTCCGAAGGCGCGCGCGGCCTCGCCATGCGCCCAGACAGCGGCGCAAGCCGCCTCGAAGCCGGGCATGCCCTGCGCCAGCAATCCCGCCATCAGGCCCGCCAGAACGTCGCCGGAGCCAGCGGTGGCGAGCAGCGGCGTGCCGTTGGCGTTGATCACAGCTCGCCCGTCCGGCGCGGCAATCACCGTATCCGGCCCTTTGTAGGCGACGATCGCGCCGGAGCGTCTGGCTGCAGTCAGCGCTCGTTCAAGTCTGGACAGCATATTGTCGGCGGCAAGATCGGGGAAAAGCCGCGCAAACTCGCCCTCATGCGGCGTCATGACAACCGCCTTGGCAGACGCGGCGATTGCGGAGAACAGGAGATGACCGGGAGCCAGCGGCCTTCCGGTCGCTTCGTCTGCCACTTCATCGCCGACGGACGGCGATATGGCAACGCCGATTTCTTCGCCTTCCGCAAAGGCGGCATGAACGCCAGAGGTGGAGGCGTCAGCAGAACCCGTCGGCCCGGCAAACACGGTCAATGCGTCAGCGTCGAGCACGACGGCCTTCAGTCCGCGCCCGCCGGCATCGGACGCAGCAAGCAGCGCCAGAACATGGTCACGCAGATGCTCCGAAACGCCGAAGCCTGGCCCTATCACCGCACAGGCATGTTTGCCGGCCGCAAAAAAAGCCCCGGCTCGCGCAACATCGTCGATTCTTCGCACCATGATCGAGGTCAGGTGCGCGGCGTTCACCAGCACCGCAGACGGCGGCGACAGCACCGTGACCGCCCCTGCCCCGGCACGCCCGGCGGCCGTCGCGGCAAGCCGAGCCGCGCCGGTCGACGATGCCCCGCCGGAAAACACCACGACCGCGCCACGCGTGTATTTGTGCGTATCGAAGGCAGCGCGTGGCAGATGCGCCCTCCACCACGACGGCGCATTGGCGCGACACCGCGGTTGGATGGCTGAGAGCGCGGCAATAGGAACGCCGATGTCAGCGACATCGACCTGTCCGCACAGGGTACGTCCGGGATACAGCAGGTGGCCGGGCTTGCGCGTAAAAAATGTCACTGTGCGCGTCGCGCGGATCGAAACACCCATCGCTTGCCCGCTGTCGCCGTTGACACCCGAGGGAAGATCGACCGCAAGGACGGGGACATTGGACGCATTGACCAGGGCGATCGTTTCGGCGATCACGCCGCCAATTTCCCGGTCGAGACCCGCGCCGAGCATCGCGTCAATGACAACATCCCCCGCGCAGAGCGCCAGATCGGCGGGCGGCGCGACCGGCCCCTGCCACAATCCTTGCGCTCGAGCCGCATCGCTCTGCGGCTTTGGCTCACCGAAAGCATGCACCACAACATTCACGCCGCGCGCGCGCAGAAAGGCCGCAGCCGCGTAGCCGTCACCGCCATTGTTTCCGGGTCCGCACAACACCACGGCACGACAAGCGTCACCGAAATGCTGCAGAAACGCGTCACCGACCCCGGCGGCCGCATGGCCCATCAGGTCGAATGACGACGCGACCGCCCCCGTCTCCACGGCATAGCGTTCTGCGCGCGTCATCTCGGCGATGGTCAGCAGCACATCGCCGGTGTGTTTATCAACCATTCGTCAACTGCCTGCCTACTTTTTGTGCATCATGCCTATATTTTTATCACTGCGACGTTAAGATCCGCCGTTGCTGATATGGCGCGTTACTGGCGTTCTTTGCAAATCCATTCCAGAATACCCGCATCTGTGCAAATTCGCATGGAACATAATGCGAATCCAGCATCGCCAGGCGCCTTTGCGCGTTGCGCCCGGCGTATTTTCAGGCAAAAAGCAAGTCTGGCACGGAACCTGCTTGAACGAAGGCGAGCCAGCCGCAAGGTTAGGGCGCGAAAACGGAGTCCTCCCGCGATGAAGAAGATCGAAGCCATCATCAAGCCGTTCAAGCTCGACGAAGTGAAGGAAGCGCTTCAGGAAGTGGGATTGCAAGGCATCACCGTCACGGAAGCAAAGGGTTTCGGTCGCCAGAAAGGGCATACCGAACTCTATCGCGGCGCTGAGTACGTTGTCGATTTCCTGCCGAAAGTGAAGGTGGAGGTGGTGCTGCCCGACGAAAGCGTGGATGCCGCGCTGGAGGCAATTCGCAACGCTGCCCAGACAGGGCGCATCGGCGATGGCAAGATTTTTGTCTCCAACATCGAGGAAGTGATCCGCATCCGCACCGGCGAAACCGGTAACGACGCGGTTTGAACGCCACCAGGCTCAACCAAGAACCGAAGCATCGTCCAAAAGGGAAGCACACATGACGAGCGCCAATGACCTTCTGAAGCAGATCAGGGACAAGGACGTGAAATACGTCGATCTGCGTTTTTCCGACACCAAGGGCAAGATGCAGCATCTGACAATGGATGTGTCCGTCGTCGATGAGGACATGTTCGCCGATGGCGTGATGTTCGACGGCTCGTCGATTGCCGGCTGGAAGGCGATCAATGAATCCGACATGGTGTTGATGCCCGACACCGAAACCGCGCACATGGATCCCTTCTTCGCGCAGTCGACGATGGCGATCTTCTGCGACATCCTCGACCCGATTTCCGGCGAAGGCTACAACCGCGACCCGCGCATGACAGCGAAGCGCGCCGAGGCCTATGTGAAGTCCGGCGGCTTCGGCGACACGGCCTATTTCGGTCCTGAGGCCGAGTTCTTCGTTTTCGACGACGTCAAGTACAAGGCCGATCCGTACAACACCGGCTTCAAGCTGGACTCCTCCGAGTTGCCGTCGAATGACGACACGGATTACGAGACAGGCAACCTCGGCCATCGCCCGCGCGTCAAGGGCGGTTACTTCCCGGTCCCGCCGGTCGACAGCTGCCAGGACATGCGCTCCGAGATGCTGACCGTGATGGCCGAAATGGGCGTCATTGTCGAGAAGCATCACCATGAAGTGGCCGCCGCCCAGCACGAACTCGGCATGAAGTTCGACACGCTGGTGCGCAACGCCGACAAGATGCAGATCTACAAGTACGTGATCCATCAAGTCGCGAACGCCTACGGCAAGACGGCGACGTTCATGCCGAAGCCGATTTTCGGCGACAACGGTTCAGGGATGCACGTCCACCAGTCGATCTGGTCGAACGGCAAGCCGACCTTTGCGGGCGATGAGTATGCGGGCCTGTCGGAAAGCTGCCTCTACTATATCGGCGGCATCATCAAGCACGCCAAGTCGATCAACGCCTTCACCAACCCGCTGACCAACTCCTACAAGCGTCTGGTGCCGGGCTATGAAGCCCCGGTGTTGCTGGCCTATTCCGCCCGCAACCGCTCTGCTTCCTGCCGCATTCCGTTCGGCCAGTCGCCGAAAGCCAAGCGCGTGGAAGTGCGCTTCCCCGATCCGGGCGCGAACCCGTATCTCGCTTTCGCGGCAATGCTGATGGCCGGCCTCGACGGCATCAAGAACAAGATCCATCCCGGCAAGCCGATGGACAAGGACCTCTACGATCTCCCGCCGAAGGAACTGAAGAAGATTCCGACCGTCTGCGGCTCGCTGCGCGAAGCACTTTCCAGCCTCGACAAGGACCGCGACTACCTCAAGGCCGGCGGCGTGTTCGACGACGACCAGATCGACTCCTACATCGACCTGAAGATGCATGAAGTGATGCGGTTCGAAATGACGCCGCACCCGGTCGAATTCGACATGTACTATTCGGTTTGATCCGTTCGCTGCGACGGCGGCGTACCGTGTCGCTGTTGCGGATCTGCAATGAAGAAACCCCGCCTTGCGTCTGCATTGGCGGGGTTGCTTTTTGAGATACTTTCATCACGGGTCGGGCACCGCGCAAGCCGATCGTTCTGCTGGCACGGCGTAACCGCCTGTCTCAACCCGGCAGGTGAATCCTGAACGTCTTTCGGATTTCGGCATCCGCAGCCGGATCGATGAAGTTCGGGCCGTCTGCATCGAGGATGCGGCGCTTGACGCCGATGGCCCGCTCGAGCAGGTCGGGCCGGCCGCGCTCCACCCATTCCTTCGGGCTCGAACGGTCGCCGCAGCGCGGATAGATGTATTCCGTCTGCATCACCGAGAGTGTCTGGTTGTGGCCGAGATAGTGACCTGGGCCTTGCAGGCAGACCTGCCGCATCGTTTCCAGCCCAAGCGTCTCGTCATTGACCTCGATGCCGCGCACGCAGCGCAGCACCTGGCCCAGCATGTCGTCGCCGAGGATCAGCGATTCATGGCAGAAGCCGAGCAGCGAGGCGTGCATGCCGACCGACTCGTAGATCATGTTCAGCCCGGCGAGGCCCGCCATGACATTGGAGATCGATTGTTCCCAACCGGCCTGCATGTCGGGCAGCTTCGAATCGGCCATGCCCGCCGCCGCGCCGCCGGGTAGACCGTAGAAATGATGCATCTGCGCGCAGCCGGCCGTCAGCAGCGCTTGCTCGCCCGATCCGCCGGACATCGCGCCGGTGCGCAGGTCCGAGACGAACGGCCAGGTGCCGAAGATCGCCGGATGTCCGGGCGCGATCGCGTTGACATAGACGACGCCGGCGAGACACTCGGCCACCGCCTGCACGATCGCCGCCGCCAGCGGCGCAGGCGCGGTCGCTCCCGCCTGCCCGGCGGAGAGCAGCAGCACCGGCATGCCGCCGCGAATGCACGCTTCCATCACCTGGCAGGATTCAGTCGCGAATTTCATCGGCGGCACGACAAAGCAATTGGAGTTTGAAATGAACGGCCGCGCCCGCCACGCGCCTTCGCCGCCGGCGATCGCATGGATAAGCTCGAACGCGCCCTCCATGTGCGAAGGCTGGGTGAACGACACGCCGACATGTTTGGTGGTGCCGGCGCAGCAGGCATAGATGGTGTTGAGGTCCATCTCGAAATTGTCGGGGATGTCGCGGCACACCATGCAGCGCTGGAAGAAATGCACATTGTCGAGCGTGTGCGCAATGCGCGCCGCGTCGTAGAGATCCTGGACCGTCGACTCGCGGTACTCGCGCTTTTCCACGTCGACCAGATGCACCGCCGCGCCCGCGGTGCCGAAATGCACCCGATTGCCCGAGAGCAGCAGGTCGTGCTTCGGCTCGCGCCCGTGCAGTGTGATGTCGCGCGCGGCGACCGCCAGCATGTCCTCGATCAGCGCGCGGGGAATGCGGATGCGCCCGTCATCGCCGAGAATGGCGCCGACGCCGGTCAGCGCCTCGATGCCGGTAGGCGGGGCGTCGGCGAAGCCGATCTCCTCGCATGCGGTCAGCGCTGCCTCATGGATGCGCAGCACGTCGGCGTCGCTCAGCGGCTTGTACTGCCCGCCGACGAGGCCGGCGCGAACGGGGCGCAGGTTTTCAGCCAGCGGCGCCGCGCGCGCGGCGACACGGGCCGCCCTCCCGCCGGGACGGCTGACACGGGTGCGGGCATTTTCTTCTTGCAGGGTGTCGCTCATGGCGAGTGGCTCCAAAGGGAGATTGCTTTAGCTGTTTCACGTTTCAATCAGCGGATCTGCGCCCGCCTTGAGCAGCGCATCGACCTTCCCACCGGACATCGCATTGGCGAAACTGGCGAACGATCCCTCGTCAAGCATGGCCCGCACGCTGTCGTGGATGGCGCGGTGCGCCAGTCGCGCCACTTGCGATCCAACCGAGATGCGGCGCGCCCCAGCCCCCGCCATCTCGGCGACGCTGTGTGCGGCAAGCGGTCCGGCGGCAAGCGCGTTGACCGGTTTGGTGACGGAGGCGCAAATGCGCGCCAGTGAAGAAAGGTCCGGAAGCACCGGCGCATAGAGCAGGTCTGCGCCCGCTGCCTCGAAGGCCTTCAGCCGGCGCAAGGCCTCATCGACTCCATAGGTTCCAATCATCACACCGTCGGCGCGGGCGCACAGCACGAAGGGCCGGCCAAGCGAACGGGCCGCTGAAACCGCAGCGCGGATGCGGTCCACCGCGAAATCGAAATCATAGGCCGGTTTGCCGTCGACCATGCTTGTGTCCTCGATCGAGCAGCCGGAAAGCCCGACCTCGCCGGCGAGACGCACCGTCTCGGCAACGCCGTCCGGATTGTCGGCAAAACCGTTCTCGAAATCGCCGGAGACCGGCAGCGGCGTGGCGGCGACAATGGCTTGCGCATGCGCCAGCGCTTCGTCACGGGTGACCGTACCGCCATCGCCGCGCCCGAGCGTGAAGGCGAAGCCTGCCGATGTCGTTGCTAGCGCCTTCGCGCCGAGCGCCGCCATCATGCGGGCAGAGCCGATGTCCCACGGGTTCGGAATGACGAAACAGCCGGACTGGTGAAGATCGTGGAAAGTCTGGTGGTGTGCGGCAAGGCTGGTCATGGACGCGGTGCTCCCTTCGCAAGGTTGTTACCCCCACCCCTGACCCCTCCCCTCAAGGGGGAGGGGGACTGCGAGGTCGGGAAAACGGGGCGATGGAAACCAGCGAGCTCGCCTTTGCCGCATTGCGATGTGCCGGCGTTCCCCTCCCCCTTGAGGGGAGGGGTCAGGGGTGGGGGTAAGTCGGCCGCTTCGCCGTTTTTCCGGTGCTTCATCACATCCGCACCCGTTCCGCTTTCGGATCGTATAGCGGCGCAAGCGAAGCCTCGGCCGCAAAACGCTCGCCGGCGATCTCGATCTCCCAGGACGAGGCCAGCAAATCGCCCGTGCTCTCGCCCTTGCAAGGCGCATAGCCCATGCCGATCGCGCCGCCTAGGAAGTGGCCGTAGTTCCCGGAGGTGACATAGGAGACGATCCGGCCGTCGCGCACCAGCGGTTCGTGATGGTAGAGCAGCGGTTCGGGGTCTTTCAGCCTGAACTGCATTATCCGCCTTTCAAGACCGGAATCGCGCTTGCGCAGCACGGCGTCGCGGCCGAGGAAATCGCCCTTGGCCGTTTTTACCGCAAAGCCAAGCCCGGCCTCCAGCACGTGATCCTCGTCGGAAATGTCATGGCCGAAATGCCGGAAGGCTTTTTCGATGCGGCATGAATCGAGCGTGTGCAGGCCGCAGAGCTTCAGCCCGTGCGCCGAACCCGCATCTTCGAGCGCCTCGAACACATGCGCCGCCATGTCGGTGGAGACGTATATCTCCCAGCCGAGTTCGCCGACATAGGTGACGCGGTGCGCCCGCGCGATGCCCATGCCGATCTCGACCTCGCGCATCGTCCCGAAAGGATGGACTGTGTTGGAGAAATCGTTCGGCGAACAGCCCGCCAGCACGTCGCGCGCCTTCGGCCCCATCAGGCAGAGCACGCTTTCGGACGCCGTGACATCCGTGATGACGGCGAAACGGTCGCCGACATGGCGTCTCAGCCAGGCGAGATCGCGTTGCAGCGTCGCGCCCGGCACCACCAGCATGAATGCGGTTTCGGAAAGCCGCGTCACCGTCAGGTCGCTTTCGATGCCGCCTCGCCCGTTCAGCATCTGCGTATAGACGATGCGGCCGGGTTCCACGTCCATCTCGTTGGCGCAAAGATGGTTGAGGAAGGCGCAGGCGTCGCGTCCTTCCACGCGGATCTTGCCAAACGAGGTCATGTCGAACAGCCCGACGCCGGTGCGCACGGCCATGTGCTCGGCGCGCTGGTTGTCGAACCAGTTCTGCCGTTTCCAGGAGTAGCGGTACTGCCGCTCCTGCCCGTCGGTGGCAAACCAGTTGGCGCGCTCCCAGCCCGCCACCTCGCCGAAAACTGCGCCACGCGCCTTCAGGTGCTCGTGCAGCGGCGAACGCCGCACGCCGCGCGCCGTCGCCATCTGGCGGAAGGGAAAATGGTCGGCGTAGAGCAGGCCGAGCGTCTCGGTGGAGCGGGCGTAGAGGTAGCTCTTGTTGGCCTGGAACGGCTGCACGCGGCGATGGTCGACATCCCAAAGATCGAAGGGCGGCTCGCCGTCCTGCATCCATTGCGCCAGCGCCATCCCTGCCCCGCCGGAAGACTGGATGCCGATCGAGTTGTAGCCGCAGGCGAGCCAGAAGCCCTTGGTCTGCGCCGATTCGCCGAGATAGTAGCGGTCGTCGGGCGTGAAGCTTTCCGGCCCGTTGAAGAAGGTGTGAATGCCGGTTTCGGCCAGGATCGGCATGCGCTTCACCGCATCGGCGAGGATCGGCTCGAAATGGTCGAAATCCTCCGGCAACTGGTCGAAGCAGAAATCCTCCGGGATGCCGTTCATGCCCCAGGGCTTGGCGACCGGCTCGAAGGCGCCGAGCAGGATCTTGCCTGCATCTTCCTTGTAGTAGGCGCATTCGTCGGGCACGCGCAGCACCGGCAGTTGCGGCAGGCCGGGGATCGGTTCGGTGACGATGTAGAAGTGTTCGCAGGCATGCAGCGGCACCGGCACGCCGGCCATGGCGCCAAGCTGGTGCGCCCACATGCCGGCGCAATTGACCACGTGTTCGGTATCGATGCGCGTCGTCTCGCCGTTCGCCTCCACCGTGACGCCGCTGATTGCGCCGCGGTCGCGGTGGATCGCAGTCACCTTCGCGCCTTCAAAGATTTTCACGCCAAGCTGCCGCGCGCCCTTGGCGAGCGCGTGCGTGATGTTCGCCGGATCGGCCTGCCCGTCCTTTTCGATCCACACAGCGCCCGCCGCGTCATCGACATTGAGCAGCGGGTAACGCGACTTCGCCTCTGCAAGCGAGATTTCCTCAACCGCAACCCCGTAGGCCCGCGCCATCGAGGCGCTGCGGTACAGTTCCTCCTTGCGCTCGGCGGTGAGCGCCAGCGAGATCGAGCCGGTGGAGCGCATGCCGGTCGCGACGCCGGTCTCGGCTTCCAGCCGCACGTAGAGATCGGCGGTATATTTCGCCAGCCGCGTCATGTTGGCGGATGCCCGCAACTGGCCGATCAGCCCGGCGGCGTGCCAGGTCGTGCCGCAAGTCAACTGCTTGCGTTCCAGCAGCACGACATCTGTCCAGCCGAGCTTGGCCAGATGATAGGCGACGGAACAGCCCGACACCCCGCCGCCGATGATGACCGCCCGCGCTTTCGACGGAATGCCGCTCATGAAACGCCCCCGGTTTCAATCCTTGAAGAAACGAAACGACGCAGGCGCGAAAACGCCTCGCGCAACTGGTCGTCGGAGGCGCAAAGGCTGACGCGCACATGCCCGGCCGCCGCCTCGCCGAAACTCTCGCCCGGCATGATGCAGACCTTCTCCGCATCGAGGAAATCCCAGGCGAAGCGCTCGCCATCGGCGCTGATTTCGCTGACGTCGATCATCGCGTACATGCCGCCTTCCGAACCGCGCAGCGCAATCGCGTTCTGGCCTTCCAGCGCTTCGCGGGCAATGGCCCGGCGGCGCGCATAGATGCCGGCGATGTCATCGACGCCCCAGCGATTCTCGAGCGCCTCGATCGCCGCGCGGCTGACGAAATCCGGCAGGCCATAGGTCACGACGAGGTTCAGGCTGTTCAGTGTGGCGATCAGGTCTTTCGGCCCGGCCAGCCAGCCGATGCGCCAGCCGGTCATGCCGTGGCTCTTGGAGAGCGAATTCACGACCAGCGTGCGTTCCGCCATTCCGGGCAGGCCGCGCGGCGAGATGTGCGGCGTCTCGCCGGTCAGCGTCCAGTAAACCTCGTCCGAAATCAGCCACAGGTCGCGCGCGATACAAAGATCGGCAATGCCCTGCAGCGTTGCGCGGCTGTAGACCGCCCCCGTCGGATTGTTCGGCGAGTTGATCAGGATGGCTTTCGTGTTCGGCCGCACCGCCTTGGCGATTTCGTCGGCGTGCGGCTGGAAACCGTCGGCAGCATGCGCCTCAACCACCGTGAACCCGACATTCTGCGCGCGGAAAACGCCGGGATAGGTCGCGTAATAAGGCCCGACCACGATGGCGTGGTCGCCGGCATCGAGCGTCGCGTGCGCGGCGGCAAACAGCGCCGCCTGGCCGCCAATGGTCGCGATCGCGTTCTCGGCGGTTGCCCGCGCGCCCGGCGCGGGGTTCGTCACCCTCACCCCGGCTGCGCGCACAACCCGGAGGGCGGGAAACAGCGAGGAGAGGTGCGTCACCTTCGCCATGGCTGCGCGCAATGCCGGCAGGCCGGAAAGCTGCGTGTAGTGGTGATGGCCCGCGCGCACGAGCCGCACCGCCGCCTCGACCGTCTCCTGCGGCGTGTCGAAATCATGGTCGCCTGCGCCAAGCAGGATGATGTCCTCGCCCTTCTGGACACGCGACAGCGCGGCGAAATAGACCTCCCAGCCGTCCTTGCCGGAGGGCGTAATGTTGCTGGCGCGCCGCGATATCTCAGGCATCGAAGGCTCCCGCAATCACATGACCGGCCGCTTCCAGCCGGTGTTTCAGATGCGCGATATGCGCCGGGCCGATCTCGCAGCAACCGCCAACGATTGTCGCGCCGGCCTCGACCCAACGCATCGCATGGTTGGCGTATTCCTCAGGTCCGAGGTCATGGCGATGATCGAGCACGTCGACGGTGCCGCCATGCTTCAACAGATCGATCGAATGGAAGCCGTTGGCATAGGCGCCGACGCGCCCGCCAAGCGAAACCAGATCGGCAATCGAGGCGTCAAACGCCTCCGGAACCGAGCAGTTGACCAGCCTTGCTGCGACCGGGAGGTGTGCGATCTTCCCCGCAGCCTCGCCCAGCGCCTCGCCGCTGCGAAGCGTCGCCGGATTCTTGTCGTCCAGCGTCCACGACAGCCAGACCGGCTTGCCGCTTTCGCAGGCTGCCGTCGCCGCGCACAAAGCCTCTTCAGCGCTCGCCATCGTCTCGCACAGGAAGAGGTCGACGCGATCAGTCTCCTTGGCGACGACCTGCCTGTAGTAGCCGAGAGCCTCGTCGAACGGGATGGTGAGCGCCGGCGCATAGGAGCCGAACAGCGGCGGCAGGCAGCCGGCGATCGCCACATCGCTCACGCCAGCCTCGTCCCGTGCTGTTTCAGCGGCATCCATGGCGCGGTCCTGCAGCGTGTCGAACATTTCGCCGACGCCTTCGCGCGCCAATCGCTCCGGCGTCGCCGCATAGGTGTTCAGCGTGATCACCCGTGCGCCAGCCGTGATGAAATCGAGATGCAAGCCGCGTACGACATCGGGATGATCGATCAACGCCTGCGCCGACCAAAGCGGCGTCGGCGTCGCGCCGGTGCGATGAAGCAATTCCTGCCCCATGCCGCCATCGGTGAGGGTGATGCGGGCAGCGCCCTTGGCGGAAGTCACGCCCTGATCCTCTCGTTTTTGGGATCCCAGATCGCCTGCCCGTCCTGCACCACGGCGCGACGGCGCTCGCCGAAGATCTCGACCTCGATCTCCGTTCCCGCGACCGCGAGATCGGTGCGCAGCATGCCGAGCGCAATCGATTGATCGACGCGATGCCCCCAACCGCCCGACGTGGTTTCGCCAACGACGGCCCCATCCTTCCACAGCGTCGACATGTAAGGTGCGTCGCAATCGCCGGCATCGACGATGAGCCATACGAAGGTCTTTGTCACACCGCGCTGCTTTTCCGCCGCAAGCGCCGCCTTGCCCAGGAAATCCGGCTTTTCCCACTTCACGAAACGCTCAAGCCCGCCCTGCAGGATGGTGTAATCGGTCGAAAGGTCGCCCTTCCAGGCGCGGTAACCCTTTTCCAGCCGTAGTGAATCGAGCGCAAACATGCCGAAGGGCGTCAAGCCGTGGCCTTGCCCTGCCTGCCACACAGCGTCGAAGATTGTTGCAGTGTCGTCCGTCTTGGTGTGGATCTCCCAGCCGAGTTCACCGGCGAACGACACCCGAACCAACTGGCAGTAGCTCCCGGCAATCTGCGTCGTCTGGTGGGTAAGCCAAGGCTGCGTCAGATCGGCGTCGCACACTGCGGCAAGGATCGCGCGCGAGGCCGGGCCGGTCAGGATCTGGCAGGAGAACGCCTCGGTCACATCCTTGATGTCGATGGCGCTTTCCTTCGGCCGGTGCGCCAGCAGCCATTCCAGATCGTGCAGTTGCGCGGTCGCAGCCGTGATCAGGAAGAAGAAATCCTCGGCAATCGCCATCACCGACATTTCGGTGACAATGCGGCCCTTTTCGTCGGCGAAATAGGCAAGGCCGATACGGCCGGGCTTCGGCACGACGCCGGTGATCAGCCCGTCGAGCCAGGCGCGCGCGCCTTCGCCCTGCACCCGGTAGCGGGAGAAACCGGGGAGGTCGAGAATGCCGGCGGCATCGCGCACCGCAATGCATTCGGCGCGGATGCGCCTTTGCCACGGTCCGTCGCGGTCGAAGGTCTGTGTGGACGCTTCCGACGTATCGTCGCCCGGTTCGGCATACCAAAGCGCCCGCTCCCAGCCGTTATAGGCTCCGAACACCGCGCCGAGCGCCTTCACCCGGTCGTGAATTGCCGAGTGCTTGCGCTCGCGCGCGGCCGGCCATGCGTGGCGGGGAAAATGGATCGCGTACTCATGGCCATAAACCTCGATCGCCTTATCGCGGGCATAGGCAGGTTCGGCCGCAAAGGCGGTGAATCGGCGCGGGTCGCACGACCACATGTCCCATTCGGTCGCGCCTTCGGTGATCCATTCGGCCGCAACCTTGCCCGCGCCGCCGGCCTGCGCGATGCCGAATGTGAAGACACAGGCTTCATAGGCGTCCGGGACGCCCGGCATCGGCCCGATCAGCGGATTTCCGTCCGGGCAGTATGGGATCGGCCCGTTGATGACCTTTGACAGGCCCGCCGTGCCAAGGATCGGCACCCGCGCGATCGCGTCGTTCAGGTACCATTCCAGCCGTTCCAGATCATCCGGGAAAAGCTGGAACGAGAAGTCGGCCGGCATCGGGTCGTCGTCGCCCACCCAGTGGGCGCGGCAATTGCGCTCGTAGGGGCCGAGGTTCATTCCGTACTTTTCCTGGCGCAGGTAATAGGAGGAATCGACGTCGCGCAGCAGCGGCAGCTTGCGTCCTTCCGCCTCCGACCAGGCTTTCAGTTCGGGGATCTCGTCGAACAGTATGTACTGGTGGCTCATCACCGCCATCGGGATGTCGCGGCCAAACATCGCGCCGACCTCGCGCGCCCGGTAGCCGGCGGCGTTCACCACCTTCTCGCAGCGAATGTCGCCCTTCGCCGTCGAGACGATCCATTCGCCCTTCTCGCGCCGCACGCCGGTTACCGGGCAGAAGCGTTGGATCGTGGCGCCGAGATCGCGCGCGCCCTTGGCGAGCGCCTGCGTCAGCTGCGCCGGGTCGATGTCGCCATCGTTCGGATCGTAGAGCGCGCCTTCAAGGTCGTGCGTCTCGAGAAACGGGTAGCGGGAACGGATTTCGTCCGGCCCGATCACCTCGATCGGCATGCCCTGGTAGCGCCCCATGCCGGCCGCGCGGTGGAATTCGCGCATGCGCTCGCGCCCGTGCGCCAGCCGCACCGATCCGGTGACGTGGTAGTTCATCGGATAGTCGACCGCCTGCGCCAGCCCGCGATAAAGCTCGGCCGAATAGCGCTGCATGTTCATGACCGACCACGAGGTGGAGAAGGTCGGCACATTGCCTGCGGCATGCCAGGTCGAGCCGGAGGTCAGTTCGTTCTTCTCCAGCAAAACGCAATCGGTCCAGCCGGCCTTGGCGAGATGATACAGCGTGGAGACGCCGACGGCTCCGCCGCCGATGATCACCACGCGCGCCTGGGTTGGAAATTCGGCCACGGACGCCTCCTCCATTCCAGACCAGTCTTGCGGCAAGACCGCCGAAGACCAGTGCAACCAGCTTGTTGACAAAGCCGCCGAAGCGCCTGAGCCAATGCGAAAAAGCCCCGGCCAGCAATCCGCAGCCGCAATTCACCGGCAGGCTCGCGACGCCGAACAGCAGGCCGAGCAGCAGGATCTGCAACCAGACCGGACCGCGCGCCGGATCGGCGAATTGCGGCAGGAAAGCCAGCACGAAGACGAGTACCTTCGGGTTCAGGATGTTGGTGAGCGCACCGCGGCGGAACGCCCGCCACATGTCCTTTGCCCCCTTGCCCTCGTCGAGATCCGGTGGCGCACGCCAAGCCTTCACCGCGAGATAGATCAGATAGGCCGCACCCGCATAGCGGAGCGCATCGAAGGCAAGCGGATGCGCCGCAATCAACGCCGCCACGCCGCCTGCGGCAAGCGCGGTGTGGAACAGACTGCCCGAAACGACGCCGAGCGCTGCGGCGACGCCGACCCTCGGTCCTCCCGCAACGCCGGAAGCGGAGATGAACATCAGGTCCGGCCCGGGCGTCAGGTTCAACGCCAGCGAAGCGGCAAGGAAGGCGGCGATGGTGAGCGGATCGAACAGCATGGCTTTCCTCAATACACCGGCGGCGAGACGATCCAGACAACCACGGCGGCGACATCGCCTGCATTCTCCCAGCGGTAGGACGCGTTCCGGAACTGGAAACTGTCACCGGCGGCCAGATCGAAGCGGCGCTCGCCGATCCACAACGTCAGCGCGCCGGAGACGACATAGCCGCCCTCGTGCGTCGGCCGGGCGGGAATCGGCTCGCTCGCGCTGTTCGGCTCGAACACCGAGCGGATCATTTCAAAATCGCCGGAGAGGTTCGGCGACAGCAGTTCCTCTGTCAGCCCCTCGCGGCGCGATCCGAGCGTGGCGCGCGCTCCCGCCCGCACCACCACGCCGCGCTCATGCTCCGGAGCGTCATCATTGCGAAAAAAGAAGCTTATGGGTGCCCCGAACCGCTGGGCGATGCGGCGCAGGTCGGCGATGCCCGGCTCTGTCTGTCCGCGCTCCACCTGGCTCAGCCAGCCGACCGAGCGGCCGATGTCGGCGCTGAGTTCGGTGAGGCTCAGATTGCGCGAACGCCGCAGCGCACGGATGTCTGCGCCAACGTGATGCGCACCGACCCGTTCCGCCACATCCACCGGCAGCGCGATAACGCCCATGCGTCCACTTCCTGAAATTTTCGTCCTGATTTTCAGGATCGCGCCAAACACGCACCGAAAACATGGAAAATGCGACAGCGGGCGACGGAAATTTCTTCGTTCGCGAAACCGTCACCGACGCCGGTGGAAGCGGCCGAGCAGCAGCGGCGTCAGATACATCGGGATCTGGTAGCAGCCGATGAACAACAGCAGCGGATCGGTCACGGACGCCGGCAGGGCGACGAGGAAAAGCGCGATGTTGCGGTTTCCCGCAACCACGCCCCAGGAAGCCTTCTCATCACGCAGCGGGGTTCGCCCAATAAGAAACGAGGCGACAATCTGGCACCCGAAATTCGCGGCGAAGACGAAGCCGAGCCAAAGCGCGAACCGGGCCGGTTCGTTCTGCAACGCCGGGCCGACGGCGCTCATCAACCCGACGACGATTACCGCCATGGCGATGGCCGAGACTCCGTCCAGCGCCGAAAGTCGCTGTGGCGCGGCATCGCGCAGGAACAGCCGGTTGAACGCGAAGCCCGCTGCGGCCGCGAGCGCAATCACCGCCAGCAGCCGGCCCGCTGCCGGCAGCACAGCCTCGGCGCTCCCCAGTTGCGGCAGCAGCCAGAATGTCGGCAGCACCGTCAGGGGTAGCAGCGCGGTGCCGAGGATCAGTGCGCGCAGCGCCGGCGCCGGGTCCGCGCCCATCATCAGCGTCAGGTTGGGTGCGCCGGAGATCGACGAGCCAGAGAGCATCAGCACCAGCGCAGTTGCCGCAGCGGCGCCTTGCCACCCGAACAGGGAAACTATGGCAATCGCCGCGAGAGGCGCGGCCACCTGGAGGATCGCGATCAGCATCAGCGTTGCCGGCAGGTCGCGCAGCGCTCCGAAAGCGCGGCGAAATCCGATGCGCGCCGCGGCAAGGAACAGCAGTAGCGCCACCAGTTCCGGCAGCCATGGTTTCATCGCCAGCGCCACGCCAGGCAGCAACACGCCTGCGACCAGCCCGGCGACAAGCAGCAGCCGGCCGTGACGGCTTGCCGCCGACATCACGTTCAACGGGTTGGTCAATCCACACCCCATGATTTGACGGACCGGCTTGCGGGCGACCAACCCCCACCCCTGCCCCTCCCCACAAGGGCTATTGGATACACACGTCTCGTTTCTACACCCCCCTCTGTCCTGCCGGACATCTCCCCCGCAAGGGGGGAGAATGGATCGC
>CALMYO010000122.1 GCA_937873685.1 uncultured Paracoccaceae bacterium
GCGCCGGGATGGATGGCAGGGGGCGTTTCGGCCGCGATTACAAGACCAGCCGGCGCATCGTCACCGAGCCGAACGACTCGCCGCTGGAGCCGGTGGAGTACCTCATCCCGAAGGGCAAGCCGTTCCACCTTCAGGACGGCGACGCGATCGAGAAGGGTGACTACGTGATGGACGGCAATCCCGCCCCGCACGATATCCTGGCGATCAAGGGTGTGGAGGCGCTGGCCTCCTACCTCGTCAACGAGATCCAGGAGGTCTACCGGTTGCAAGGCGTGTTGATCAACGACAAGCACATCGAGGTGATCGTCCGCCAGATGCTGCAGAAGGTCGAGATCACCGACCAGGGCGACTCGACCTACATCCCGGGCGACCATGTCGACGAGTTCGAGTTGCAGGAGGCGAACGGGCGGCTGATCGAGGAGGGCAAGCGTCCCGCCTCGGGCAATCCGGTTCTGCTTGGCATCACCAAGGCCTCGCTGCAGACGCCGTCCTTCATCTCGGCGGCGTCCTTCCAGGAGACCACCAAGGTGCTCACCGAGGCGTCGATCGCCGGCAAGATCGACACGCTGCAGGGCCTGAAGGAAAATGTCATCGTCGGCCGTCTCATCCCGGCCGGCACCGGCGGCACCATGACCCAGATTCGCCGCATCGCCTCGACGCGCGACGAACTGATCCTGGAAGAGCGCCGCAAGGCTTCGGATGGCGGCAAGGCAGAGTCGATGATCGCCGACATGCGCCGACAGCAGGAAGCTGCGGAGTAATACCCGCCGCACCCTACCGGCTCGAAAAACACCGAGAACCGCCGGGCGGCAACGTCGGGCGGTTTTTCATTGCTTGACGAGCTTTGGCTGCATGGCGCCGGGAGCAACGGCCGGGCGTTTAGAGCGTTGTTCGATCAAATTGAATCGTTTGGACGCCGGTATCGTGCGGTCTGGCAAGCAGCGGAACGCGACGCGGTGCGAGCACTGCTAGCGTTTCGCGACGATGTCCAGGGCGGACGAGACCAAGTCCAGACGATTGCAGTTTGCCAATGAAAACAGAATCTTGTCAGGCCGGCTTGGCGGTCTTTTCCGCTTCGGCTGCGTCGAAATCCTCGCGCGACATTCATGTCGCGCTGCGGTGTTCTCCTTGCCGAAACGAAAAATCCCTGCCACCAAACTGTTCCAATTTGTTCGAACAACGCTCCAGGCCATCGCTCAGATGGCGGACATCCACAACACTGCGCTGACAGTGACGATGGAGATCAGCGTGCCAATGGCGATTGCGCCTGATACCGGCGCAACGGCCGCGTTGTATCGCGCGGCGAACAGATAGGCATTGGCGCCGGGCGGGAGCGCGGCAAACAGCACCACGATTGCCGCATCGAGCGGCGGCAGCGCGAAGACCTCGTAGGCCAGCACCCAGGCGATCAGCGGGAAGGCCAGCATTTTGAGCACCAGGATGACCGTGACACCGCGGACATTGCCCTTGAAGCCGTAGCCGGCGAGCGACAGGCCGAGCGCAAAAAGCGCAGCCGGCACGCCGGCTTGTCCGAGAAGGCCGATCGTGCGGTCAACGACCGGATGCAGCCCGAGCCCGGTGAAATTCCACGCCAGCCCGGCCAGCAGGGCGACGATGATCGGATTTCTTGCCAGTCCGGTCAGCAATTCCCGCAGAACATCGCCAAACGGTTTTCCGGCGCCGCGCCCGGACCATTCGGCGCGCAACGTGGCGGCGAGCCAGTGCACGGGCGCGTGGATCGAAACCAGCAAGCCCGCGGGGAGGGCGGCCGCCTCGCCGAAATGGCTGACCGAAAGCGGGATGCCCAGCATCACCAGATTGCCGAAAGACGCGCCGATGGCCGCAGAAGCTCCACCGGCCGGGGCGATCGAGGCAAGCCGTTTCGATGCAAGGATCGCCGCCACCCACACCACCGCCGCAGCGAGGAAATACGCGCCCCACAGTGCCCAGGGCGCACTTTGCGCCACGTCGATGCGCGTCATGGTGCGAAACAGAAGGGCAGGGATCGCGTAGACGAAGACGAAGGTGTGCAGGCCTTTCTCGCCATCCTTGGGAAAAAGACCCTTTCGCGCGACGCCATAGCCGAGCGCGATGATGGCGAAGACCGGGATGACGGTGACGAAAATCGCTTCCATCGATTCAGAGTTTCACTGCGAACGCCATGCGCTCTCCCGACTGAATGACGTCAATACCGGCCCTGAACGCAACGATCAGTCCCGAGCGGCGATTTCCCGGTCGCCCCATGCCGCTTCGATGATGCGGAAGAGTTCGTGGCGGCGCAGAACCGGCGTGAACTTGTGACCGCGCAGCACGAACTCCTTCCAGGAAAAGGCAGTCGATTCGATGTCCCGCATGGTGGCGTCGGTCAGTTCGGGTATCGTGACGATGCGGTCGGCATTTACCGCGCGCACTTCCGATTCCGGATAGGCCGCGTCGCGTTGCGGCGCTATCGCCTCGTTGCGAATAAGTATAAAGCTTCCGCGTTGCACCAGCCGCCGCAACCGCGCCGCGGTCACGACGGAATGAAATGCCCGGTCCAGGATGTAGAAGACTCGCACGGTGCGGCCCGCCGCATGTGCCGCCTCGTCGAAACCGGTGGTGGCGCAGAGATCAAAGAACGTGTCGAGATCGCGCGCCGAAAGATCGATCACCGTATCGCGCAGCGTGTCTGCGAGCACCGTGTCGAACAGCGCCAGCTGGTCGGTCGTCCGTTGCAGGTCAACGATGCGAGCGTCGAGCGGGAAATGGCGCGCCAGCCCGCCTTCCGGGGCGTCGGTGTCGAAGACCAGCGGCATCAATCCGCCCAACTGCAGCATGTCGACAAAAAGGCGCGCCAGCATGGTCTTGCCGTTGCGCGCCCTGTCGGAGCAGACGATAAAAATCCTGCCGGTCATCGAGGAATGCCGGGCGACAGCCCGGCGCTGACTGGGATCACGCGTCGTCCTTGCGACCGCGGCTGGAAGACGCGAGGCCCTTCATCAGGTCGGTGTGGTTGAGTTCGTTGTCGAAATCCGCCAGCCACTTGCGCACATAACCGCGCAGCACGAAGGAGAAATTGGCGGTTTCGCCCTGTGCGTTCTTGTTGTTGACAAAGTCGGTGTACGTCACGCCGGCGAGGTCGACCTGCTCATAGGCCATCTCGTTCAGCTTCGGCACTTCGATTTCCTGGGCGTTCGACAGGTTGGCGAAATACTTTTTGTAGGTTTTCTCATCCCATTCGAAGAAGTTGGTTTCGTTGATGAAATTGCGGGCGATAATGTAATTCATGTCCTTGGTGTATTTCGCGACCTCGCCGATTTCATCGAGCGAAGCGACCGCCGGGCCGACAACATGAACAAGGGCCAGGTTGAACTCACCCGCCTTGGCCGCTTCCAGCACGCCGATGCGATCAAACGTGTCGAGCGCGACGGACAGGTTGCCCGCCTTCAGGTCCACCACCGTCACCTTCTCGGAGGCCGTTGCAATGGTGTCGAGCAGGCGCATCTGGTCGGACACGTTGGAAAGATCGATGATCTGCGTGATGCCCGGATAGAACCGATACAGCGTGCCACGAGGGTTCTCTGTGTCGAAAGCGCGGGCGAGAATGTTCTTTCGGCCCAGGTGATCGAGTATGGCGCGCGAGATCGTTGTCTTGCCGACGCCGCCCTTGTCTGCCCCGACAATGATCACCGTTGGTTTCATGGCCCGTTTCCTTCTTTTGCCGTTGCGCAAACCAGTATGCGCCCGGTCACTGCCCCGCGCGTGAAGTCTTCTAATACGGCTTGGAATGTTTCGGCAATATGCGCCGTGTCTGAGATGCCGGGAAAGTTGACGGCCTGTTGACGCAGCTCGGCGCGTTTGCCGGATATCTGCGCCGTCTAAATCGTTTGAAAGGGATTTTCCTTTTCACCGCGCTCGGCTATGACCGCGGCAAATTCGCCTCCTCCCCAAGCGACAAGGACATCCCCCATGACCGGCATCATCGACATCATCGGCCGCGAAATTCTCGACAGCCGCGGCAACCCGACCGTCGAGGTCGACGTCGTTCTGGAAGACGGTTCTTTCGGCCGTGCAGCCGTTCCGTCTGGGGCCTCCACCGGGGCGCATGAAGCTGTTGAACTGCGCGACGGCGGGCCGCGATATCTCGGCAAGGGCGTGCAGAAGGCCGTCGATGCGGTCAACGGCCCGATCTTCGACGCCATCGGCGGCATGGACGCCACGCAGCAGATCCGCATCGACCGCACGATGATCGATCTCGACGGCACGCCGAACAAGGCCAAGCTCGGCGCCAACGCCATCCTTGGCGTTTCTCTGGCGGTAGGCAAGGCGGCGGCCGAGTCGGTTGGCCTGCCGCTGTGGCGCTATGTGGGTGGCCCGAACGCACGCATCCTTCCCGTGCCGATGATGAACATCATCAATGGCGGCAAGCACGCCGACAACCCGATCGACTTCCAGGAATTCATGATCGTGCCGATCGGCGCCGAGACCCTGAGGGACGCGGTGCGCATGGGCGCGGAAGTGTTCCACACGCTGAAGAAGGGCCTGTCGGCCGCTGGCCACAACACCAATGTCGGCGACGAGGGTGGCTTTGCGCCGGGCCTTGCGTCTGCGCCCGATGCGCTCGATTTCATCATGGCCTCGATCGAGAAGGCCGGCTACCGGCCGGGCGACGACATGGCGATCGCGCTTGACTGCGCGGCGACCGAGTTCTTCAAGGACGGCACGTATGCGCTCGAAGGCGAAGGCCGCACGCTGGAGCCGGAGGCGATGGCCGACTACCTG
>CALMYO010000123.1 GCA_937873685.1 uncultured Paracoccaceae bacterium
TCGTCGATCTTGAAGAGATCGCGCGCGGCCTGTCGCCGCTCGAACCCGAGGCGGAACGGGTGCGTGCGGTCCTGCAACGGGCACGATTCTCACCCCTTGCGGGGGAGATGTCGCCGAAGGCGACAGAGGGGGGGCGCCTTCGGCCTAAGCCCTTGGGACGGATCGGAAACAGACGCCTTGTGATTGGTGGACCCCCTCTGTCTGCTACGCAGACATCTCCCCCGCAAGGGGGGAGAATGGCGCCCTGACCGCCAGCGCATTGACCCCAAAGCGAATATCTTCGTGATCCCCAGGCCCTGTCTCCAGGCGTAGTCGATTCGGTTATCGGAGGTCCGCTTCAAGCCGCATCAGCAGCACGTCGCCGGTCCTGCCCTCGAGTTCCGGGATCGGCGCAAACCCGGCCTTGCGGTAGCAGGCGACGGCGCGCGCATTCTCCGGGTCGGGATCGATGATGATCGTGCGATGCCCTTGCGCGCGCAGCATGGCGACAAACGCAGTCAGCGCCGCGGTGCCGTAGCCTTTCGACAGATCTTCGCCGTCGCCGACAGACAGGTCGACGCCGACGGTCCCCTGCGACAATGCCGCCATCCATGGGGCCTTGGTTATCCATGGCTCGATCATCTGGTCGGCAACGAACCAGACCTGAATATAGCCGCAATCGCGACCGTCGATCCGGAAAATGAAGGGCTTCGTCGTGTCACGCCTTTCCACCATGTCGCGGATCATGGCGCATTCGTCCTTCGGCTCGCCCCACCATTCCCGCCAGTGCGGCTGCTCCATCCAGCCGCGCAGTATCGGCAGGTCGGCGTGAACGACGGGACGAAATGAAATTCGTGACGCGTCAACCGGCATCCAGCGTTTCCACGATCAACTGGTCGTTGGTGTAGACGCAGATCTCGGCGGCGATCTTCATCGCCTTGCGGGCGATCTCCTCGGCCGAAAGATCCTGGTCGGCAAGCGCGCGGGCTGCGGCAAGCGCAAAATTGCCGCCCGAACCGATCGCCATGATGCCGCCTTCCGGCTCCAGTACGTCGCCGTTGCCGGTGACGCACAGCGACACCTGCTTGTCGGCGACCAGCATCATTGCTTCCAGATTGCGCAGATACTTGTCGGTGCGCCAGTCCTTGGCGAGTTCGACCGCCGCCCGCATCAGTTGGCCCGGATACTGCTCAAGCTTCTTTTCCAGCCGTTCGAGCAGGGTGAAGGCGTCGGCCGTGGCGCCGGCAAAACCGGTGATCACCTCGCCATCCTTGCCGATGCGCCGCACCTTGCGCGCATTGCCCTTGATCACCGTCTGGCCGAGCGATACCTGCCCGTCGCCGGCGATCACCACATGGGCGCCCTTGCGCACGGTGACGATGGTCGTGGCGTGCATCGCGGGCAGTCCGTTTCTTTCGCTCATGGGATTTTTCCTGTCGGCGGCTGCTGTGCCGCACATCGTTGCTTCGGCGTCTATGTATGCGCCGCCAGCGCGAATGCAAATCATCCCCGCCATCTGGCCATTGCCGCAAACGGGCGCTAGAAGGCAGCGACTGCATGAGGATCAACGCCATGAGCGGCCGCAAGGCATCAATCGAGCGCAAGACATCGGAGACCGGCATTGCCGTTTCCGTCGATCTCGACGGGCAGGGAAGGCACGACATCAAGACCGGCGTCGGCTTCTTCGACCACATGCTGGAGCAGCTTTCGAGGCACTCCGGCATCGACATGACCGTGCGCGCCGATGGCGACCTGCATATCGACGACCATCACACGGTGGAGGACACCGGCATCGCGCTCGGTCGCGCCATCGCGCAGGCGCTCGGCGAGCGCCGCGGCATCGTGCGCTATGCCTCGCTCGACCTCGCCATGGACGAATGCCTGACGCGGGCGGCGGTGGACGTCTCCGGGCGGCCGTTCCTGGTCTGGAATGTCGCGTTCTCCGCGCCGAAGATCGGGACGTTCGACACCGAACTGGTGCGCGAGTTCTTCCAGGCGCTGGCGCAGAACGCCGGCATCACGCTGCATGTGACCAACCACTACGGCGCCAACAACCACCATATCGCGGAGACCTGCTTCAAGGCGGTGGCGCGGGTGCTGCGCACGGCGCTTGCCATCGATCCGGCGCGGGCGGGCGAAATCCCCTCCACCAAGGGCTCGTTGCAGGGGTAGCGTCATGTCGGCCTATGTCGTCTACCAGCCGCAATCCGGCGATGCCGAGGCCCGCGCGGCCAATACCCGCTTCGTACGCGATGCGTTTTCCTGGCTCGCCTTGGTGTTTCCGCTGCTGTGGCTGGCGTTCCACCGGCTGTGGTTTGCCGTGGCGCTGGTGCTGGTCGCAAGCGTCGGCGTCTTTCTGCTCGGTGGCATCCCCGGACTTGCCTGGACGATTGTGCCGCTCGACCTGCTGATCGGCCTGTATGTCGCGGTTGAGGGCGCGGCCTGGCGCATGGCGGCGGCGGAGCGCTCCGGCCTCAGCGCTGTCGGGGTGGTGGAGGCGACGTCGCTGCAGGATGCTGAATTGCGGTTCTTCCACGGGCGGGCAGTATCGGCGGCTCGGGGTACCGACGGAATTGGGGCCGTGAAGCCGCGGCCATTGCAGCCGGTCTTGCCGCGCCCGGCTGCCTTTTCCGGTGATCCGCTGCTGTTTGGAAAACATTAGATGCGCGTCGCGATCATTGATTACGGCTCGGGCAACCTGCGCTCGGCAGTGAAAGCCTTCGAGCGCGCCGCGCGCGAGACAGGCGTATCGGCCGAGATTGACCTGACCGCCGATGCCGAACGCGTGCGCACCGCCAATCGCATCGTGCTTCCGGGCGTCGGCGCCTATGCCGATTGCAAGCAAGGCCTTGCCGCAGTGCCCGGCATGCTGGAGGCGGTGAGCGAGGTTGCGATCGCGCGCGGCCGGCCGTTCCTCGGCATCTGCGTCGGCATGCAATTGATGGCGACGCGCGGGCTGGAAAAGACCGTCACCGACGGTTTCGGCTGGATTGGCGGCGATGTCCGGCTGATGACACCGGCCGACCCGGAGCTGAAGATCCCGCAGATCGGCTGGAACACGCTGGATCTTCGCCGCGACCACCCGCTGTTTGCCGGCATTGCGACCGGCGAAGACGGGCTGCACGCCTATTTCGTGCATTCCTATTTTCTCGATGCGACCGATCCGGACGACGTGCTCGCCGTGACCAATTATGGCGGGCCGGTCACCGCGGCCGTGGTGCGCGACAACCTTGCCGGAACACAGTTCCATCCGGAGAAAAGCCAGACGCTCGGTCTGGCATTGATCGGGAATTTTCTGAAGTGGAGGCCGTGAGGTGTCAAGCAAAGAATCGGCGGTCATTTGACGGCGTCATTCCGGGTCAAGCCAGCGGTTTGCGAAGCAAACGCGGGGCGCGTACCCGGAATCCATTCTTTGATCGATCCCATGGAAATTCTTCGCTTGCGAGGGAAAAACTCCGCGATCGTGTACGCTCGTTTTGCCCCTGGATTCCGGGTACGCACCTTGCGTCCGCTGCGCGGACCGCGCGGTTTGACCCGGAATGACGCCGAAAGCGGTGACGGTTCCGCCCGAGATCGACCATTGAAGGAGTATCGAGATGCCGATGAAATCGCCCCCGTATCCGGGTCGCCTGGTCAAGACGTCGATCGGGGAACTCTGCGTAAGCGTTGCCGAAGCAGCGACGGCTCTCGGTATTTCCCGCGCCCAGTTGCACCGCATTGTCGGGTGCGAATCCAGTATCTCCCCCGAAATGGCAATCCGTCTCGAAGCCGTAATTGGCAGCACGGCCGATGCCTGGCTTCGCTTGCAGGCCGCCCATGACGCAGCAGCCATTCGTGCTCGCGCCGACGAGATTACGAGGGGATTGAAGCGTATCGTTGCGCCAGCCGCATGATTGCACATGCAAGCTGGCTCCGATACAGCAGCTTCGCTCAGCAGTCCCGGAACCTGGCAATGATCTTCTTTCCCGCCATCGACCTCAAGGATGGCCAGTGCGTGCGCCTCAGCCTCGGCGACATGGATACGGCGCAGGTCTATAACGCCGATCCGGCCGCGCAGGCGAAGGCATTCCAGGACCAGGGCTTCGAATGGCTGCATGTGGTCGACCTGAACGGCGCGTTTGCCGGTGAGAGCGTCAACGGCGCAGCTGTCGAGGCTATCCTGAAGGCGACGTCGAACCCGGTGCAGCTTGGTGGCGGCATCCGCACGCTCGCCCATGTCGAAAGCTGGCTGGAAAAGGGACTTGCCCGCGTCATCCTCGGCACGGTCGCGGTGCGCGATCCGGGGCTGGTGAAGCAGGCATGCGGGGCATTTCCGGGCCGAATCGCCGTTGGCATCGACGCAAAGGGCGGCAAGGTTGCGGTGGAAGGCTGGGCGGAAGCGTCGGAACTCGGCGTGATCGAACTTGCAAGCCGTTTCGAGGGGGCAGGGGTCGCCGCGATCATCTACACCGACATCGACCGTGACGGCGTGCTGGCAGGTATCAACTGGGAATCGACCATCCGGTTGGCTGACGCGGTCTCCATTCCGGTCATCGCGTCGGGCGGCCTCGCCTCGATCGCGGACATCGTGCGCATGACGATGCCCGACGCCGCCAGGCTGGAAGGGGCGATCTCCGGCCGCGCGCTCTACGACGGCCGCATCGATCCCACCGAGGCGCTGGCTGTCTTGAAGGGTGCAACGGCATGACCCTCAAATCCCGCGTCATCCCCTGCCTTGACGTTAAGGATGGCCGCGTCGTCAAGGGCGTCAATTTCGTTGATCTGGTCGATGCCGGCGATCCGGTGGAGGCGGCGAAGGCCTATGACGCCGCTGGCGCCGACGAACTCTGCTTTCTCGACATCACGGCGAGCCATGAGAATCGCGATACGATCTTCGATGTCGTCGCCCGCACCGCCGAGCAATGCTTCATGCCGGTGACAGTGGGCGGCGGCGTGCGCGCGGTCGGCGATATCCGCAAGCTGCTGCTCGCCGGCGCCGACAAGGTGTCGATCAACACCGCCGCGGTGAAGAACCCGGATTTCGTCGCCGAGGCCGCCGACAAGTTCGGCGACCAGTGTATCGTCGTTGCCATCGACGCCAAGCAGGTGTCGGCGCCGGGCGGACCGGGCCGCTGGGAGATCTTTACCCATGGCGGACGCACGCCAACCGGCATCGATGCGGTGGAATTTGCCGGTCTCGTCGTGTCGAAGGGTGCGGGCGAAATCCTGCTCACCTCGATGGACCGCGATGGCGCGAAGAGCGGCTACGACATCGCGCTCACGCGCGCAGTGGCTGACGCCGTGCACGTGCCGGTGATCGCCTCGGGCGGCGTCGGCACGCTCGATCACCTTGTCGAGGGCATACGCGACGGCCACGCAACGGCAGTGCTGGCCGCCTCGATCTTCCATTTCGGCACCTACACGATTGCCGAGGCCAAGGCGCACATGGCCGCCGCCGGGCTTGCGGTCAGGCGCGATCCGGCCGATATCGCGGCCTGAGAAACGCCCGAAACCCCGGAAACGCCGTCATGCCCGAATTCTCGCTCGCCGATCTGGAAAGCATTGTCGCAGCGCGCGCGACAAGCGGCGACGCGTCGTCCTGGACCGCCAAGCTGGTCGCCGGCGGGCAGGCGAAGGCGGCCAAGAAACTCGGCGAAGAGGCGGTCGAGACGGTCATCGCCGCGATGTCGGGCGATACCAAAGCCGTTGTTTCGGAATCGGCCGATCTGCTCTATCATTGGCTTGTGGTCCTGCACCTCGCCGGCGTGTCGCTGGAGGAGGTGATGAGCGAACTGGAGCGGCGCACCGCCCGGACGGGACTGGAGGAGAAGGCCGGGCGTCCGCAGCAATGAGCGACACGATCCCCGCGACATCGGCGACGAAGCCGAAGCCGAATGGTAAGATGCCGGTTGTTGACCAGCTTGCCGGTGACAGGCTGTCGCCCTACCGCGCCTTTAGTGCCGAAGCCTGGTCGCGGTTTCGCGCCGATACGCCGATGACGCTGACCGAGGAAGAGGTGCGGCGACTGCGCTCGCTCAACGACCCGGTCGATCTGGAGGAGGTCAGGCGGATCTACCTCTCGCTGTCACGGTTGTTGTCGGCGCATGTGGAATCGAGCCAGCAATTGTTCGAGCAGCGCAAGCGGTTTCTGAATCTCTCCGATGCGGTGAAGACGCCCTATGTCATCGGCATCGCCGGCTCCGTTGCGGTCGGCAAGTCCACCACGGCGCGCGTGCTGAAGGAACTGCTCGCCCGTTGGCCGTCCAGCCCAAAGGTCGATCTCGTCACCACCGACGGTTTTCTTTGGCCGAACGCTGTTCTGCGCGAAAACGACATGATGGACCGCAAGGGTTTTCCCGAAAGCTATGACGTGGCGGCGGTGCTGCGGTTTTTGTCGGCGATCAAGGCGGGCGAACCGAATGTGCGCGCGCCGCTTTATTCGCACCTGTCATACGACGTGACGCCGGACAAGTTCGTCACCATCGACCGGCCGGACATCCTGGTGTTCGAGGGCATCAACGTTCTGCAGGTGCGAGACTTGCCGGAAGACGGCAAGATGGTGCCCTTTGTCTCGGATTTCTTCGATTTCGCGATCTACATCGACGCCGACGAGGAGATGATCCACCAATGGTACGTCAACCGTTTCATGCGTTTGCGCGAGACGGCCTTCCGCAACCCGGATTCCTTCTTCCACCGCTATTCGCAACTCTCCGACAACGCCGCGCTGGCGATCGCCGAGGGGCTTTGGACCAATATCAATTTGAAGAACCTGAAGCAGAACATTCAGCCGACGCGCCCTCGCGCCGACCTGATCCTGCGCAAGGGCGCCGATCACCTGGTGGAGAGCGTGCTGCTGCGAAAGTTGTGAGCGCGACGATCAATCGTGTGTGGAATTGCGGCAATGCAAGTGCAATGCGCCGTTACCATTTCCGTATTTTCAAGCCGGCATGAGACGCGCATCCCTGAGCTCTGCATTGGCGATCGTGATGAGTTTTCGCATCATGGCGACAAGGGCGACGATGGGTTTCTTGCCGTTTATAGTTGACGCCTCCCAAGGCAACGCGGTTTTTGCATTCCCGACACAGCTTTGCGCTTGATTGCGCGCAACCGGCGGGGCAGCATCCGATCTGTTGACCGGACAGGGTATCGGGGGACGGATGCGAAAACTCATTGCGGCACTGGCGGCGCTTGTCCTTTTCGCGGCGGCTGTGGCGCCGGCCAAGGGGCAAACATCGGAATCTTCGGGCACAATCAATGCCGGCTCCGCGCCCGCCGATTCGCAGATCGACGAACGCATCACGATGATCCTGCACGCCATCGACGGGCTTGAAGGCATCCTTGTCACGGTGAGATCCGGCGTCGTTACGCTGCGGGGCAGGGTGACCGATCCTGCGTTGGCGCAAGCGGCCGAACGTCTCGCGACCCGCGTCGAGGGCGTTGTCGCCGTGTCCAACCAGATCAAGGAGGTGACCTCGGTCTCGCAGCGCATCGTGCCGGCTTGGGAGCGGCTGCGATCACGCACTTTGCAGATCGTCAATTACCTTCCGCTGATGGCGCTGGCGACGCTGGTGTTCCTGTTCATCGGTCTTGTCGGCTGGGCGATCGCCGCCAGCCGGTGGCCGTGGGACCGCATCGCCGCCAACGAATTCATTGCCCATCTGCTGCGCCAGATCGTGCGGCTGGTCTTCGTGGCGCTCGGACTGGTGGTCGCGCTCGACATCGTCGGCGCTTCGGCGCTGCTCGGCACGATCCTTGGAGCTGCCGGCATCGTCGGCCTGGCGGTCGGTTTTGCCGTGCGCGACACCGTTGAGAACTACATCGCCTCGGTGTTGCTCTCCGTGCGCCAGCCTTTCCGGCCGAACGACTGGGTGGCTATCGATGCCATCGAGGGGTCGGTTGTGATGCTGACATCGCGCGCCACGGTGCTGCTTGATGCCGACGGCAACCACATAAGGGTGCCGAATTCGACCGTATTCAACGCGGCGATCACCAATTACAGCCGCAATCCCGAGCGCCGTTTCTCGTTCATGCTGGGTATCGATCCGGCGGCCAACCTGCGCGCGGCGATGGACCTCGGCAACAAGACCGTGCGCGAGGTGCCTTTCACGCTGAACGATCCGCCGCCGGAATCCTGGATCGAGGACATCGGCGACTCGGTGGTGAAGATCAATTTCACCGCCTGGGTCAACCAGAGCGCGACCAGCTACATCCAGGCGCGCAGCGAGGCGATCCGGCTGACCAAGCTGGCGCTAGAGCGCAATGGCTTTGCCCTGCCCGAACCCTCCTACCGCGTGTTGATGGAGCACGAAACGCCGGGCAGCGACACACATGCGGAAACGGCGCTGACGCCAGCGAGAAGCGGCGCAAAATCGACCGGCGCCGCAGCAAAGCCGGAATCTGCGCGACCGGCAGACACATCTGCCGACCATGTGGTGGAGCGAAAGGTCAACGAGGAGCGGGCCAAGGCCGAGCGCGGCGACCTGTTGAGCAACACCGCGCCACAGGAACTCGGATCTTGATCCGAAATGTTTCTCGCAGACGCGGAATACCGCGTGTCAGGGAATCGCGATGAGGGACGCCTCGTCGTTCAGCCTCGCCCTGCGTTCAATGCTGCTGCTGCCGGCCTATCTCTGGCAAGGGATTGCGGTGCGCCGGCGCACGGAGCGGCTGACGCCGCCGAGCGGACCGGTCGCCGGCGCGATTTCCGGCGAGGGCGAGCCGGTGCGACTACTGGTGACGGGCGATTCTTCCGCCGCAGGCGTCGGCGTTGGGAACACCAGCGAGAGCCTTGCCTGTCGGCTGGCCGAACTCTGCGCGTCCGCGACCGGCCGGCCTGTCACCTGGCGGATCGCCGGCTTCAATTCAGCCGTTTCGGCGCAGTTGCGCGACCATGTCCTGCCGCATGTCGAGCCGCGCGATTTCACCCATGTCGTGCTGTGCATCGGCACCAACGACGCCAAGAACTGGCATTCGCCCGGCCGTTTCAAACGCGATTTCGGCGGGCTCATCTATGCGCTGCGCGCCCGTTTTCCCGCCGCGCGGATTGTCTGGTCGCCGGTAATCGACATGCGCGCGGCGCCAGCGCTGCCGCCGCTGCTGGGCGCCATCCTCGAAATGCGGGCTGAACTCATCAACCGCAAGGGCGCGGAACTGTGCCGCGAGCGTGGCGTCATCGCCGCGCCGCGCCTGCCGGTCGAAGGGCCGGAAGGCTTCAGCGTCGACGGATTTCACGCCGGGGCGGAAGGCTATGCCTATTGGGCGCGGCATCTCGCGCCGGTGCTGTTCGCCGATCTGGAGACGCGCCAGCCATGGCCTCCGCTTTGAGAGCGCGCAGGTCGCAATCAGGGTAGCAGCGACTGCGCCCCGATCGTCATCGCCAGCAGCACGAAGGCAATCACCGCCAGCTTCCAGAAATCGGCGCGGCGACGCAGCCCGGGCAGGCCGAACGGCCTGATCAGATGGGCGGCCATGGCCAGCAACATGATGGCAGAGAGGATTTTCGCAGTCACGTGACAAGCCGTCTCGGGGTTCATGGCGCGCTTCGCATTCGGGCGAGCATCGTCGCGCCATCGCAGCGTTGCTCCTACAATGCACCATGAATCAGCATTCGATCAAACTGAATTGTCTTGATGCCGGGAACCGCCATCACGCGATCGCACGGGAATCGAGGCCGGGGCACTGCCGCGCCGGCCCTGACCGCTGGCATTGCCGCGCCGCCGGCGCCAAGTGGGCAGGTCAGCGCCGCGCGGCCGCCTGCGGCGGCGCGGCGCTGTCGTTTCCTCAGAGTCTGTCCGGAAACAAGGCATTCATTTACAGAGCCTTCTGACCATCATG
>CALMYO010000124.1 GCA_937873685.1 uncultured Paracoccaceae bacterium
CGTGATGGGTGTCGCCAAGGCGGCGCTGGAGGCGATGGTGCGCTACCTCGCCGCCGATTTCGGCCCGAACGGCATTCGCGTCAATGCGATTTCGGCCGGCCCGGTGCGCACGCTAGCCGGCGCGGGCATCTCGGATGCGCGGCTGATGTATTCATACCAGCAACGCAACGCCCCGCTGCGGCGCACCGTTTCGCTGGACGAGATCGGCGGATCGGCGCTTTACCTGCTTTCGGATCTGTCAGGCGGTGTGACCGGCGAAGTGCATTTCGTCGATTCGGGGTACAATATCATCTCCATGCCGACGCTTGGTGAGCTGAAGCGGACCGACACCGAGTAGCCCGGCAATCCTCAAAGCCGAGAGGCGATTCTTTCCGCCGACATTGGCGGTGTGTTGGAATTTCCTTCCCGCGTCAACCAATCGCCAACCGTTCCGCAGAGCGGTTTGTTTAGAGCTTTGCCGTATGGTCTTTCTGTTTCAGGGGGACTACATGATCAAGAAGCTCGCCACGCAAAGGACTTCAGTGTTCCGGGCGCTCACGATCGGCGCAGCCGGCATGGGCGGCGCCATGCTCGGACTTTGGGCCCTTGTCGGCGGCGTCGGGCTCGACATGAATGTTTCGCAATTCGCCACCGTGGGCGCGATGGTGTGCGGCCTTGCCGCGCTTGCCGCGGCCGGAGCGGCGCATGCCTATTTCGTCGGCGTCGACGAAAGCGGCAAGGCGGTGACGGAAGCCGCCATGGTGGACGAGACGACCGGGCTGCGTTCGCGCCTTGGCCTGATCCACGAGATCAACAGGCAGCAGATGAACGCGCGCGGCCAGGCCGGGGAGCGCGATGTTCTGATCGATATCGAGATCGATCGCTTCAAGGAGCTCAACGACGCGCTCGGTTACCTGACCGGCGACCGCCTGCTGATCAATTTTGCGACGCGATTGCTGAAGATGAGCGAGAGCGTCGGCACCGCCTGCCGCGTATCCGGTGGCGAATTCTCCCTGCTGATGCGCGTTTCGGAAGATCCGCATGAATTGAAGGCGGTGATGGAAGCCTTGCTTGCCGCACTTTCCAAGCCGTACTTCATCAACAAGCAAACGCTAGCGGTAACCTGCAGCGCCGGTGTCGCCGAACTGCCGGCAACTCGCGTCGATGCCTTCGATGCGTTGCGCAAGGCCAACCTCGCGCGCCATCACGCACGCGCATCCGGCCGCGGCACCTGGTCGCTGTATCACGAGGAAATGAGCCGCGCAGCCGAATACCGCCGCTGGATCGAGGCTGAGCTGCAAGGCGCGCTCGATCACGGCGATTTCGTCATCTACTACCAGCCGCAAGTCTCGCTGACAGAGAACCATGTCGTCGGATACGAGGCGCTGGTGCGTTGGATGCATCCGGAAAAGGGCATGATTCCGCCCGGCGAATTCATTTCGGTTGCGGAAGAATCAGGCCTGATCGGTCCTCTCGGCGACTGGATCGTCGAACGCGTATGTCTCGATGCGCACATGATGCCTGCCGACACGACGGTTGCCGTCAACCTCTCACCGATCCAGTTCCTGATCAAGGACATGGTCGCCTTCCTGCGCGACACGTTGCGCAAGACCCAACTCGACCCGAGCCGCCTCGAAGTGGAGATCACGGAGAACATCTTCATGGAGGACCGTGAGCAGATGCGCGAGGTCTTCTCCGAACTGGGCAAGATGGGCATTTCTGTTGCGGTAGACGATTTCGGCACGGGTTACTCCAATCTCACCTACCTTTCGGAATTCCCGTTCCAGAAGCTCAAGATCGACCAGTCCTTCGTGCGCCGGCTCGAACACGATCGCAACACGGGGGCGATCGTGTCGACGATCATCGGCCTGTCGCGCGCGCTCGATGTCAAGGTGGTGGCCGAAGGCGTTGAAACCGAGGCCCAGGCGCTTTTGCTCAAGGCCGCCGGCTGCGATGTCGTGCAGGGATATCTCTACGGACGTCCGGCGCCGATCGGGCGTGCGGTTCGTCCCGCACTCTCCGTCGCGCACTGATCGCGCCTACCGTTCCGGCGCCAGACGCCGGGCGCCGGTTGGCGGGCCGTACAGCCGCGCGATGCGGGCGATCGCCTCGCCCAGGGGCTCGATCGTCACGGCCATGGAATGACCTGAGGCATGCATCAGCTTGTCCGGCGCGGACAACATGCCGACATGGCCTTTCCAGAACAGGAAATCGCCGCGTTCGAGCCCGCTCCAGTCATTGCCGGCGTCGATCGCCTCACCAAGCGTGGCGGCTTGCATGTCGCTGTCGCGCAGCACCGTTCGTCCGGTCATGAACAGGCAAAGCTGCACAAAACCGGCGCAATCGGCGCCGAAAGCCGTCGATCCGCCCCAGAGATAAGGCGTGTGCAGCAGGCATTCGCCGACAGCGACATGATCGGCGTCGCGTTCGCCGATACGGCGCAGGTGACCGGCCACGATCGCCTCGCCCGTGTCGAGCACAACATAGCGCGTGCCGCGGGTCTCGCGCTCATCCACCATCGAAACCCGCGCGCCCATGGACAGCGCGCCTGCGGCCGGCGCCTTCATGTCGGCGACCGGATAGATGAAGGTGCGCGGCGCGCAGACGAGATGGGTTGGGTTGGGACCGGGCGGCGCAAGATCGGCGGCACGCATGTAACCGACATAGCGGTCGCGCACATTCTGCACCCAGGCCCATCCTTCGGCCTCATCGAACAAGGTCACAGTATCGCCACGCCAGACCTGCGCGTCGACTGGTTGGTCGTGGCCGGGTCGCCGCTTCAGGTCGCCGCACGGCGCGACAACCCGCGCCGGGCGGCCTTCGGTGAAACGCGCCGCCTCGACAATGCCCCGTAGCGCCGCGTCAGCGAGATCGGGGCGAAAGGCGTTCAGCCGCCAGTCCGGCCTGTTCATCGCGGCAGTTCCTTTGCCCGTGCAATGATCACATCCCCGAGACGCTCGAGATAGAGCGCGCCGTCCACGGTTCGGCTGATCACGACATTGCGCTTGTCGCGCGGATCGCGGTGACGGCTGACCAGCTTCATCGCCCCCATGGTGTCGAGTGCGCGCGTGATCACCGGTTTGGTTACGCCAAGCTTGGCGGCGAGGCCGCGCACCGTATGCGGCGGCGGCTCCAGATAGATGGTGAGCAGGATGCACATCTGACGCTGTGTCAGGTCGTGACTGTCGTCACGAACCTCCGACAGGCTCACATCGTGCCACAGGCGCAGCGCTTGGCTGGCGCGCAATTCGACCGGCATTGTTTCGGTTTTCGCTGCTTGATGAGCTATGTTTCGGGTCCGTACCAATCAAGCAGTTTTCCGGCTCCGATGCAAGCGCCTCAAGCCGGGTACCGGTTCTCCACAACAGCGAGCAGCGCGCGGATCGCCTGCGCCTCGCCGCCGACCGGCGCATGTGGTCGGGCGACCGGCGTCCAGGCGAAGATGTCGAAATGCGCCCAGACCCGCGCCTTCTCCACGAACCGCTGCAGGAACAGCGCCGCCGTGACCGATCCGGCGAAGCCGTCCGTCGTCACATTCGACATGTCGGCGATTCTTGACGCCAGGTTCTTCGCGTAGGGTTGCCACAGCGGCATGCGCCAGACCGGATCGCAGACCTGCCCGGAAGCCTGCATCACCTGCGACGCAAAGGCATCGTCGGCGGTGTAGAACGGCGGCAGGTCCGGCCCGAGCGCCATCCGCGCCGCGCCAGTCAGGGTCGCCATGTCGACCAGCAGGTCCGGCTCCTCCTCGTCGGCCAGCGCCAGCGCGTCGGACAGGATCAGCCGTCCCTCGGCGTCGGTGTTGCCGTTCTCCACGGTCAGCCCCTTGCGTGTCGCCAGCACATCGCCGGGGCGGAAAGCCGAACCGGAGATCGCGTTCTCGACCGCCGGGATCAGCACGCGAAGCCTGACCGGCAGCTTCAGCGCCATGATCATCGTCGCAAGGCCGAGCACGTTCGCCGCGCCGCCCATGTCCTTCTTCATCAGCCGCATGCCGGTGGATGGCTTGATGTCGAGGCCGCCGGTGTCGAAGCAGACCCCCTTGCCGACCAGCGTCACTTTCGGGGCGTCTTCGCGGCCCCAGACAAGATCGATCAGGCGTGGGGCCTGTGCGGACGCCCGTCCGACCGCATGGATCATCGGGAAATTGGCGGCGAGCAGGTCGTCGCCGGTCGTGACGTGGACGGCTGCGCCGAAGCGCGCCGCCACTGCGCGCGCCTCGTCCTCAATCTGCTGCGGCCCCATGTCGTTGGCGGGCGTGTTGACGAGATCACGCACGCGCCACACCGCCTTGGCCTGAAGGTCCAACCGCGCGGCATCGACGTCTGCGGGCATGGCGAGAACCGGACCCTCCGCTCTCGGGCGCAGATACCGCTCGAACCGGTAGGCGCCGAGCGCAAAGCCGAGCGCGGCCAGTTCGGCGTCCTTCGGTTCGCCGGCAAGCCGCCAGTTGCCGGCGGGCAGGCGCGTGGCCAGCGCGCCCGTGGCAAGCTGGCCGAACGGGCCATCACCCGCGCCGAACAGCGCTCCCGACACCGCGCCGTTTTCGCCCGGCGTCACCAGCACCTCGCCGGGCTTTCCCTTCCAGCCATTGGCCCCGGCCCAGGCGAATGCAGACTGCGGCGCGCCGCTTGCGGCGACATCGCCGTTCGACACGGTGAAGACCGGCAGGGCATCGCCGGTGGCGGGGCAAAACGGCAGGGACACGGGCGTTCATCCTGTGAGCGGCAAACGGGGAATTAACCGACTGTTAGGGTTAACAGAATATTTCGACAAGGGTGAGTGCTGCGGCTTTGACCGCGGCAGGACGCAAGGAGGCGAAGATGGCGGAACGTTCGGAGTGCAACGGTAGCGGGATCGTAAAACGGCGCCGTTTCGGCCTGCTGGCGGCGGCTTGCGTGATCGCGCTCGCCGGCTGCGCAACGGATCCGCGCTCCACCGGCTCCATCGGCGTGCGCGCCAAGCCCGTCGAACAGATGAATGCGCAGGAACTGTCGCAATCGGTCGCCCGCTACAGCGAACTCTACGAGCGCAACCCGCGCGACAAGCGCATCGGCATGGCCTACGCCTCGATCCTGCGCCTGAACGGCCGCGACGACCAGGCGCTGGCGGTGATGCGGCAGGTGGCGATCATCCATTCCAAGGACCGCGAGGTTCTGGCGGCCTATGGCAAGGCGCTGGCCGGGGCCGGCGAATTCGAGGCCGCGCTCGATGCGATCCGTCGGGCGCAGACGCCCGACAATCCGGACTGGCGGCTGCTTTCGGCCGAAGGCGCGATCCTCGACCAGACCGGCAACGCCGCCGGGGCGCGCGAACTCTACCAGCGCGCCTTGCAGGTGCGCCCGAACGAACCCTCGGTGCTGTCGAATCTCGGCATGTCCTACCTGCTGGAAGGCGACCTGAAGACGGCGGAAGCGCATCTGCGCGACGCGTCGAACCAGCCCGGCGCCGACAGCCGCGTGCGCCAGAACCTTGCCATGGTCGTCGGCCTGCAGGGCCGTTTCGAGGAAGCCGAGCGCATCGCCCGCCAGGAACTGTCGCCGGAACAGGCCGAAGCCAATGTCGCCTACCTTCGCAAGATGATGTCGCAGCAGAACGCCTGGAGCCTGATCAAGAAGGACGAGAAGAAGGCGAACTGACCCGACCTCCGGTCTTGCGTCTTCCTCTTCGCGTCGCCGGGACCGATGGTCCCGGCGATGGTGTTTTTGGGGGGCCGGAGAGACGCCCGCGCCGAAGCCACTTGCAACGGAGCCCGCCGCGGTTGGACGTGCTTGTCAAAACACACCCGCATCGCACTATCGCGCCGATGCGACGCCGGACTTCACGGCGGCCGATGGCGTGGCGCAACTGCCGCAACTGCCCGGCAGCGGGCAGATTTACTCCACCGCGTATGTGGCAAGCGGGGATGCCGGCTTCAGCGCGGTGCAGTCGCCGTTCGAGGCCTTGCTGCTGCAATGGGCTGGCGCGGACGCGGTCGACCCGTTCAGTCAGGGCAGAGCCGATGCACACAATGGTTCTATGGCGAACGACAACGGTTGTGGACTGGTTGCAGAAGCGGTTTGACGGACACTCAATAACTTCCTAGTTCTTACTTAACGCTCGGACCGAGGAGCAACAATGCAGCGCGCAGCCTAGGAACTAGGTAATAACATCGTCCTATTTTAGTAAATTACTAGATCACAAGGCAATTAGGTTCGTGTTGATCGGAGGGTGGGAAGTGGCTGAACTTTTTCCAATTTTAATCAAATTATTCCGGACAATTCCGTTGAGTGTTATTATTATTGCAATATTTTGCATTATTGGTTTTCTTTTTATTAAATTAACAGCATCGAAAATAATACTTTCGATATCAATAACGGTTTCTCTAATTTGCGCATACAATATATACTTTTTTTATTTTCTATTTCGCTTGGGAAGACGGCGGTCCTTTTCAGTTATCCAGTTTATGGCTTATTCGATTCTTACTGTCGCGGCGTTGTTGTTATTGATAGCATCGTTGCTCGACAGCGATACATTTGGTAGCAGAGTTATAATTTACTCTACGGTGTTAATGATATTTTGTTTTGCGCCAACGGCCGCAATAAAGCAGGAGTAGAATTCTATTTCGTCCGATCAAGTGGCAGCAAATTTTGTGAATTTTGCCGGGGCGCCTAGTGATTGGCCATCTGCGGTTAGCGACTTCATCGATCAGTTTGTTGAAGAAAATTTTCCGATTGTCGACGCCAACCTGAACGGCGCGGTCGATGTCGCAGCAGAACGCCTGGAGCCTGATCAAGAAGGACGAGAAGAAGGCGAACTGACCTGACCTCCGGTCTTTCGTCTTCCTCTTCGCATCGCGGGGGCCCATGGTCCCGGCGATGGTGTTTTTGGGCAAGTCACGTTGCTGGCAATCCCGCCGCCAGCAGCCCCTTGCGCAACCGGTCGGCATAGGCCGCATCCGAGATGCGGATATAGGCCAGCCAACCGGCGATGGTGAACTTCGGTTCGAGGGCAAAGA
>CALMYO010000125.1 GCA_937873685.1 uncultured Paracoccaceae bacterium
CGTTCATCGGCGTGCGGATCTCGTGGCTCATGTTGGCGAGGAATTCGCTCTTGGCGCGGTCGGAGGATTCGGCCCGCACCATGGCTGCGGAGAGGCTGTCGAGCGCGCGGCGTATCGAGCGCTCCATCGGCCGGAAAATGCCGAACAGCAACACGATCACCAGCACGGCGGCCGCGAAGGCGACGGCATGTATGGCCGAAGCGGCGCGATGCGACAAGGTGAGCGTCGCCTCGCGGAATTTCGCGGCCTGGGCATCGAGATGCTTGCCGAGATAGTAGGTGATCGTGCCGTCGAGTTCGAGGCCGGCCTTGCGAATGCCCTCCGGCTCGGCCGCCACCGCGGAGTTGAGTTGCGTCTCGAACTTGCGCAGCGCGGCAACAATGTCCTCTTTCATCGGGGACAATGCAGTGACGCTTGCCGCAAGATCGCCATCCAGGGCCTGCCAGCCGGCTGCAAGCGAAGCCGTGCGCTGCGAGAGCCTTCGCGCATGCACTTCGAGCGCCTTCACGGTCCAGGCGTTGCCGCCGGCTGCGCGTTCATCGACCATCGACAGCGCGACGCGGCCAACCGCATTGACGATCGTTTCTGCTTGCGCCAGTTCGCTCGACAGGCTGGCCAGCGCGTTGAGGCGGGTATTCTCCCGATGCGCCGCAAGAACGAAGAGGGTCGCTGCAAGGCAGATCAGCGCCAGCGCCCCGGCGTATCGGAAGCGCAACCATCTGGCTGCGCCGGCAATCGAGGCGACCACCGTACCCTGCTTCGCCGGCGTCTGGCGAAAGCCTACTGAAGAGAAGACGGCCACAAGCTTGCCGACCGCCAAGCTCCGGGTTCGGTAAATCAGAAAGGCGCCACCGGCAATCAGGACAGCGATCGCAAGGCCGGCGCTGGCGAATGCAAGATCGTCGACGGTCATTTCGCTTCCCCCGCGTTGGAAACGGACCGGACGATTCCGGCCTGCTGCGGGGACTGCGACAGTCGTTGACACGCCAAGTCACAGGCATCACATGCACGTCATGCACATGCATCAACATTCATTGAAAGAGTTGCACGATTGCGATGTAACGGCGTTCAGCGCGCGGCATCCAAAACGCCGCATGCCGCCGGTTCTGTTCGCCACCTTCGCCGGGATCGTTCCCTCTTTCGGTCCGCCACTCGGTCCCCTGAACAAGGATATTGGGCGAGAAAGTAAACAATGGATTTCCTGCCCTGACGGCAATTTGCCGGTTTCTGGACATGACGTAGCGACAAAAGAGCGCTTTTATAGATGAAGCCGCCACGAAAACCTTTCCTGCCCCTGCTGCGCGCCGGCCTGGCGCTGGCGGTCGCGTTTCCTTCCGCGCCCGTGCATGCGGCGCCAACCACCGACAAGGCCGTGCTCGTCGACCGTCTGTGCACACTGATTTCGGTCTCAGCTGAACGCCACGGACTTCCTGAAACCTATCTCGCCCGGCTGATCTGGAAGGAGAGCCGGTTCGATATCAACGCAGTCAGCCCGGTCGGCGCGGAGGGCGTGGCGCAATTCATGCCCGGCACCGCAAGGCTGCGCGGGCTTGAAAACCCGTTCGACCCTGACCAGGCGATTCCCGCTTCCGCCGCCTATCTTGCAGAGATGCGCGCCAACTGGGGCAATCTCGGTCTCGCCGCAATCGGCTATAACGCCGGCGAGGGACGCCTCTCGCGGTGGCTGGCGAGCGGCGGCTTCCTGCCGCTCGAAACCGAGGATTACGTGCTCTCGATCACCGGCAAGCCGGCCGACCACTTCGCCAACCGGACCAACGAGGTCGAGGAACGGCCACTCTCGAAGACGCTCCCCTTCGACAAGGCCTGTCGTGAACTCCCGGTCATCGCCGCCTCGACCGTCGCGATGGCAGTGAAGCCACGCCTGCCATGGGGCATCCAGGTCGCGGGCAATTTCAACCGGACAGCCGCAATCCGCCAATGGGAGCGGGTGCGACGCCGGTTCCCCGCGGTGCTCGCCAAGCATGATCCGGTGGTGTCGCGCCAGCGCACGCCGATCGGCCGGCGCGGCATATTTGCGGTGCGCATCGGCGCGTCGAGCCGCACCGAGGCCGATCGCATCTGTACGGCGCTGCGCAGCGTGGGCGGCGCCTGCATCGTCTCCCGCAATCGCTGACTGCAGTCCCGGCAGGCGAGGTTTTTTCCGATTCCCTTCAAAACGTGGTTAATCGGCCATTTCGCTTAACCTTCCAGAAACCATGTCCGTTTAGGTTTGCTCCATCAGAACTCCAATTCTGGGGAGTGTGTGGCATGCGTAAACCGGTACTTGCACTGGTCGTTTCTCTTCTGTCGTCGGTCTCCGCTTTCGCGGCCGACATACCCGTCATTGAGGCGCCCGAGGCGCCGGAAGTCGACGTGCGGCGCTTCGGCTGGACCGGCGCGACCGTCGGCGTGATCGGTGGCTATGCCTGGCTGCAGGACATCGACCGGGCGATCAACTTCCGCGCAGCTGGCGAAGACACGATCTACGGCGCCTATGCGGGCTACCAGATGCAAATCGGACAGTTTGTCGGCGGTCTGGAAGCCTCATACCAGCAGATGAACATCCTGTTCGTCGGCTTGCCGGTTTCGGTCGACGAGACCTTCACCATCGTCGGCAAATTCGGCTATGCTCTCGATCGTGTTCTCGTCTACGCGACCGGCGGCGCGGCTTACTCCACAACGAACATCGGTCTGGAGGATTGGGGATACGCGATCGGTGCGGGCGTGGACTTTGCAGTGACCGACAGGATCATTGCAGGCGCGCGCTACGAATACTACGACTACAAGAAATTCGACGGAACGGCGATCGACGCCAATATCGATGCCGTCACATTGCGACTCGGCGTGAAATTCTGATCACGCCATCGACGGCCGGCCGACGTGCCGGACGCCGCTTGCCTGACACGCAGCCAGCCATCCGAGACCGGCGTCGGTATCGCCCGACGGCCGGTACTCGGCGCCAAAAAAGCCGAGATAGCCGTTTGCCGCAATCCGGCTGAGGTCGGCGATCACGTCGCGGCCCTGGTCTCCGTTAGGTTCCGCCCGGCCGGGAAAGCCGGCGAACTGCACATGCGCCACCAGATCGGCGTGCCGGCCGTGCACTTCGAAGGGATCGCCGCCTCGCCGAAGCGTGTGATAGCAGTCGAGCATCAAGCGCACGTTTTCCCAGCCGCCTTCGCGCACAAATCCGGCCACGTGCGTTTCGTCGCGCCAGAAGCAGCCCGGTGCATCGAGCCGGTTGATCGCCTCGAGCAGGATCGTAACGCCGGCCTGTGACGCAAGGCGCGATGCATGGTCTAGGTTGCGGCGCAGCGTTTCAGCCGCCCCAGGAAGATTGGCGGCAAGACCCGCCAGGACATGGACGTGTCCGCAACCGGTTTGCGCGGCATACCGGATCGCCTGGTCTATCGCCGCCCGCGCCCGGTTTTCCTGCCCCGGTAACGCCGCTAGGCCGAATTCGCCTTTCTCCAAATCGCCGGGCGATGTGTTCAGCGAGACCATCGTCAGCCCGGCAGCCTCAAGCGCGCGCCTTGTTTCGGCTGGCGGCGTGTCGAAGGGGTAGTGGCATTCCACGGCGTCGAACCCAGCCGCGGCGGCGCGGGCGATGCGCTCCGTCAACGGCAGTTCCGGCCACAGGAAGCCGAGGTTCGCCGAGAACCGCAACCGTGGCGTCTGCGAAGCGAAGGTCATGCCGGCGGCGCGCCGACATTGTCAGGGTACGCATCGGCGAAGGCGGGCACGGCGGCGCAGCGCTCGCCGATCTTCAGCAGGCGCTTGCAACTGCCGATGTTTGCACCCCAGCGCTGTGCATTGTAGAGCTGCGGCACGAGGCAGAAATCAGCCATGGTCGGCGTATCGCCGTGGCAGAAGGTTCCGGTCGCGGGATCGTCGAGCATCTCCTCGAACGCCTTCAGCCCCTTCTCGATGTAATGGCGCATCCAGGCGGTGCGGGTCTCGTCGCCCCCGCCGGCAAGCTCCACCACATGGGCGGCAACCGAGATGTTGCAGATCGGATGGATTTCCATGGCGATGGCATAGCTCAGCGCCCGGACGCGCAGCCGGCCGACGGGATCGCGCGGCAGGAAACCGGCCTGCGGCCGCGTCTCGTCGAGATACTCGATGATGGCCAGCGATTGCGTCAGCATCCGCCCGTCTATCGCCAGCGCCGGCAGCAGGCCTTGCGGGTTGCGGCCGAGATGTGCGGTGCTCTTGTGCGCCGCCGTAAGCAGGTTGACGTGTTCCGAACGCCAGTCGAGGCCGAGGCTGTTCAGCGCGATACGCACCCGGTAGCTCGCCGATGAGCGCCAGTAGTCGTAAAGGACGATCCCGTCAGCCGCCTCAGGCATTGGCGAGTTCCCTGGCATGAAGCCATTCGGCGTGTTTCGGCGCGCGTTTGGTGCGCGACCATTCCTCAAGCATGTCCCATTTCACCGCATCGAGCTTCTTGAGCATCGCCTCCTCCTGCGGATCCGGGCAGGCGAGTTCGATGCGGTGGCCGCTCGGATCGAAGAAGTAGATCGAATGGAAGATCGAGTGGTCGGTGACGCCGAGCACCTCTACCCCGTTCTTCTCAAGCCGCTCCTTGAACGCGACCAGCGTCTCGCGATCCTTCACCTTGAAGGCGATGTGCTGCACCCATTTCGGCGTGTTGGGATCGCGCCCCATCTCCGGCTTGGTCGGCAGTTCGAAGAAGGCGAGCACATTGCCGTCGCCCGCATCGAGGAAGATGTGCATGTACGGGTCGGGTTCGTGCGTGGACGGCACCTTGTCCTCGGCGATCGCCAAGACGAAGTCCATGCCGAGGTTCCTGCCGTACCATTCGACCGTCTCCTTCGCATCCTTGCAGCGATAGGCGACGTGGTGGATCTTTTCGATTTTCATGGCGTCCTCCATGGATGGTCTAGTGGTCCGATTCCGACATTTGCATCCCTTTGCCGCTAAACCGAGTGCAAATGTCGGAATCAAAGGACCACTATGCAAATTTCTTGATTCTAGTGGATTTTCGACCGTGACATTTGAGCAAGCACCAAGAACGATCACGGACTCAAATGTCACGGTCAATCCACTAGTCCGATCACGATGTACGCGCGCGCCCCGCATCCCTCGCCGCCTTGAGCGCTTCTGCGAGCACCTGGCTGTCGCCGATCTGGTTGGCGAGGATGAGGACAAGCCTTGCGTTGAGCGCCGTGCTTTCCTTGAACGTAAGCCCGTCATGGGCGGCGAGCAGCTGCGCGTAGAAGTCGTCGGCGCGCGCGATGTTCGGTGCGGTGTTGAGCGGTGTCATGTGTGTTCTCCGGTGCGGCCGGTGGCGGTGGCGATCGCGGCCCGCAAGGCGGTTTCGTCGAAAATCTCCCAGCGCGCGGCCACATGCTGGTCGGGGCGAATGAGATAGACGGCGGACGATGCATCGCCGAGCCAGCGCTCGCGCAAAGCCGTATTGTCGCTTGCGCTCAGCGCAAGGCGGGTGGCGCAGATGCCGCCGGCGCAAACGGATTGCGGCGCTTGCGCGTCGATCGTGACGATGCGGAAATCCCCGCCCAACCGGTCGACCAGCCAGGAACCGTCCGGCAGCGGCGCGTCGGGCGCCGGCGAACCCGGGCGTGTGCGCGACGGCATGGCGGCGCAATCCGGCCCGTTCAGCGGCGAACCGTCATAGGTGCAGGGCACCGACAACCGGCCGGAATTGACGAGCGGCCGGGCGAAGGCGTGGTGTTCGGCGAGATCGAGCACGGCGTCACGGAAGATGCGGCTCATCTCGCTCTTCGGCGTGATGAAATCGGTGGAGCGCGACGAGTTGAGGATGTTCTCGTCCGCCCCGTGGATGCGCTCGACATCGTAGCTGTCGAGCAGGCTTTCCGGCGCCATGTGGTCCGTCACCAGTTTCAGCTTCCAGACCAGATTGTCGGTGTCCTGGAAGCCGGAATTGGCGCCGCGCGCGCCGAACGGAGACACCTGGTGCGCGGCGTCGCCGGCAAACAGCACCCGCCCGTGGCGGAAACGCTCCATGCGACGGCACTGGAAGGTGTAGATGGAGACCCATTCCAGCTCGAACTTCGCCTCCGGCCCGAGCATCGCTTTCAGTCGCGGGATCACGTTTTCGGGCAGTTTTTCCTTTTCCCGGTCGATGTTCCAGCCAAGCTGCAGGTCGATGCGCCATACATTGTCGGGCTGCTTGTGCAGGAGCGCCGATTGACCGCGATTGAACGGCGGGTCGAACCAGAACCAGCGTTCGGTCGGGAAATCGGCTTCCATGACAACGTCGGCGATCAGGAAGTTGTCCTCGAAGACACGGCCGACGAAATCGAGGCCCATCATGCGGCGCACCGGCGAGTTCGCACCGTCGCAGGCGATCAGCCAGTCGGCTTGAAGCCGGTAAGGTCCGTCCGGCGTCTCGACGGTCAGCGCCACATGGTCGCTCGCCGGCTCGACGGCGCTCACCTTCGATCCGCCTCGGATTTCGATACGCTTGCCTTGGGCCGCAAGCGCAAACACCCGGTCGACCAGGTATTTCTCCAGATGGTATTGCTGGAGGTTGATGAAGGCGGGGCGCTTGTGGCCGCTCTCGGGCAAAAGGTCGAAGCCGTAGACCTGCCGGTCGTCGAAAAACACCTTGCCGGTGCTCCAGGTGACGCCCTTTTGCACCATCTCCTCGCCGCAACCCAGCCGGTCAAGAATCTCCAGCGGCCGCTTGGCAAAGCAGATGGCGCGCGAACCGAACGACACCTTGTCGTTCTCGTCCAGCACCACCACCGGAACGTCGTGCAGCGCGAGATCGATCGCCGCCGCCAGCCCGACCGGTCCTGCGCCAACGACAATCACCGGATGACGCGCCGGCGTCGCCACATCCTGATCGGCCGAGCGCCGGTAGGGATAGAGCGGGGTTTCGAAGATTCGGGTCATGAAGCGGCATCCTTGCCGGTAATGGCGAATGGACTTAGGTTGTGGCCGTGATCACTGTCACGATGGAGGAAAGGCATGAACGAGCATGTGAGGCCATCCGCCATAAACCTGGACATTTCCGATGTGCAGGCGCGGTTTCTCGATGTTCTCGAACGCGCCGCCAACGGCCAGACGGTCCACATCACGAAATCGGGCAAACCGTATGCGAAGCTCGGGCCTGAGCGCGAAAGCGGTGCAACCAAGGAACGCTTGTCCAGGGTCGGCGCATTCGACGGCCAATTCGAACTGCCGGAAAACTGGGACCAAATCCCGACCGGTTTCGAGAAATACACATGACCGGACAGCGCGATCTGCTGATCGACAGCCATATCCTTATCTGGTCGCTCTATCAATCGGACAAACTCCCGGCGCGCTACAAGCCGATTCTGGAAAGCGATGATCGCACGTGGATCAGCGTTGCGACCATCTGGGAGGTGGAGATCAAGCGCGTTTCCGGAAAACTCCCGCTTCCCGCATCGATCTGGGAACAGGCGTCGGCGGTTGGCCACCGTGTCCTTGTGATCAAACCGGAACATGCCATGCTTGCAGCAAATCTCCCCCCGCACCACGCCGACCCCTTCGACCGCATGCTGGCCGCGCAGGCGATTGTCGAGGGAATGACCATCCTGACCGCCGACGATGCGATCCGCCGCTATGAAGTCGCGGTGGCTTGACCCTCTCATCCCGCGACCATCCTGAGCGGCCAGAGCAGCAGCGTCAGGCAAATCGCCGCCAGCACCCGCCATGTCACGGTGCGTCGCAGGCCTTGCGTTTCCGCATCGCGCGCCACGCCGATATTCGCCATCACGAACCAGATGTTGGTGTAGCCGAAACGCCGGTTGCCGTAGCGCGCCGGATTGGAACGCGCCTCGACGCGATAGGACAGCGGGATCGCCGAGATGAACAAGGCGAGCGCGGCGAACGCGATCACGCCTGAAAACACGTAGAAGCTCATCGCCGCCCGCTCCCGGCCGCTTGTCCATCGCAGGTCATCCGTGCAACGCATCCCACATCTGCCGGTCGCGCTCGGCGGTCCATATCCGCGGCGTCTCGATGCCAAGCGCCTCGTCATGGGCGCGCGCCACGTTGAACGGCAGGCAGTGCTCGTAGATGGCGTAGTCCCTGAATTTCGGGTCGCAGGCCGCGCGGCAGGCGTCCCACGCCTGTTTCAGCGTGCCGCCGCGATAGGCAACCGCCGCCGCCGGTTTCCAGGTCGAGGTAACGAAGTCCTTCGTCGCCTCAATGGCCGCATGGACCATCGCCTCGCCGACCAGCGCGCCGCCCCGGCCCGGCGCAATGGCATCGGGCTCATAGGCCCGGATCGCCTCCAGCGTCCTGGGCCAATCCTGGAAATGCCCGTCGCCGCAATAGCAGGCGGAGTGGTATTCGACGATATCGCCCGTGAACATCACATTGGCATCGGGCACATGCACCACCGCATCGCCGGCGGTGTGCGCCCTGCCCAGATGCATGATGTCGACACGGCGTTTTCCGAGCCACACGGTCATCCGCTCCGAGAAGGTCGTCGTCGGCCAGGTGAGTCCGGGGATTTCCTCATGCCCCTGGAAAAGGCGCGGAAACCGGCCGAACTCGCTCGCCCAGTCCTCCGCACCCCGTTCGGCGACCATGCTGCGCGTAATGTCGCTCATGATGACTTGTGGCGCGCCATAGGCCGAAGCGCCGAGCACCCGCACGGCATGGTAATGCGTCAGGACAAGGTGGCTGATCGGCTTGTCAGTGACCTTGCGGATCTCTTCTATCACCTTGCGGGCAAGCCGTGGCGTTGCCTGCGCCTCGATCACCATCACCGAGTCATCGCCGATGATGACGCCGGAATTCGGATCGCCTTCGGCGGTGAACGCCCACAGGTCCCGGCCGATCTCGGAAAACGAGATGGTCTTCTCAGTCATGTCGCCGGCGGAGGCGAATTGCTTGCTCATGCTATGTTTCCTTCAAGAACGGCCGGAATCGCCGAGAAACCCCGGAACCGGATGCGCGGAGAGTGCACAGCCGGGCGCAGCAGGCGATAATGAGGAAAGCGCCGCACGAACCGCAGGATCGCGATGCGTCCCTCCAGCCGCGCCACATTCATGCCGATGCACTGGTGCGCGCCCGACGCAAAGGCGAGATGCCGGTTCGGCTTGCGCGCAATGTCGAAGCGCTCCGCCTCATCGAACACGTCGCAATCGCGGTTGGCCGCGCCGATGCAAAGCGTCAGCCGCGCGCCGGCCGGCATGTCGATCGCCCCGAAGCGGACAGGCGCTGTCGCGGCGCGATTGCCAAGCTGGTTGGAACTCTCGTAGCGCAGGATTTCCTCGACGGCGGTGCGTATCAGCGACGGATCGGCAAGCAAGCGCGCGCGTTCGCCGGGAAACCGGTCAAGCAATTCGAGCCCGTTGCCAATCAGGTTCGTCGTCGTCTCGTGCCCGGCGTTGAGGATGAACACGCATTGCTGCAGCAGTTCCTCGTGTCCGAGCTTTCCGCCATCTGCTTCACCGATGATGAGCCGGCTCAGCATGTCCCTTTCGGGATCGCCAGGCCTTGCCCTGCGTCGCGCCACCAGCGTTTCCAGATAGGTGAGGAAGTCGCGCACCGCCTCTTCGCCGCGCTGGAACTGTTCGGCGCTCAACACCGGCTCCAGAGCACCGAGAATGGCGAGCGACCAGTCGCGGAGCGGTCCACGCTCGTCGCGCGGCACGTCCAGCATGTTGCCGATCACCTCGACGGGGATGGCGGCGGCAAAGTCCGCGATCAGATCGACCGGTTCGCCGGCTGATGTCTTCTCCGCCATGGCGTCGAGCAGCCCGTCGACCAGCGTTTCCACATCGCCTTCCAGCGCTTCGACCGCGCGCGGCGTCAGCGCGCCGGCAAGGATGCGCCGCACCCGCGTGTGCAGCGGCGGATCGTTGAACACGAGGCTCGAGGTGTGGTGCCGGTACAGGTAGCCGTCGCCGAATTTCGGCCGGAACTCCTCGCGCTTGTCGGAGGAGAACAGGGCCGTGTCCTTGTACACGCGCTCGAGGTCGGCATGGCGCGTCAGCAGCCAGCTGTTCTCGCCGAGTTGCTTTACCGGCGCATGCCTGCGCAGCGCCGCATAGAAGGGAAACGGATCGTCGATGAACCCCGCCGGCGGACGCGCAAGGTCGAAATCGCGCGCCATTGTGCGCGCGTCCGGACGTGCTGGCGCGGTCGCCGCCATCGTCAGCGCCGCTCCACCGTCTGCTCGATGGCGCCGAAGATCGAGTGGCCGGCAGCATCCTTCATCTCGATGCGCACCGTGTCGCCGAAGTTCATGAACGGCGTCTTCGGCTTGCCAGTCTGGATGGTTTCGATGGTGCGGATCTCGGCGATGCAGGCATAGCCGGCCCCGCCCTCGGCAACCGGTTTGCCCGGACCGCCATCCGCCCCCTTGTTGGACACGGTGCCCGAGCCGATGATCGAGCCGGCGCAAAGCGGCCGTGTCTTCGCGGCATGGGCAATCAACTGGCCGAAATCGAAGGTCATGTCGTTGCCGGCATTGACCTTGCCGATCAGGGCGCCGTTCAGGCCGACCAGCAGCGGCAGCGAAAGCTTGCCGCCATCCCAGGCGTCACCCAGTTCGTCCGGCGTCACCGCGACAGGAGAGAAGGCGGAGGAGGGCTTCGACTGGAAGAAGCCGAAACCCTTGGCGAGTTCCGCCGGGATCAGCCCGCGCAACGACACGTCGTTGACCAGCATGACGAGGCGGATCGCTTCGCGCGCCTCGTGCGGGGTCGCGCCCTGGCGCACATCGTCGACGATGACGGCAACCTCGCCCTCCATGTCGATGCCCCAGTCACGGTCTGCGCCATCGGGAAAGGCAATGGCGTCGCGCGGACCGAGAAACGAATCCGAGCCGCCCTGGTACATCAGCGGATCGGTCCAGAAACTCTCCGGCATCTCGGCGCCGCGCGCCTTGCGCACGAGTTCGACGTGGTTGACATAGGCCGAGCCGTCCGCCCACTGGAAGGCGCGCGGCAGTGGCGAGGCGGCGTCGTGCTCGTGGAAGCGCTGGGAAGGCTGCGCGCCATGCTCCAGCCCCTCGGCCACTTCCTCGAGCCTCGGCGCGACGTGGCGCCAGTCGTCGAGCGCCGCTTGCAAGGTGCGGGCGATGTGACCGACCTCCGAAAAACGGGTGAGATCCTTCGACACCACCACGAGGCGGCCGTCGCGGGTGCGGTCTTTCAGGGTTGCGAGTTTCATGCGGGTTTCCGGTTTGCCTTTGCTGTCATTCTCAGCCGCCTTGTCCTGCGACGCGGCGCGCCATCCATTCGGTAAAGGCAGTGCGTGTCATGCCACGACGGCTGGCTTCTGTATCGATGAATTCCAGTACGCCCGCGTCGATTGTCATGTTGGCGCGAGCGGTTCGTCCGGCGGGGCGGATGAGCGGGATGGACAGGAGCGTATGTCCGGGATCGACATGGACGTCCTCGGGCGCGGTCGGGGCGACAAGCGCCTGTCCGTCGGTCCGCGCCTCGACATAGGCGTCATGCAGTGCGGCTTCGGCGTTCATGATTGCCTCGTCGATCGTCTCGCCCATGGCGACCACGCCCGGAAGATCCGGGAACGTAACCCCATAGGCGCCTCTTGAGCCATCGAGAATCGCGGGGTAGCGCATCAGTCCTTCCTCTCGGTCCATCCCGCCTTGTCGGCGATCGAACGTGCGACGAGCGGGCTAAGGGTGCGATGGCGGGGCAAGGTGACAATGCCCGGAATGACCGGATGGCGCCAGATGTCGTGTCCTGACCCGTGACGGGCGAGGTACCAGCCATCCGACAACAACCTCGCCCTGATCTTCGCCGTTGCGGTTTCCACCCTTCCTCCACATCAGTGCATATATTTGCACTTTCATTGAGCGCCGCGCAACAGCCTGCTCACTTCACCCCCGGCGTGCCGTCGAACTTGCGGTCCAGTCCCTCCCAGCAGTCGATGTAGTTGTCCTGCAGCGTTTCCAGCGAAGCCGCATATTGCGTCAGCTGCTGCGGGAAGCGGGTCTCGAACATGAAGGCCATGGTGTCTTCCAGCTTCACCGGCTTCAGCTCAACGTTCGAGGCCTTCTCGAAGCCCATCAGGTCCGGCCCGTGCGGCAGCATCATGTTGTGCAGGCTCATGCCGCCGGGTGTGAAGCCCTCTTCCTTGGCGTCGTAGCGGCCATGGATCAGCCCCATGAACTCGCTCATGATGTTGCGATGATACCAGGGCGGGCGAAACGTGTGCTCGGCCACCATCCAGCGCGGCGGGAAGATGACGAAATCGATGTTGGCGGTGCCCTCCTCGCCCGAGGGCGCGGTCAGCACCGTGAAGATCGACGGGTCCGGATGGTCGAACAGTATCGCGCCAACCGGCGAGAAGGTGTTGAGGTCGTACTTGTACGGCGCGTAGTTGCCGTGCCACGCGATCACGTCGAGCGGCGAATGGCCGATCTCGGTGGCATGGAACGCGCCGCACCATTTGACGATCACCCGGCAGGGCGTTTCCTTCTCCTCCCATGCGGCGACAGGCGTCTTGAAGTCGCGCGGGTTGGCGAGGCAATTGGCGCCGATAGGGCCGCGGTTCGGCAGCGTGAACTTCGCGCCGTAGTTCTCGCAGACATAGCCGCGCGCTTCCGTTACGCCGCCCATGCGCGACACCTTGAAGATCATGCCGCGCGGCACGACGCAGATCTCCAGCGGCTCCACCTCCATGACGCCGAGTTCGGTTGCGACCCGGATGCCGCCAAGCTGCGGCACGATCATCAGTTCGGCGTCGGCGTTGAAGAAATGGTCGTCCACCATGTCGGCGTTGAACGCATAGGCGTGCGCCGCCATGCCGACCTGGGTGTAGACGTCGCCTGCCGTCGCCATGGTGCGCAATCCGGCCAGGAAGTCGGTCGGCTCCTGAGGCAGCGGGATCGGCGACCAGCGCAACTGGCCGAGAGGCATGCCATGCGGCACGATGTGCGGCGCGGTCTTCCAATGCGGCAGGTCATGCGACGAAAACCGCCTGGTGTGACGCACCGATGGGCGCATGCGGTAGAGCCAGGACCGCTCGTTGGTTCCGCGCGGCGCGGTGAAGGGCGAGCCGGAAAGCTGTTCGGCATAAAGGCCGTAATTGCATTTCTGGGGCGAGTTCTGGCCCTGCGGCAGAGCGCCGGGCAGGCTCTCGGTCTCGAAATCGTTGCCGAAGCCCGGCATGTAGGCGAGCGTCATGGCGGTTCTCCCGGTTATTACCGTTATTGTTGCGCCTGTAACCACCTCGTTTTGTAACTATCAACCGCTTCCTGCAGATTTTGCCCGTCCGCAGCCGAAACAAGGAGCGTCACGACAACGCCATCAGGCAAAGTCACAAAGGTGCGCCAGCAGCAGCGATGGCCGGACGGTCCGCTCAGCCCATCTCGTCGAGCTTGCGCTGCATGGCGGCGATCTGGTCGCGCATCGCCTTCAGGTCTTCCGCGTCGGCGCCGGGCTTGGCCTTCGGCGCCGTATCGGCGTCCTCGGCCTGCGGAGCGGTCATGCCGGCGCCGAAGGGCGAGAACATCCGCATCGCGTTCTGGAACATCTCCATGTTGCGGCGCGTGGTCTCTTCGACCACCTGCATCGGGTTCATGCCCATCATGTCGAGCGGGGTCTTGCCGATTGCCTTGGTCATCTGCTCGCGCAGCCGCTCCTGCTCCTTGGCGAAGGCGGCCATGGAATGCTCGAGATAGGACGGCACGATCATCTGCATCTGGTCGCCGTAAAACGAGATCAGCTGGCGCAGGAACGGGATCGGCAGCATGTTCTGCCCGCTCTTGCCCTCCTGCTCGAAAATGATCTGGGTGAGCACCGAATGAGTGATGTCCTCGGCCGACTTGGCGTCCTGGACGACGAAATCCTCGCCGTTCTTCACCATCTCGGCCAGATCCTCCAGCGTCACATAGGTGGAGGTGCCGGTGTTGTAGAGACGGCGGTTGGCGTATTTCTTGATGATCGTCGTCTCGTCCTTGCGCGCCATGCCCGGTTCTCCGCCCGAATGGGTCGCGATTGCCGCGACCGGTTTCCTGTCACAACACTATGTCAGTCAGGCTTCCGGTTCAAACCCAATTGTGCACCGCCCCTTCGCAGTGCGAAAGTCGCGTTGCCGGTCGCCGATGCATCCGCGCATGGCAGCTACGCCGAATTGCTGGTTTGACACCGCTGTTGCAATGCAGCAAACACCGCTCAAGCGCGATTGCGCGCAAAATCCGGGAAGGAGACCCCCATGACAGCATCGATCGTCATCGCAAGCGCCGCCCGCACACCGGTCGGTTCGTTCAACGGCGCTTTCGCCACCGTGCCGGCGCATGAACTGGGCGCCGTGGCCATCAAGGGCGCGCTGTCGCGCGCTGGCGTCGACGGCAAGGAAGTCGACGAGGTGATCCTCGGCCAGATCCTCGCCGCCGGCCAGGGCCAGAACCCGGCCCGGCAGGCCGCCATGGCAGCCGGTATCCCGGCGGAAGCCACCGCCTGGGGCTTGAACCAGCTCTGCGGTTCCGGCCTGCGCGCCGTCGCCATCGGCATGCAGCAGATCGCGACGGGCGATGCTAAGATCATCGTCGCCGGCGGCCAGGAATCGATGTCGATGGCCCCGCACGCCGCCTACCTGCGCTCCGGCGTCAAGATGGGCGCGCTCGAGATGGTCGACACCATGCTGAAGGACGGCCTGACCGACGCCTTCCACGGCTACCACATGGGCAACACCGCAGAGAACGTCGCCCGCCAGTGGCAACTCGGCCGCGGCGAGCAGGACGCCTTCGCCGTCGCTTCGCAGAACAAGGCCGAAGCAGCGCAGAAGGCCGGCAAGTTCGCCGACGAGATCGTTCCGGTCACCATCAAGGGCCGCAAGGGTGACACGATCGTCGACGCCGACGAGTACATCAAGCATGGCGTGACGCTGGAATCGGTCGGCAAGCTGCGTCCGGCCTTCGACAAGGAAGGCACCGTCACCGCCGCCAATGCATCCGGCATCAATGACGGCGCGGCAGCAACCGTGCTGATGAGCGAGGCCGAAGCCGCGCGGCGCGGCATCGCGCCGCTCGCCCGCATCGTTTCCTGGGCGACCGCCGGCGTCGATCCGGCGATCATGGGCACCGGCCCGATCCCCGCCTCGCGCAAGGCGCTTGCCAAGGCCGGCTGGAAGGTCGACGACCTCGATCTCGTCGAGGCCAACGAGGCCTTCGCGGCGCAGGCCTGCGCGGTCAACAAGGATCTTGGCTGGGATACCTCCATCGTCAACGTCAACGGCGGCGCCATCGCCATCGGCCACCCGGTTGGCGCTTCGGGCGCGCGCATCCTCAACACGCTGCTGTTCGAAATGAAGCGCCGCGGCGCGAAGAAGGGCCTTGCGACGCTTTGCATCGGCGGCGGCATGGGCGTGGCGTTGTGCGTGGAAGCCATGTGATTGGCAATCGGCAGTAGGCAGTCGGCCGCACGGGTCGTTTTGTTCCGACTGCCGATTGCCGACTGCCCATTGCCGCGAGATAAGAAAATTTCTTAGAGAGGAAACACCCCATGCCCAAGACAGCACTCGTCACCGGCGGATCGCGCGGCATCGGCGCCGCGATCTCGATCGCGCTCAAGAACGCCGGCTACGCGGTTGCGGCAAACTATGCCGGCAACGACGAAGCGGCACAGAAATTCACTGCAGAGACCGGCATCAAGACCTACAAGTGGTCGGTTGCTGACTACGAGGCTTGCGCCGCCGGCGTGAAGCAGGTCGAGGCCGATCTCGGCCCCGTCTCCGTGCTCGTCAACAATGCCGGCATCACCCGCGACGCGATGTTCCACCGCATGACGCCGCAACAGTGGCGCGAGGTGATCGACACCAACCTGAACGGCGTCTTCAACATGACGCACAATGTGTGGGGCGGCATGCGCGACCGAAAGTTCGGCCGCGTCGTCACCATCTCCTCGGTCAACGGCCAGAAAGGCCAAGCCGGCCAGGCGAACTACTCCGCCTCCAAGGCCGGCGACATCGGCTTCACCCGTGCGCTGGCGCAGGAAGGCGCGCGCGCCGGCATCACCGTCAACGCGATCTGCCCCGGCTACATCGCCACCGACATGGTGAAGGCGATCGCGCAGGACGTGCTCGACAAGCACATCCTGCCGCAGATTCCGGTCGGCCGCCTCGGCGAGCCGGAGGAAATCGCCCGCTGCGTCGTCTTCCTCGCCTCCGACGAGGCCGGCTTCATCACCGGTTCGACGATCTCGGCCAACGGCGGCCAGTTCTTCAGCTGAGGCCAGTCAATCTGGCCGGCGGCGCACGCCTGCGGGGGCTACGCCGCCATTTCAGGCAATGCCGGAAATGCGCAATGCAGGCTTCGGGGACTTAGCAACGATCCGGTCAACGTCCGGCATTACTCTGTCCATGCACAGCATGCAGGGGTGCCGCCGGCCTTGATTGCGGACCGGCGGTGCTGCATCCTGAACGCATTCAGTGTTCAGATCGGAAGCAGCCATGGTCCGCATCGTTCTCGCAGCCGGTCTTCTTGTAGCATCCCTGCACGCAGCGCGGGCCGGCGACAGCGCGCCGCTTGACGATGCCGCCATCGGCGCCGCCGTTTCCGGCCAGCGCTTTGCCGGAGTCTACGATGACGGCAGCGCGTGGCGCGAAACCTATGCCGCTGACGGCAGCCTCGCCTATGAGGATGACGAGAACGACGTCGACGGACAATGGCGCGTTATCTCCGGGCGGCTGTGCACGCTCTATGCGACCGGGGTCGAGGGCGGCTGCTTCATGGTCTTTCGCCGCAGCACCAACTGTTTTGACTTCTATGCCGTGGATCCAAGTAGCGGCATGCCGCTGGCGTCCGAAGCCGAGCGCGCGGCCCAGTCAGGCTGGTCGGCGCGGGGCTGGTCGATGGACAAGGCTTCCACTTGCCCGCTCGGCGAGGTGACCTGACGCCCCTCGTTTCGGCGATTTCCTGACCCGCGGCTTGGCCTTTTCAAGGCTGTGCACTATCCTTGAGGTGGTGACGACAAACCGCGAAAGGTTAGCGCAATGACCTTCAGCCGAAGAAACGTGCTGTGCTTTGCAGCCGGAACAGCGCTGACAAGCGGGTTGGCTCTGCGCCGCGCCGGCGCCCATCATGGTTGGTCCTGGACAAAATCCGGCTTCTTCAAGCTCGTGGGCGTGATCACCGCAATCTATGTCGGAAATCCGCACGCCACGATCGACGTCGATGTTGAGGGCGAGATCTGGCGTGTCGAGATGGCGCCGCCGTCGCGCACCATCGCCGCAGGCTTCACACAAGACACCGCAAAGGTCGGCGACGAGGTGACCGCGATCGGCAACCGGTCGCAAGACGACAAGGAGCTGCGCATGAAGGCGGTGCGCATCATCACCGGCGGCAAGACCTACGACGTCTACCTGTCGCGTGCCGCCGACATCTGAAGGGGAACTCGTGCCGGAAGGACTGCTGGCGGCAATCGAGAACGCGGCGCCGGCGGCGTTCCTGCGCGCTTCCTTCATCGCCTATCCGCTGGTCAGTGCGGGTCATGTCCTTTTCATCGGCATGCTGCTCACCGCGGCCGGTTTGATCGACCTGAAGCTGTTGTTTCCGCGCTGGTCCGTTGGCGCTCGGCTCGACGATGCGGCGCTGCGTCCGATAGCGCTTCTCGGAGCTTGCGGCGCGGTCGTCACTGGCCTAGCGCTGTTCTCGGTGAAGGCGAGCGACTATGGCGAACTCGGTGTCTTCCGCTTGAAGATGACGCTTGTCGCGCTTGCCGGTGCGAATTTCGTCCTGTTTGTCAGTTTTCGCGGCCGCCCCGACGCTGCCAGGCGCGGCAAGTTTCATGCGGCGGCTTCACTCAGCCTTTGGCTTGGCGTTCTTGTCTGCGGGCGGTTCACCGGCTTCTTTTAACGCCTTTGCTTGCGCCTCCATTTCCGCCTTGCGCATCGGCATGGCGTCGATCAGGGCAAACAGCTTGCGGGCGCTTACCGCTTCGCCAGCGCGATACTTCACGCCGCCATCCTTGCCGATCAGCACGGCGGTAAAGCCCTCCTCGAAGATGCCGAAAGCAGCGCGCAGCGTGTTGGCAGGTTCGTCCGGAAGGCCCGAGGCGTCGGGCAGGTCCAAAGCCGCGGTCTCCGTTGCGCCGCTTGTGTCCGAAACCGTTCCGGTAGCCCGATTGTCAACCGCTAGGCGGGGGCCGGCGGTTCCTTCGCCGGACTTCCTTTCTCCGGTCACTGTCTGCGCAATTGCTTCTCCAGTTTCTTCCGTGCTGTCACCTTGCTTATCTGCCTCAATCTCCAGTCCGTCGATCAGCCGCGCCGCGTCGATTGACGCCGCATCCTGCCGCGCCTCAAGCGCGGCCCTGTCTGCCGCCTCGTTGCGCAATTCGAAGGTCTTGCCGATGCGGGTGACGACGAAAACGCGCAAGTCCCGCTCGGCGAAACCGTCGCCAAAACGCTTGAACTCGGCACGGATCGCAGACAGCCGCGTATCGGAGGGATCTGGCGCAAAAACCAGAAGAATACGGTTCTGGAACCGGTACTTCTCCAGAGGCGCGGCAAGCGCCATCATCGGCGCCAGCAAAGCGATTGCCAGCGACAGGCGCAACAGGATGGAGCGGGCGAACATCGGAGCAGGCTACTCCTTCTGTGCGTGCAGCGGAAGTGCTGAATCAGCCGGAAAGCGCCTGGAACTCGGCGAGGATGGCGTCGCCCATGCCGGTCGTGCCGACCCGCGTCATGCCGTCAGCCATGATGTCGCCGGTGCGGATGCCGCGATCGAGCACGGTGGCGATGGCCTTCTCCAGCCGGTCGGCATCGTCCATCATGTGGAACGAGTAGCGCAGGCACATCGCAAACGAGGCGATCATGGCGATCGGGTTGGCGACGCCCTGGCCGGCGATGTCCGGCGCAGAGCCGTGCACCGGTTCGTACAGCGCCTTGCGCTTGCCGGTCACGCCGTCCGGCGCGCCGAGCGATGCCGACGGCAGCATGCCGAGCGAACCGGTCAGCATGGCCGCGACATCGGACAGCATGTCGCCGAACAGGTTGTCGGTAACGATCACGTCGAACTGCTTCGGCGCGCGCACCAGCTGCATGCCGCCGGCGTCGGCCAGCATGTGGGTGAGTTCCACGTCCGAATATTTCGCCTTGTGGATGGCCGCCACGACTTCCTTCCACAATACGCCCGACTTCATGACGTTGTGCTTTTCCATCGAGCAGACCTTGTTGGCCCGCGTGCGCGCCAGTTCGAAGGCGACGCCCGAAATGCGCTCGATCTCGAAGGTGTCGTAGACCTGCGTGTCGATCGCCCGCTTCTGGCCGTTGCCGAGATCGGTGATGGTCTTCGGCTCGCCGAAGTACACGCCGCCGGTCAGTTCGCGCACGATCAGGATGTCGAGACCGTCGACCAGTTCGCGCTTCAGCGAAGACGCGTCGGCGAGCGCCGGGTAGCAGATCGCCGGGCGCAGGTTGGCATAGAGCTCCATGTCCTTGCGCAGGCGGAGCAGGCCGGCCTCAGGGCGCACGTCGTAGGGCACGTCGGCCCATTTCGGCCCGCCGACCGCGCCGAACAGCGTGGCGTCGGCGGCCATGGCCGTCGCCATGTCGCTGTCCGAGATCGCCTTGCCGTGCGCATCGTAGGCCGAACCGCCGACGAGGCCGCGCTCGATCTCGAAACCGGCGCCGAGCGCCGCATTCATCCAGCCGATCAGCTTTTCCACCTCCGCCATGGCCTCGGGGCCGATGCCGTCGCCGGGAAGCAGGAAAAGTTTGCGCGTTGCCATGGTGCTGCCTGTTTGCTGGAATGGAAGATGAGACGCCGGAAGGCGTTTGCGGGGAGGAATAGATTTTGCGTGAAGCCTTTTCAACCGCAATGATCGGTTTTGTCGCCCTGGCCTTCGGTCAAGTCGCGCAGTCCCCTGCCACAGCCGGCGATCTCGGCCTGCCGGTCGATTGCACGCCGGGCGAAACCTGCTTCGTGCAGCAATATCCCGACATGCAGCCGGGGGCGGGCGTGCTCGATCCGTTTTGCGGCGCGGCGACCTATGACGATCATGACGGGCTGGATATCCGCGTGCTGTCGCTGGTCGAGATGCGCAAGGGGGTCGCGGTCACGGCGGTCGCCGACGGCACGGTGCTGCGCGGTCGCGACGGGGTGGCCGACAGTCTGGTGGAGACCGACGCCGATCGTCAGGCGGTGAAGGACCACGAATGCGGCAACGGGCTTGTGATCGACCATGGCGGCGGGCTGCAGGCCCAGTATTGCCACTTGCGCAAGGGATCGGTTTCGGTGCGGCCGGGCGACACGGTGGCGAAGGGCCAACCGGTCGGC
>CALMYO010000126.1 GCA_937873685.1 uncultured Paracoccaceae bacterium
CATGAATCACAAAGCGACTGATTCGGGAATCCCACGCGATTCAGCCTGATCGAATCGTGCTCTAAACGATTCAACTTGTCGCCGATACGGTTTCCACGCTGTCTGAAAAATTGAAACAGGCGCTACATTCCAAGCAATGCCCGCGCATTCTCCTTCAGGATCAGCGGCCGCACATCGTCGCGGATGTCGATCTTCGCGAAATCGCTCAACCAGCGGTCCGGCGTGATCGCCGGCCAGTCGGAGCCGAACAGCATCTTTTTCTTCAGGATGGTGTTGGCGTATTGCACCAGGATCGGCGGGAAGTATTTCGGCGACCAGCCCGACATATCTATATAGACGTTCGGCTTGTGCGTCGCCACCGACAGCGCCTCCTCCTGCCACGGGAAGGAGGGGTGGGCGAGGATGATCTTCAGGTCGGGAAAATCCACCGCGACGTCGTCGAGATAGATCGGGTTGGAGTATTTCAGCCGCATGCCCATGCCGCCATGGGACCCCGCGCCAACGCCGGTCTGACCGGTGTGGAACAGCGCAATCGCGCCCTCGTCCTGGATCGCCTCGTAAAGCACATAGGCCATGCGGTCGTTCGGGTAGAAGCCCTGCATGGTGGGGTGGAACTTGAAACCGCGCACGCCGAACTCGCGAACAAGCCGTCGCGCCTCGCGCGCACCGACGCGGCCCTTGGCCGGGTCGATGGAGGCGAACGGGATCATGATGTCGGCGTTCTCCGCCGCGATCCGCGCCACCTCCTCGTTGTCGTAGCGGCGAAAACCGGTCTCGCGCTCGGCGTCGACGGGAAAGATCACGCAGCCGATATTGCGCTCGCGATAATAGCCGGCGGTTTCCTGCACGGTCGGCAGCATGTTGTGGCTGGCCGGATTGCGGAAGTACTTCTGCATCTGCGCCTGGAACTCATGGTAGCCGTCGTCGCGCGGACCGCAACAGGGCTCCTCGGCGTGGGTGTGGATGTCGAGCGCCACCAGCTTGTCGAGATCCATGCTCATCCCTCCCCTGAAATGCCGACAAAACGGGCAAGCAACGAGACCAGCTGGTCCTTTTCCCGGGCCGTCAGGGGCGCATGCGCATTCGCCTCGTGCCGGGCGAACGCCGCACTGTGGTCGCGCAGCAGCGCCTCGCCCTTGCGGGTGAGCGAAAGCTCGAAGGCCCGCTTGTCTTCCAGCGGCGCGGTGCGAACGATCAACCCGTCATCCTCGAACTGCTTCAACAGCTTAACGATGTTGGCCGGCTTGATTGCCAGGGCCCGCGCCAGCACGCCTTGGCGAATGCCGGCGTTGCAGCCGATGACGAGCAACACGGAGAATGCGCCGGGCGATGGTGACGATTCCGCCATCGTGACATGAAACCGCGAGAAGACGCGGATTTGCGCCAGCCGCAGCAGGAACCCGAGCGATTGCTCGAGCGGCCCGTAATCGACCGATTCGGTTTCCGGTTTCTCGATGCTGGTTTCCATTCAGTTCGCCCCGCCGACCGGCCCCACCTTGCCGGCGCGCTTCTCCAGAAACGCCGCCAGCCCTGCCGCGGCTTCCGGCGTGTGCGACGCCACCGCCGACACGAAGGATTCCAGGTAAAGCCCGTCCGGCCCGGCCATGTTCTGGATGCGCGACAGCGCGTTGACCACCGCATAATTGGTGAACGGGGCGTTTTGCGCGGCACGTTTCGCCAGTTCCTTGGCCTTCGCGAACGCCTCGCCCTGCGCCACGACATATTGCGCGAGGTTCCAGCGCTCGGCCTCCTCGGCGCTCGCCACGCGGCCGGTCAGCATCATGTCGGCCATGCGCGCGGCGCCGATCAGCCGGGCGATGCGCACCGACCCGCCGCCGCCGACATAGATGCCGCGCTGCCCCTCGGGCAGGCCAAAGAACGCGTCGGCCGCCGCCACCCGCACATGGGTGGAGGCTGCAAGCTCCAGCCCGCCGCCAACCACCGCGCCGTGCAGCGCGCTGACCCAGGGAATGCGCCCGTGCTCGATCTTCGCGAAGGCCGCGTGCCTGGCTTGCGAACCGGCGACGCTGTCGACCAGCGACTTCCGAGCATGTTCGGCAAGGTCGAGCCCGGCGCAGAAATGCGGCCCGTGCCCGTAGAGCACGGCCGCGCGCGCCTCGCGCCCCGCCCGTTCTGCCGCAGCCGCGATCGCCTCCACGAAGGCGTCCGAAATGGCGTTGCGCTTGTCCGGCCGGTTCAACCCGACCAGCGCCACACCGTCCTCGATCTCGAAGGTCAGGAAGGCATCCATGCCTGCTGCATTCATTGTTTCTTCTGCTTTCTGTCCGCGACCAGCACGAAATCGGGTGGCGGATCGGCGTAGATCGCCTGCTCCATCACCGGCCGTGCGGCAAGCACGGCGCGCTGGTTGGTGGAACCCTTGTCCGTGATCTCGTGCGCGTCAAGGGAAGGCGGGGTATCGAGGATGATGGCGCGGGCAACGAGCGTGGAGGAACCCGTCGAGTTCGCGGCGAGCGCGTCCAGCCGCGCCTGGAACGTGGCGCGAATCTGCTTGTGGTGCGCGATCTCCCGCTCGCTCGCGCCGGCAAGATCGACTGCGGCCACACGGCAGGCGTCGACATCGACGAACAGCAGCGCGCCGATGAAATCGCGGTCGAGCCCCGTCAGCACCGCATCGCGCACATAGGGCGCAAAGCCACGCACCAGCGCGCCGCGCACGGAAGCGAAATTCACCCAGGTTCCGGTCGAGAGCTTGAAATCCTCCGACACCCGGCCATCGAACAGGAAGCCCTTCGAGACATCGTTTTCGTCGATGAATTTCAGCGCGTCGCCGATTTTGTAGAAACCGTCCTCGTCGAAGCTCTCCGCCGTTTTCTCCGGCTGGCGCCAGTAGCCGGGCGTGATCGTCGGACCTTTCAGGCGCAGTTCCAGCTTCTCGCCTGAAGGCAGCAGTTTCATCTCCAGTTCCGGCGCAGGCAGGCCGATCTCGCCCGGCCGCGACACCGGCCAGGTAACCGTGCAGGCAAACGGCGCGGTCTCGGTGGAGCCATAGCCGGTCACCATCATCACCTTCCTGCCTGTCGCTTCGACCGCCAGACGCTCCAGCGTATCCCAGACATGCTGCGACAGGCCGGCGCCGGCATATTGCATCATTTCAAGCTGCGAGAAGAAACTATCGCGCAGCGTGGCGTTGCCGGCCATGCGCGCCGTCAACATCTCGTAGCCCTTCGGCACATTGAAATACAAGGTAGGCGCAATCTCGGTCAGATTGCGAACGGTATTGTCAATGCCGTTTGGCGTTGGCGCGCCGTCGTCGATATAAAGCGAGCCGCCATTGGAGAGCGCGATGCCGAAATTGTGGTTGCCGCCGGCAGTGTGGTTCCAGGGCAGCCAATCGACCAGCACTGGCGGGCGGTCAGCGAGAAACGCGTAAGCGTTGAGGATCATCGCCTGGTTTGTCGTCAGCATGCGCTGCGTGTTGATCACCGCCTTCGGCATGCCGGTGGAGCCAGACGTGAACAGGAACTTGGCGATGGTGTCCGGCGTCACCGCCGCATCGGCGGCTTCCACTGCCTCGGTCGCCGGCGTGGCTGCCGCTTGCGCATAATCCAGCACTGCAAGCCCGTCGGGCGCGTTGCGCCCAACCATCAGGCGCATGTCCGGCGTCGCAACGGCGCGAATCGCCTCGGTGAATGGCGCGCCGTCCGCCGCGAACAACAGCCCCGGCGTAACGAGACCAAACACATGGCGCAGCTTGGCGAAATCTATCGACACCAGGCTGTAGGCGGGCGAAACCGGGGCGACCGGCACCCCGGCCATCATCGCGCCGAGCACGATCAGCGCATGTTCGACACCGTTGCCGGAAAGGATGGCAATCGGCCGGGCAACCGACAGCCCGCAATCGACAAAGACCTGCGCCAGCGATCGCGCGCGTTCGAGCGCTTCGCCATACGTCACGGAGCGCCAGCCGCCATCGGGCGCGCGGTCGGCAAACAGGATACGCTCCGGCGTTTCCTTCGCCCAGCGGCGCAAATGGTCGGTCATCGAGCGCGGATGCGGCGGCAAGACGCCCGGATTGCGCACGTAGCGCTCGCCATTGGCGCCGATCCGCATCTCCGCGCCAAGGTTGCCCATGCGAACCGGCCGCAAGGCCGGCAACTGCGCGATTGCCATCGGCGCTCTCCCCATTCGTTATAAGTTATAACGAGCCCCCCGGGCACGTCAACGTCATCGAAGGAGATTGCACCCGTCGTCAGGCGCCGGTCGCGGCGTTTGAGCCGATCACCTGTTCCAGGCAATCGAACACGAATTCAGGCATCTGGTAGAACATCAACTGGCCCGCGTCGGCGCGCTCGATCAATTGCACGTTATCCCATTCGCTTGCGAACTGCCGCACGGTGGCGATTCGCACCACCGGATCGTGGAAACCGTGCACATAGGTGACCGGCTGACGCACCCGCGTCATGTAGTGCGACCAGTCGCGGGTGACATGCGCGGCGTCGATGGCAAAGGCGTCCGGCCCCTGCGCGACAGTAAAAAGATAGCCGTCGCGCACCAGCGGAAAGATGTCGTTGCGCGAGGCGATGGCGTGATCGAGCGGCGCATTGCGATACAACGCGTCCATAAACTTGCGCGCCTCGCCGGAACGGATCTGCGCGATGCCGGCGTTGAGGATCAGCGGCAGCAGATGCGGCAGGTAGCGGGCGGTGATGGCGACCGTTCGCTGGCGCGGCGTCATCATCTGGAACTGCAGCCGCGTGCGAATCGGAATGCCGCCGGAAATCGCCATCACCGCGCCGATGCGCTCCGGCAGCATCGCAGCGGCGGCGATTGCGTAGACCGAACCAGCAAGGTGGCCGATGATAGGGATTTTCGGCAGCGCCAGTTTTTCCAGCACCTGGCCGAGATCAAGCGCGAAATTCTCAGGCGCGCGCTTGCGGTCGCGCTGCGGATCGGAGCGGCCGAACGAGGCGCGCACCGGCGCAATCAAACGGATGTTGCGTTCGCGTAGAAGCCGGCCTACTGCGCGCGGCACGCCAACTCCATCGAGCATGCCGTGCACGAACACCACCGGCCGACCGCCTGGCGGACCGTGGATATGCAACTGCATGCGCCGCCCGTCGGCGAGCGTCAGCGCCACGGGTTCGCCCGTCTCAAAGGTCTCCTCGCCGTCGATCGCTGCAGGCGCAACAATGGCGGAAAGCCCGGTGAACAGGCGCACCAGCGCCGGCTGCGAAGTGACGCCGGTCTTGGCGTAGATCGATTTCATTTGCGTGCGCACTGTGGCGAGCGCGGCGCCGCCGGTTTCGGCAACCCGTTCCAGCGTCGCGCCACGCGCCAGGTCGCGCACGATCGCAGTCTCGCGCGCCGTCAGCGCGAAGGTCTCGCGCACGATTGCCTCGAACTCGCGCGTCCAGTTGAGTTGAAGCGCGCGCAGCACGCCACAGGGCGTGTCGACAGACTGCACCTGAACCGGGGTCAGCACAAAATAGTCACGCTCACCGTCCGCCCGTGTCAATCTCAGCACCACGGGCGCGGCGGCAAGCCCGATGCGTTGGATGTGTTGCAGCCCCTCGCGTAACCGCGCAAAGCCCCCGACTTCCATCCGTTCGGCCAGATCGGCTGCGTCGATCCGCTCGCCAAATTCCGCGCGCGCCGCAACATTGGCGGCCAGTATCCGCCCAGCCGGTGAAAGCACGATCGCGGAACGTTCGTCAGAACCCGCTACAACCTCAGCCGTTGCTGGTCGCTCGACTACCACCATGCGCTGCAGGATTGCGGAGGCGCGGGCAAAATGGCGCGCCACAGCCGGATCGTCCACTGCGGGCGTTAGCGCCGGCGTCTCGTCGACGCCTTCTCGCATGCCAGACAGCAGGCCGGTCATGTAAGCGTTCCAGTTGTCCATGAACCGGTCGTACTGCGCAGGCGTCAGCGCAGTTTCATAAGCGGAATCGATCAGTTCCTGCAACAGGTCGCGGGTTTGCTCTCCCGGATCGGAGGCTTTGACCGGCAGAGCGTTGGCGTTGTCATCCATGGAAGCACGAGGCAGGTTGACCGCAGGGGAGGATAGGGGAGGGAGAGAGGCGAGGCAATGGCGTGGGGTTGGCGAAAGTTCGACGTCTGATTGCTGATCGATGCGGACGGGCTGCGTCGCAAAACAAGATCAGAACCTTGAAGCAGAGATGAAAACCGTACGGGACAACAGGGCGCCCATACTTCTCAATCCCAAACGAAAGCCACTTTGCGCAGCATGCGTCCGTCGAATGTCTCCGCCCCTTCCGCCACATCGCGGCCGCCAAGCCCGGTATAGAAGGAGAGCGCGTTGAGATTTTCCTCCAGCGCCCAGATCACCAGCCCCTTGCAGCCGTGATCGCCGAGCATGCGGCGCGCGGCGGCGAACAGCCGTCCGCCAAGGCCGATGCCCTGATATTCCGGCAGGATATAGAGTTCGTAGATCTCGCCCTCTTGCGGCAGGGCGCGGGCTCGATTGAGGCCGAGCGTGGCGTAGCCGACGATCGCGCCGCCGATGTCGATGACGAGGATGGAGGTTGCGCGGCGGATGGCGCGATCCCACCAGCGGCTGTCGCGGCGCGCCAGCATGCGCTGCAACGCCTTGTGCGGGATCAACCCGGCATAGGCATTCTGCCACGACATCTCGTGCACACCGGCGATCGCCGCGGCGTCGGCAGGCTCTGCAGGACGGATGTCGATCGTCAGTGCGTTCATGATTTCTTAACCATACGCGCGGGTGGTTTTCGCGGCAAGCGCCAATGGCCGCCATCAACAGGCCGGGCGGTTTTTGCGCCGGCATGGTGGCGTGACGGTCACAACCTCCGCGCAATGGCCGCGAAGGCGTCGGCGGACCGCTTGCCGGCGTCGGGAACGCAGTTCCTGTTGACGCGCCGCCGCCCCACTCGCTAAACGCACGCCCATGAATATCTTCGAAGGTCCCGGCGCGGGCGAGGCCCGCCTGCGTTACGGCAATTCTGATTACAGCGTGCTGCGGCCGGGCGTCTTCGTGCGCTGCGCCGTGACGGGCGAACGCATCCCGCTTGATGAACTGAAATACTGGAGCGTCGACCGTCAGGAGCCTTGCAAGGACATCCACGCCTCGCTCAAGCGCGAGCAGGAAATGAACCCCGGCCACTACGGCGGCTGAAGCCGTCCGGACTAAGGATTAGCCGCGGCGCGACAACGCGAATTTCCGCCCCCGGTAGCTGTCCAGCGTCCGCTCGATGATCGCATCGGCGCCGCCGCCTTCCGCAAAGCGCATGCCGATTTCAAGCACAAGCGACGCCTGCGCCAGTTCCGAAAGCGCCCCGTGTTGTCCGGTAAGGCGAACCGCATCCTTTGCGGTGGTTACAAGCGTCGCGCCGACCTTCCCTGCCGCGCGCAGGAGGTCGCGCGCAACGCCCTGCGAATACCGGTGGTGGTCGGGATAGGCGTGCAACGCGACCACATGCGCGCCCGCGTCGCGCAATGTGCGCCCGAAACGCTCCGGATCGCCGATGCCACAAAAGGCGATGACGTTTCGGCCCGCCACGACCTGCGGCGCCCGCGGCGCGATCTGCGCATGGGCGACCGGCTTTCCGGCCCGAGCCGCCAGCCGCACGATCCGGTCGGCGCCGGTTCCCTCGCCGACGACGAGGAAGCTTCCCGCCTGCATGATCTGGATGCGCAATGAAGCGCGCAGCGGCCCCGCCGGCAGCACATGGCCGTTGCCGACGCCGCGATTGGCGTCGACGACGATCAGCGCATGGTCGAAATGTACGCGCCGGCTCTGGAAACCGTCATCCATGACGATGAAGTCGCAGCCGATCTCCGTGAGCAGTTTCAGGCCGGCTTGCCGCCGCCGCGCCACCGCCGCCGGCGCTACCGCCGCCAGCAGCAGCGGTTCGTCGCCAACCAGCGAAGCCGTGTCGCGGCCGACATCAACCAGCCGCGCGCCGCGATAGGCGCCGCCATGGCCGCGCGACAGGAAACCGGGCTTGAGGCCACGCGCCAGCGCGGCCTGCGCGATCTCGATCGCCACCGGCGTCTTGCCGCTTCCTCCGACGGTCAGGTTGCCGACGCACAGCACCGGAACATCGAACGCCTTCGGTCGTGAATGGCGCATGCGCGAACCGGCCACCGCGCCATAGAGCAGCGAGGCCGGCCACAACAGCCAGGCCTGCGGACCGGAGCGCTGCCACCAGAACGGCGGCGCTTCGCTGGCCATGCCTCAGGCCCCGTTCACCGATTGAAGCTGCGCCTTCACCACCAGTGGCTGGATCCATGGCTCCAGCGCGTCAAGCGTTTCCTCCAGCGCGCCGCGCAACCCGCCAACGCCCTCGCGCGCACCGGCGATCATGCCGCGTCGCGCCGCGTCGTTCTTCAGCAGGAAGTAGACCGCCTTCGCCAGCATGTCGCCGTCGCGGACCAGCCGCGCGCCGCCGGTATCGAGCAGGCGGCGATAGGCGTCTCGGAAATTCTGGACGTTCTTGCCGGTCAGGATGGCGGTGTCGAGAACGGCGGGCTCGATCGGGTTTTGTCCGCCCTCGGCCGTCAGCGAACGGCCGACAAAGGCGATCTCGGTCAGACGCAGGTACAGCCCCATCTCACCGATTGTGTCTCCGAGGAAGACATCGGTTGCGATGTCGATCGCATCGCCGCGGCTGCGACGCGCGACCGTCAGACCCTTCTCGCGCAGCATCGCCTCCACCGTATCGCCACGCTCGGGATGGCGCGGCACGATCACCGAAAGCAACCCCGGCACGCGCGGCTTCAACACCATGTGCACCTGGCCCGCGATCGCCTCCTCGCCGTCGTGGGTCGAAATCGCCGCCCACACACTGCGCCCGGAGATTGTCGGCGCCAGGCGCGCAAGTTCGAGATCGTCGACCGGCGGGGCAATCGAATCGACCTTCAGGTTGCCGGACACCGTGACCGGGCGTGCGCCAAGCGCACGGAACCGTTCGCCGTCGAGATCGGACTGGGCGACCACGGCCGAAAGATGCTCCAGCAGCGCCTCGGCCAGCGATTGCCACTTGGTCCAGCGCTCGAAGGAGCGGTCGGAGAGCCGCGCGTTGATCAGCACCTGTGGAATGTGGCGTGCGCCAAGCTCCAGGATCGTCATTGGCCATAACTCCGATTCGGCGAAGACTGCCAGATCGGGCTTCCAGTGGTTAAGGAACCGGCTTATCGCCGGTTTAAGGTCGAGAGGAACGTACTGGTGGATCACCTTGTCGCCCAGCCGGTCTCGCACCAGCTGGGCCGAGGTCACCGTACCGGTAGTCAGGATCGCTCGAAGACCGCGGGCGCAAAGGCGGTCGATCAACGGGATCACCGCCCCGGTCTCGCCGACACTTGCAGCATGCACCCAGATCAGCGGTCCCTCCGGGCGCTGGCGATGGGCATGACCGTAGCGTTCCTTTCGCCTCGATTTCTCTTCCTTGCCGCGCGAGGTGCGCCAGGCCATGTAGCCGCCGATGAACGGATACAGGCTCGCACCGGCGAGCCGGTAGGACGTCATCGCGGCGCGCGCCCAGCGTTCGCTCACGGATTAATCCCCAGCGCGACTTTTACCTGGTTGTGCGCCCGCTCCAGTTCGCGGTTCAACTCCAGGCGCTTTTCCTCCATCATCGACTCGTCGGCGTCGGCCGGCACGACAATCGCGGCGCCCGTCTTCAAGGCTGCGCGCCCGAACGGAAAGTTCAGCACAGACCGGTCCCAGGCTCCGGCGAAGACATGACGCCAGGTCGTTTCGTAGGCAGCCGGCACGATCGGCCGGCCTGAAATCCGTGCAAGCAGGATGATCCCCATGCCGGCGTCGCGCGATTTGCCTTTCGGCACATCGGCCACCATGCCCACGGTCGCGCCGCGCTGCAAGGCGTCGCGCATCATCAGCAAACCGCGGATGCCGCCCTTCTCGATCGTCCGGGTGCGATCGCGTCCACCGGACGCCCGGATCGTCGACACGCCGAAACGCCTCAGCACGCGGTCGTTCAACTCGGCATCCGCGCTCTTGGACACCATGATGACATTTTCCACGTCGCGGGGCAGGCAGGCTGTCGCGATGTAGTGCTGCCCGTGCCAGACAGTGAGAATATGCGGCCCGAACGCGGCGCGCACCGCGCGCGAGCGGAGCCGGTCCTCGGCCGTCATGCGGTTTGTCCGCCAAACAAGCGAAACATAGCCCGCGATCAGCAAAGCCAGAACCCGCACGCCGAGGTTCTCGGCCGAAAACCCCGACCGTGTTCGCATCCAAAACCGGCGGAGCGCCGAATGGCTGGCGCTGCGGATTTCGGTATCGCTCGCCATCGCGACCAGCCTCAAGCCTTGTCGTCCGCACTATCAGGATCGAGCAGCCGGTGCAGGTGGACGATGAAGTAACGCATGTGGGCGTTATCGACCGTCTGCTGCGCCCTGGCTTTCCACGCCGTGTGGGCGGAACGATAGTCGGGAAAAACGCCAACGATGTCGAGCGCGTCGAGGTCGCGGAACGTGACGCCCTTCAGGCTGGTCAGTTCACCGCCGAAAACCAGATGCAACAACTGTTTCGGCGCGTCATCTTCGGTCATGTCGTGGTCCTGGTATGCTGGAAATCGTGAAGGATCGGCTTTTGCCTTAGCCCAAGCCCATGACGCGGACAACCGAAAGCATGGGGGCCAGCGCATCGGGCTTGCAGGCAATCATGGCCCCATGGCTGGATGATGGCCGATTGTAGACGATGTCATGACCCTGCCCGTCGACCAGCCGCCCGCCGCATTCCTCGAGGATGAGGTCGGCGGCGGCGATGTCCCAGTCATGGGCGTTCGGCTTGACGAAGGTCCCGGTCAGCCGGCCATCGGCAACCATGGCGATGCGATAGGCAAGCGACGGAATGAACCGGTGTCGCCGGAACGGTGTTGCAAGGCAGGTTTCCGCCTTGTCGAGCCAGGGCTTCGGTCCGGCGAACGCCATTTCGCCGCCGGCCGCCAAAGGCGTCATCGGCGCGCCGTTCAGCGTGGCGCCATGGCCACGCGCGGCGGTGAAAACCTCGCGCCTTGCCGGGCAAACGAGCACCCCGGCGACGGGTCTTCCGTGCTCCACCGCCGCCACCGACACACACCACACATCCTCGCCGTTCATGAAGGCGCGGGTCCCGTCGATCGGATCGACGATGAACAACCGGTCGAGATGCAATCGTTCCGGCGTGTCGGCCGTCTCCTCGGAAAGCCAGCCATAGTCGGGAAACGCCGCCATCAGCCGCGCGCGCAGGAAGGTGTCGACCGCAAGATCGGCGTTGGTGACCGGCGAATTGCCGGTCTTCATCGTCACGTCGAGCCGTCCGCCGAAATGCGTCATCGCCAATGCGCCGGCCTCCTGCGCAATCGGAACGATTTGCTCCAGCAGGCGCTTGTGCGCGGGATCAGGCGCCGGCAAGCGTCATGCCCTCGATCAGGATGGTCGGCGCGGCGATGCCGAAATTGCGGTCGATGTCATTGGCGCCAACCATGCGCAAGAACATGTCCTTCAGGTTCGAGGCGATCGTCACTTCGGAGACCGGAAAGGCGATTTCGCCATTCTCGATCCAGAAGCCCGACGCGCCGCGGCTGTATTCGCCGGTCACCATGTTGACGCCCTGCCCGAATACCTCGGTAACGTAGAAGCCGGTCCAGATCGAGCGGATCATCTCCTGCGGGGTCGCGTCGCCTGGGGCAAGTTCGAGATTCGTAGAGGCGGGGCTGACCTGAGCGCCCGAGCGCACGCCGCGCCCGTTGGTCGTCATGCCAAGTTGCTTCGCCGCCGATGTCGACAGCAACCAGGTCTGCAGCACGCCGTCTTCAACCAAAGTCAGCGCTTCGCCCGAAACGCCTTCGCCATCGAACGGGCGCGACGACGGCCCGCGCCGGATCAGCGGATTGTCGGTGACGCGGATGCCGGGCGCCATCACCGGCTTGCCGAGAAAATCGCGCAGGAAACTGGTCTTGCGCGCAACCGACGCGCCGTTGATCGCCCCTGCAAGATGCCCGACAAGGCCACGCGACGCGCGCGGATCGAACACGCAGGCAACCGTCTGCGTCGACATCTTGCGCGGGTTGAGGCGTCGCACCGCCCGCTCGCCGGCCGACTTGCCGATGGTCTGGGGCTTTTCGAGTTCGTCAAAGAACAGGCGCGAGGAGAAATCGTAGTCGCGCTCCATCTTCGTGCCTTCGCCGGCCAGCACGCTGACCGAGCGGGAATAGCGCGTCGCGTTGTAAGCTCCGGCAAAGCCGTGCGAGGTCACCAGCACCATGCCGCCCGAACCGCTGGAAGCCCCCGCGCCGACGGAATTGGCGACGCCGGGCACGGCGAGCGCTGCTTCCTCCATGGCGAGCGCGTCGCTCGTCAGGCGCGCCGAATCGGGAGCGGCGGTGTCGGCGAGATCGAGATCGGGGAATTGCGTCGCCAGCCTCGCCTCGTCGGCGAGACCGGCATAGGGATCTTCCGGCGCGACACGCGCCATGCCAACGGCGCGTTCTGCCAGTTGCGCCGGATCGCCGGCGGCATTAGCCGAAACACTGGCGACGCGCTTGCCGACGAAGACGCGAAGCGAGAAATCGTCCGATTCCGACGCATCCGTGCCCTCAACCTTGCCGAGGCGCACCGAAACCGAAGTGGATTGCGAACGAGCGACCACGGCGTCGGCAGCGTCCGCGCCGGCCTTCAGCGCCTTGTCCACCAGCATGGCGGCGCGATCGAGAAGGAATTGTTGGTTTTGGCTCATCGGGGAAAAGTCGCCATTGCGGCGCCGCCTTTTTGATTGACCGGGATGCCTCATCTATTGTGCAATGCGAAAGTCATCAAGGGTGAGCCGCGACTCGCCGCCGGGGCCTGCGGGCAAACACCCGAACAAACGACAGGATGTTGCCATGGCCGCCGCAGGCTCCCCGGACCTCTACCTCGAAGCGATCCTGCTGCTCGGCGGCGCAGTGGTGGCCGCGCCGCTGTTCAAGCGCATTGGGCTTGGCACCGTGCTCGGCTATCTTGCCGCCGGCATCGTCATCGGCCCGCTGGCCGGCCTGATCATCGACGCGGAAGAAATCCTGCATTTCGCCGAACTCGGCGTTGTCTTCCTGCTGTTCGTCATCGGGCTGGAGCTGAAACCGTCGCGGCTCTGGGCGCTGCGGCGCGAAATCTTCGGTCTCGGCCTGGCGCAGGTGGCTCTGTCAGGCGTCGTGCTGATGCTGCTCGCCTGGCAAGGCTTCGGGTTGTCGCCTTCGGCGGCGACCATCGTCGGCTTCGGCCTCGCGCTGTCCTCGACAGCATTCGCCATGCAAATCCTGGAGGAGCGCGGCGAGATCGGTCGCCGCTACGGCCAGACGTCGTTTTCCATCCTGTTGCTGCAGGATCTGGCGATCGTGCCGCTGCTGGCGCTGATCCCGCTTCTGGCGCCGGGCGGCGAGGGGCTGGACGCCTTCACATGGACCGATTTCGGCATCGCGATCACGGCGATCGGCGCGCTGGTGGTCGCCGGGCTCTATCTGCTCAACCCGCTGTTCCGGATCATCGCCAACACCGGCGCGCGCGAGGCGATGATCGCAGCCGCCCTGCTCGTGGTGCTCGGATCGGCCGTGCTGGTGCAGCTTGCCGGCCTGTCGATGGCAATGGGGGCCTTCATCGCCGGCGTGTTGCTGGCCGAATCCTCCTATCGCCACGAGCTGGAAGCCGACATCGAGCCGTTTCGCGGCATCCTGCTCGGCCTTTTCTTCATGGCGATCGGCATGTCGCTCGATCTGACCATCCTGTGGCGCGAATGGCTGACGATCCTTTTCGCCGTGCCGGTGCTGATGGTGGTGAAGGGCGTGCTGATCTACGGCCTCTGCCGGGCGTTCGGCTCCCCGCACGAGACATCGGTGCGCGTGGCGTTGCTGTTGCCGCAGGGTGGCGAATTCGGCTTCGTGCTGTTTTCGGCCGCAGCCTCCAGCTTCATCCTTTCCGGCGCGACGGCGTCGCTGCTGGTTGCGATCGTCACCTTGTCGATGGCGCTGACCCCGCTTGCCGCAAGACTCGAAGGGCTGCTGATCCGCCCCGAGACGCCGGAGGAAATGGAAGAGGATTTCGAGGGCGCGGGTTCGGACGTGCTGATGATCGGCTTCTCGCGTTTCGGCCAGATCGCCTCGCAGATGCTGCTCGCCGGCGGATCGGACGTGACAATCATCGACGTTTCCGCCGAGCGCATCCGCGCCGCCGCCAGGTTCGGCTTCCGCATCTATTTTGGCGACGGCACGCGCAAGGACGTGCTCGAGGCAGCGGGCGTGCGCAAGGCCAAGCTGATCGCGGTGTGCACTCACAAGAAGGAAATCACCGACAAGGTGGTCGAACTCGTCCAGCACGAATATCCGACCGCGAAACTGTTCGTGCGCTCCTACGATCGCACCCACACGCTGGAACTGCGTTCGCGCGGCGTAGACTACGAGGCCCGCGAGACCTTCGAATCCGGGTTGCTGTTCGGCCGAAAGACGCTGGAAGCGCTCGGCATGGACGAGATCGCGGCGCAGACCATCCAGGACGACGTGCGCCGCCGCGATGCCGAGCGGCTGGAAATCCAGATGATCGAGGGCATCTATGCCGGCATGGACAAGTTGCATACCAAGCCGGTCACGCCGGAGCCCCTGATCAAGCCCAACCGCGAAGCGCGCGACCTGAACGCCACGACAAGACACGAAAAACTGACCGAACCGATGGCGTGAGAAAGCAGCTCTTTTCCAGCCGATTGTCGACCTACCGGTGGTTTGAGGGTACACCCGCCCCGGCGATTGCACACGAAATCCGATCGCGGCCGGCGCTCCGGCGCTCATCGATCCGCCGGAGACCACCATGTCCGCTGCCGCGCCGCAAGCCAAGTTCCTGACCGGCTCCACCTTCCGCCATGTGCTGGTGATGACGGCGACCGGTTCGGTCGGCCTGATCGCCGTTTTCGCCGTCGATGCCTTGAACCTGTTCTACATTGCGATGCTTGGCGAACAGGAACTGGCCGCGGCGATCGGCTATGCCGGCACGCTGATGTTCTTCCTGATTTCAATAGCGATCGGCATGACGGTCGCCGCCTCGGCGCTTGTCGCCCGCGCGCTCGGCCGGGGTCAGCGCGACGAGGCGGCCGAGCGCGGCGGTGCGGCGCTGGTCTTCACCGCTGTCATCGTCACCGCGATCACGCTCGCCGCATGGCCGAACATTCGCGCGCTGACGGCCCTGCTCGGCGCGAGCGGCCACACGCTCGACCTCGCGACGCGCTTCCTGCAGATCGTGCTGCCTTCGACCATCCTGATGGCGCTCGGCATGTGCGCCTCGGGCATCCTGCGCGGCGTCGGCGATGCGCGCCGCGCCATGTACGTGACGCTTGGCGGGGCTCTGGCGAGCGCCATCCTCGATCCCGTGCTCATCTTCTGGTTCGGCCTCGGCATCGACGGCGCGGCGATCGCAACGGTGATCTCGCGCCTCGTCCTGCTGCTTGTCGGCTTTCATGGCGCGATCGTCATCCACCGGCTGGCCCGCTGGCCCAGAATGCCGGCGCTTCGCCAGTCCCTGCGCCCCTTCACGGCAATCGCCGGCCCGGCAACGATGACACAACTGGCGACGCCGGTCGGCAATGCCTTCGTCACGGTGGAGATCGCCGCATTCGGCGACGATGCGGTGGCCGGTTGGGCGATTGTCGGCCGCCTCGTGCCGGTGGCCTTCGGCGCGGTCTTCGCGCTGTCCGGCGCCGTCGGCCCGATCATCGGCCAGAACTACGGCGCACGGCGCTACGAGCGGGTGCAATCGACCATGCGCGACAGCCTCGTCTTCACCCTCGTCAATGTACTCGTGATGTGGGCATTGCTTGCTTTGTTCCATCGCCAGATCGCCGACCTGTTCGATGCCGACGGACTGGCGCGCACGATGGTGGAATTCTTCTGCCTCTATGCCGCCGGCAGCTTCCTGTTCAACGGAGCGCTGTTCGTCGCCAATGCCGCGTTCAACAATCTCGGCCATGCACTGTACTCGACCCTGTTCAACTGGGGTCGCGCGACGCTTGGCGTGATCCCGTTCGTTTGGGCCGGCGCGGCGCTCTACGGCGCCGAGGGCATCCTCGCCGGCTGGGGTCTTGGCGCAGTCGTATTCGGCATCGCCTCGGTGATCGTCTGCTTCCGCATCATCGGCCGCCTTGGGTCAGACCCGCAGGCTGAAGCTCCGGGCCCGGATTTTCCGCCTGCCGCCAACTCCCCCTTCACGTCGGGCAAGGGCGCGGCGTGACCCGAAGTCGCCAACGCGCTGGACTCTCAGCGCGCCGCGTGGCGCTCAAACGCCGCGTCGAGCGCGCGCTTGAAATCCTCCTTGATGCCTGCGGTCGCCGCCAGCACTTCGCCTGATTTCAGGAAATCCATCACCCGGAAGCGCGCCACGGGCGGGCGGATCAGGATTTCGGGGTGATTGACCCGCACCTTCCATGCCGTGACCGACTGCATGACCAGTTGCGTCGCGCCGAACATCGTCTCAATTGCCGAAGGCATGCGGTCGTGGTCGCCCTCCGGTCCGCCGACCACGTCGATGCCGGCGATGATCTCCGCCAGCCCGGCGATGTTATCGAACGGCACCGGGTTGATGATGCCGCCGTCGATGTAGATGCGCCCGTCGCGCCGAACCGGACGGAACAGCGCCGGTATGGCTGCAGAAGCGCCGATGGCGCTGTACAGGTCGCCGCTTTTCAGCACGGTCTCGTGCTGGCCGTAATAGTCGGTCGCGGAGACATGCAGCGGGATCGCCAGATCCTCGAAGCGGCGGGCCACGCCATCCGGCAGGAAGGCGTTCAGCACCTTCACCACATCGAATTGCCCGAGCCGGAACCCGTTGGAAAACAGTTCCGACACCTTGGTCGGCCGCAGTTTCCACAGCCGCGCCATCACCTCGGTGCGATTGCCGAAGGTCGAGACCACATGGTTGCGGATGTCGGCGCCGCGCATGCCGGACGCCATGCCCGCGCCCATGATCGCACCGATGGACGCACCGCTGATGGCGACCGGCCGTATGCCGAGTTCATCAAGCGCCTCGATGATGTGGATATGGGCGATCCCGCGCGCGCCGCCACCGCCGAAAGCCACGGCGACCGACGGGCCGTTGCCGGTGGACACGGGCGTCAACGTTTCGACAACATCTTGCTCGGCCATCGCAAGGCTCCCGTGATCTGCGTCATGCGGCGACCGGATCGCGCTGCCGGTAACGGCCGTCTCGCCTGCATGCAATCTGGGAATCGAAGGACAACCGCACAATGCGCCAACCGTCGCACCCCCGCATTCTTTTGTCCGGCTCAGCTCCGGAAGCGCAACATGTGCATGGCCGTGTCGCCGAACACCCGGCGATCTTCGAGCACGAAACCCGCCGGCGCCGCAAGGCCTGCGTCGACGCGTTCCTCGACGATCGCCAGCGCGCCGGGAACAAGCCAGCCGCCCTCGGCCGCGCTGGCCAGAGCCGCCTCGCCCAGGCCCTTGCCATAGGGCGGATCGGCAAACAGCAGCGAAAATGGCGAGAGCGTGCCGACAGGCCCGAGCCGCGTGGCGTCGCGCCGGTAAAGCTTGGTGCGCCCCTGAAGGCCGAGCGCCTCGACATTGGCGCGCAGCAGGCCGCGCCCTTCCACCGAATCCTCGACGAACTGGCAGAACCGCGCCCCGCGCGACAACGCTTCCAGCCCGAGCGCGCCGGTGCCGGAAAACAGGTCGAGCACGCGCGCGCCGGTCACCGGATCGCCGAAGCCGTGTTGCAGGATGTTGAACAGGCTCTCCCTTACCCGGTCGGAGGTCGGGCGGATTGCCAGCGAGGCCGGCGTAGCGAGCGGCCGGCCGCGAAACTCACCGCCGACGATCCGCATTGCCACCGCCCTTGCCGGGGCGGCCCTTGCCCGACGCGCCGCCGGAAGGCCGGTCCTTGCCACCGCCTTCCCTGAAAGGCCGCGGCTTGCCTGCTCCTGCCTTGCCTTGGCCACCCTTGCCCACATATCCCGGCTTGCCGCCGCCCGCATGCTTGCCGCCGCCGGACGGCTTGCCAAACCCGCCCGGCTTGTCGAACCGTTTCGGCCGGTCCCCGGCAGGCCGGTCGTCACGCTTCACATACGGCTTAACATCGCCATCGACACGCGCCGGCCGGTCGGCCTGATCGGAGCGCTCCGGCCTCGGCCGGAACGGCTTGTCGCCCGCCGGCTTTCCGTAACCGCCCTTGCCTTCGAAGCGCTTTGCAGGACGTTCGCCCGCACCCGCATCGTCACGCTTGCGGAACGGCTTGTCGCCAAAGGACTTGCGCTCCCCTTCCGGGCGGTCGAAACGCTTCGCGGGACGCTCCCCGCCCTCCGCGCGGTCCTCGCGTTTGCGGAACGGCTTGTCGCCGAAGGCCTTGCCCTTTGCGGCCGGTTTGTCGGCACGGCGCGGCGCATCCCGGTTCGCCCGCTCCGGCCTTTCCTCGCCCGTCGTATCGTCGACCGGCTTGCGCTTGTGGCGGAAGGACTGGCTTGCGTCGGTGAGGTCGCGCGCGCCCTTCCCCGTTCCGCCGGTGCGCGCCGGCTTTTCCGCCATCGGGCGCGCGCCGGGCGCCATCCACACATTGGAGCCACGGCTCATCCGCGGCGCTATGTCATCGCCCCTGGAACCGCCGCGGGCCGGGCGCGGCCCCTTGTCGGCGAACGGACGCTTGGCCTTGGCGCCCTTGTCGGCAAAATCGCGTCCCGGCTTGGTGTCAAGCCGCGCCAGGTTGGATTCGCGCCGCTCCGCCTTGTCCCGCTTGCCTTTCGCCGGCGCTGGCGACGACGAGATCCAGTCGCCGCGTTTCTTCACACCAGCGGGTTTGGCGCCATCCGCGCCCGGTCTCGGACGCGGACGCTCGCCGCCTTCGCTTCTTTCGCTCCTGCGTTCGCCGTCGCGCAAGCCGACCGGCTTGTTGGAGAACGGGCGGATGATCGGCGCGTCGAAATCCGCGCCGGCCTCCTCGACCAGCCGCCGGCCGAGCTGCTCGCGCAGCGCCCGCCCGCGAATCTCACGTACCGCGCCCTCTTCCAGGTCGGCGAGCTGGAACGGCCCGAAGGAAATCCGGATCAGCCGGTTGACCTCCAGCCCGAGCGTGCCGAGCACGTTCTTCACTTCCCGGTTTTTGCCTTCGCGCAGCCCGACGATGAGCCACACATTGCTGCCCTGCTCGCGCTCCAGTTCCGCCTCGACCGCGCCGTAGAACACGCCGTCGACCGCCACGCCCTCGCGCAATCGGTCGAGTTGTTCCTGCGTGACAGTCCCATGCGCGCGTACCCGGTAGCGGCGCAGCCAGCCCGTTTGCGGCAGTTCCAGCGTGCGCGCCAGCCCGCCATCGTTGGTGAGCAGCAGCAGCCCCTCGGTGTTGATGTCGAGCCGCCCGACACTGACGACGCGCGGCATCTCCGCCGGCAGCGCGTCGAACACCGTCGGCCGTCCCTCGGGGTCGCGGTTTGTTGTCACCAGCCCGGCCGGCTTGTGATAGAGCCACAACCGCGTGCGCTCGATCTCCGGCATCGACGCACCGTCGATGCGGATGACATCCTTTTCCGTGACATCCAGCGCAGGCGAAGTGATCTGGACGCCGTTGACCGTAACCCGCCCGGCCTCGATCATCGCCTCGGCGTCGCGCCGCGAGGCGACGCCAGCGCGGGCGAGCCGCTTGGCGATGCGTTCGCCTTCAGGCGCCGCACCGTCTTCCGCCGCGCTCTCGCCGATCGGCTTGCGATCTGCCGCAGCGACAGGCTTGCGCTCGCGCGGCGGCTTGCGTTCGTCACCGCCTCTTGCGAATGCCAGCTTGCCGCCGCCTCTCTTCGCAAAATCACGCTTTTCGCCGCTGTCGCGCCGCTCCGCTCCCGGTTTGCCGGAAAACGGCCGTGCGCCCTTGCCGTCGCGCGCCGGGAGGCCTTCTCCGCTGCCGCCAAAACGCTTGCGCTCGCCGTCGCGCGCCGGGCGGCTGTCGCCGGAAGGCGCATCGCCTTCGCGGCGCGGCCCCTTGCGGAACGGCGCGCCCGTCTTCTTGCCGGAAAAGCCTGATGGCTTGCCACCGCGCGCGCCGTCGCCGCGCCCTGCGCCGCCTGCATTGCGTTTGCCGCCGTTCGCAGAAGCGGGCTTGTCGCCCTTGCGGCCGTTGTCGTCATCGTTCATCGAGAGTGTGCCTTGTTTCGCGCTTCCTATCAGCGCGCCCTTGTTTGTGCGAGAGCCGAATTGACATGACAGATGAGCCGCAAACGAAGCCATCCGCCACTTCACACGGCATGCGCGCCGCGCTCGACGAGGCGCGCGCCGCCGCCAAACGGGGCGAAGCGCCGGTCGGCGCGGCTGTCGTCCGTGACGGCAGGATCATCGCCAGCGCCGGCAACCGCACCCGCGAACTGAACGACCCGACCGCCCATGCCGAGATGCTGGCGATCCGGCAAGCCGCTGCGCTTCTTGGCCAGGAGCGGCTGACCGGTTGCGATCTCCATGTGACGCTTGAGCCCTGCCCGATGTGCGCCGGCGCGATCGCCCATGCGCGTATCCGCAGGCTGTATTTTGGCGCGGAGGATCCGAAAGGCGGCGCGGTGACCAGTGGCGTGCGGCTGTTTGCGCAGCCGACCTGCCACCACGCGCCAGAAGTCTATCCCGGCATCGCCGAGACAGAAGCATCACGCCTGCTGCGGCAGTTCTTCAGGGATTTGCGCCAGCGCGCGGAACCCGGCGATTGAACCGGACTACGTCTCAGTTCCAGGGCAACCAGTCTTTCCAGCTTTTGGTGCTCTTGCCCTTGGCGGCGGCGATGCGCTTGCGCTCCTTCTCCGCCTCGTCCTCGCCGAGTTCGCCGGCCGAGGCCGTTTCCACCGGCTTGCGATACTCAACCGGCGGATCGCTGAGATAGCGGCGCTTCGAGGGCGCGCTGGCCAGATCGACCGTGCTCTCGGTGCGGCGCGTACGGTTTTCCTTGGCGCGTCGCGCGGCGACGACCGGAGACTCGCTTTTGCCCTGGTAGAACGGGTCGTCGTACTTCGTGTTGTCGCGCACCGGGCGAACCGCAGACGGGCCGGTAGAGATTGCGCCGCTTGCATTGCGTTCATCCGCTTCGGAGCGGATGCGCGCGCGCCGTTCTTCCGGCGATTCCGGCCATGCCCCATCCACGGAGGCCACATTTTCCTGCGGCGGCGGCAAGGCCGAAGTATCGCCGGGCTTCACCAGTTCCGGCCGCGGATTGTAGGCGATCGGCTCTTTCTGCTTCGGCGTCAGCGAGATCACGGAGGTGACATCCTCCGCAAGCTGCTCGGTCGTCGATTTACCGGTGCCGTAGGTCGGCCCGACGCAGCCCGCGAGCAGACCGGCGGCAGCGGTCATCGCCGCAAGGGCGACAGGCCGGATGGTGGCTTGGGGCCGGTGTGCTGTGGTCATCGAATGTCCATTCCGGTTCGTTCGTCCCGCCCTGCGGCAGGATTCCGGCAATACCATGGCCGCCTTTAGCCGAAGCGCCACTTCGCGGCAATCGGCGGCGTTAACCATTCCTACACCCTGTTCGTCGCCGAAAGGTTAAATCCGCCCGAGTTCCTTCAGTTCGCGCAGCGCCGCCGCATCGCGCGCCGAGACGTCGGGATGGAGCGGATCGGACCCGACATCGTCGGTGTAGCGCCAGGAGCGGGCGCACTTTCGCCCCGTCGCCGCCGCCGGCAACACCGCGACCCCATCGACCTCGTCCAGCCGGAACGCACCGTCCGGAGCCGGCCGGTCGGAGATCGCAAGGCCCGAGGTGATGCAGATCTCGGCCATGTCGAGCCCGTCCACCGCAGCCTTCAGGTCGGAATCGGTGATGTGCACGAAGGGTGCAGCCTCCAGCGACGAGCCGATGCGCTTTTCCGCCCGCTCGATTTCCAGCGCGCCGGTGACGACACGGCGCACCTGACGCACCTTGCGCCATTTCGCCGCGAGCGCATCGTCGCGCCATTCGCCCGGGCACCCGCGGAACTGTTCCAGATGCACCGAAACCGCGTCGGGATTGCGCGCGAGCCACGCCTCCTCCGTCGTGAAGGGCAGCATCGGCGCAAGCCAGGTGACGAGGCGCGTGAAAATGCTGTGCACGACGTGCAGCGAAGCCTTCCGGCGCAGGCTCGACGGCGCGTCGCAGTAGAGCGCATCCTTGCGGATGTCGAAATAGAAGGCCGACAGGTCGACCACCATGAAATCGAGCAGCGTGCGCGCGATCCGCTTGAAATCGAAATCGTCGTAGCCCTTGCGCACCACCTGTTCGAGTTCGAACAACCGGTGCAGCATCAGCCGCTCCAGTTCCGGCATGTCGGCGTATTCGACGCTCGCGCCGGTGTCGTGCGCCAACGTGCCGAGCATCCAGCGGATGGTGTTGCGCATCTTGCGATAGGCGTCGACATTGGTCTGGATGATGTGCTTGCCGAGGCGCTGGTCTTCCCAGTAATCGGTTGTCATCACCCACAGGCGCAGGATGTCGGCGCCCGACTCCTTCATCACGTCTTGCGGAAACACCTGGTTGCCGAGCGATTTCGACATCTTGCGCCCGTCCTCGGCCATGGTGAAGCCGTGGGTGATCACCGTGTCGTAGGGCGCGCGGCCGCGCGTGCCGCAGCTTTCGAGCAGTGAGGAATGAAACCAGCCGCGATGCTGGTCGGAGCCTTCGAGATAGACATCGGCCGGCCATTTCAGATCCGGCCGGTCCTCCAGCGTAAACGAATGCGTGGAGCCGGAATCGAACCACACATCGAGGATGTCCTTGACCATCACCCACGGTTCGTTGGCGCGCGATCCGAGGAATCGCTCGCGCGCGCCCTCGGCAAACCAGGCGTCGGCGCCCTCCGCCTCGAACGCTTCGATGATGCGGGCGTTCACCGCCTCGTCCCTGAGCACGTTTCCGTCGGAATCGGCAAAGACGCAGATCGGCACGCCCCAGGCGCGCTGGCGCGACAGCACCCAGTCCGGACGGTCCTCGATCATCGCGCGCAGCCGGGTCTGGCCGGCAGCGGGCACAAAGCGCGTGGCGTCGATGGCGGCAAGGGCAAGTTGGCGCAGCGTGGGGGCTTTTCCCTCCCCTGCAAGGGGAGGGTGGCCCGAAGGGCCGGGTGGGGTCATCAGCGCCCCCTCCGTCCGCTGCGCGGACACCTCCCCCCGTTGGGGGGAGGAAAACCCGCCCAGTTCCTTGTCCATATGTACGAACCACTGCGGCGTATTGCGGAAGATCACCGGCTTCTTCGACCGCCAGGAGTGCGGATAGGTGTGTTTCAGCCGGCCGCGCGCAAACAGCATGTTGGCGGCGATAAGCGCCTCGATCACCGCCTTGTTAGCGTCGCCCTTCTTGCCCGAATCGTCGATGACACGCGCCGGCCCGCCCGCGCGGTCCGGGCCGAAACCCGGCGCATCCTTGGTGAAATAGCCGGAGTCGTCCACCGTGAAGGGGATCGACGTGTCGATGCCGCGCGCGGCGAGGTCGCGTCCGTGATGCATCCAGATGTCAAAATCCTCGCGGCCATGGCCCGGCGCGGTATGGACGAAACCCGTGCCGGCGTCGTCGGTGACATGATCGCCGTCGAGGAGAGGGATGGCGAAGGCGTAGGGAGCGGCTTTTCCCTCCCCTGCAAGGGGAGGGTGGCCCGAAGGGCCGGGTGGGGTTGCCCCCCC
>CALMYO010000127.1 GCA_937873685.1 uncultured Paracoccaceae bacterium
ACGGCATCTCCAAGGCGCTGACCTACTACGAGCCCGGCCTGCGCGCCGTGCTGAAGAAGGGTGGCTTCCTCACCCGCGACAGCCGCGTGGTCGAGCGCAAGAAGTACGGCAAGCCGAAAGCCCGCCGTTCGTTCCAGTTCTCCAAACGCTGACGCGTTCGCGCTTCGCCCGCCTCGTGGCGGGTTGGCAAATGGGCGGGCCTTCGGGTCCGCCCTTTTGCGTTGCAAGCGCGCAGTGCTTTTCCCGTTGCGATTTTTTCACATAGCTGGCAGTTTTGTGACAACGGAGTCGAGCAGGTGGTGCAAACATGTCGATAAAAGAGCAAGTGCTTGATCTGGCAAAGCGGGCACAGGCCGCACGCGACTTGGCGCAAACCGAAGAGGCAACAAAAAATGCTGTTGTCATGCCATTCCTTCGGATGCTCGGTTTCGATGTATTTGACCCTGCGCAGGTGATCCCAGAGTTTGTCGCTGATGTCGGCATAAAAAAGGGCGAAAAAGTCGACTATGCAGTTTCTTTCAATGGAAAACTTCAATACTTAGTCGAAGCAAAATCAATTACACAAAAGCTTAGTGACGCCCAATACAGTCAATTATTTAGATACTTTTATGTAACTACGGCCTCCATTGCCATTTTAACCAATGGCATGGAGTATTGGTTTTTCACAGACATTGAAGATCGGAATAAGATGGATAGCGCTCCGTTTTTTCGTTTTTCACTAGAGTCTTTTGATGATCGTGATGTTTCTGAGTTGGAGAAGTTTCACAAGTCTAGATATGATTATGATGATGTGCGAGCTTCCGCGTCATCTCTTAAATATACTAAGGCGGCAATGGCAGTGATAGAGAATCTATGGGCAAATCCCGATGATGATTTTGTAAAACTAGTTGTGAAAAACTTCTACGAAGGGCAGATGCGCGGACCCGTTATCGATGCTATGCGCCCTATCATCAAACGAGCTTTCGACGATGTCGTAAGGCAAAAAATACAAAAGAGAATGGACGTTGTTCTGAGCGCGCCAGAATCAAGCTCGCAGATAAACCCAGAACAAAAAATAGATATCCATGAGAAATCTAATGACGATGTGATCACAACTGAAGAAGAAATTCTTGGGTTTCAAATAATACGTGCGATAGCATCTGAGGTTTGCGAAGTTTCTAGAATATCTCTGCGAGACTCGAAAAGCTACTGCGCCGTACTTTTCGACGATAACAATAGAAAGCCAATCGCACGCTTGCATTTCAATTCAAAAATTAAATTCATCACGCTTTTCGACAAAGAAAAAAATCCAATCAGAATTGATATCAGCCGTATAGAAGACATTTTTATTTCGAGAACTAAAATACTTGAGGCCATTAAAGCATATGTAAACTAAAAAGGCGATGCATTCGATATCGCTTTGGGTTCATCAACTGGGGGAACAGGCGCTACCAACTTTCGATTCAGCCACCGTGTCATCGGCCGCTCGATCAGCGTGTAGGTTAGCCCTGCCCCGGCCAGCGCCACCACGGTCATGATCGCGTACCAGAGCTTCCAGTCGAGGTCGAGGAAACCGACGCGCGGCACCACCAGCTTTATGAAGGCCATCACCACGAAAAGATGCGTGAGGTAGAGCGCATAGGACCAGTCGCCGAACCTTCGCAGCCATTCGTTCTCGATACGCACCGCATGCAGCGCGCCGAGCAGGATCATCGCCGCCGGCACGCCCCAATAGATCACCCGGCCCTCGCCAGCCGCCCGCTCGAACTGAAGGAACAGCAGGGCGACGCCGGCGACAAGCAGGACCGGAAAGACGATCGAACCGGCGTTATTGCGCGTGCGTTGCCAGATGTGGTGGCAGGCGATGCCGAGCACGAATTCCAGCAGGATCGGGTCGGTGTAGAAGGCAAGATAACCGTTCTGCGGATCGAAGTTCAGCCCGATCGCCGCCAGCGCCATCAGCACATAGGAAGCGATCAGCAGCGAACGGTCGCCGAACAGCCCGGCCGTGATCGCCACCACGGCGTAGAAGAACATCTCGTAGTTCAGCGTCCAGCCGACCAGCAGCACCGGCCCGGTGGTGTGGTCGCCAACGCCGTAGGGCACAAACAGCAGCGAATGCAGCAATTGCAGCGGATCGGCGCGGGTGGAGCCGAAGAGCGACGGCGAGGCAAGCGCCAGCGCAAACACGAACAGCGTCACCAGCCAGTAGATCGGCGCAACGCGCACGATGCGCCGCAGCGCGAAATCGCGCATGTCGAACGCCGGCGCGCGCGCCACGATATGGGCCATGATGAAGCCGGAAATCACGAAAAACAGGTCGACACCGGCTGCGCCCACCGCATCCACTTTCACCACCGCCTGCGACCAGGTGGAATGCACGGTCGCCGAGATGTGGTAATAAAACACCGCCAGCGCGGCAAAGGCGCGCAGGTATTGCACGGCGTATAGTGTTTCGCCTGATTTCTGACCTTGTACGCCCATGACGCCCAGCCGCTCTGCAAGGACGGTAGTATACAGGAAAACCTAATGGAACGTTGGGTAAGCTACTGTTAACCTTTACGGCATTCGCGGCGCGCAGAAGCCGTGCAGTCGCCCTGCCCGACTGGAATCGGCGGGTTCGATGCGCCTTCTCTGGTGTGTTTCTTCGATGTCGGTTAGGACTTGGCACGTTGTTCGAACAACGCTCAAGACCACGGCAACAATGTGGGAACCCGCCATGCCGGCCAGGACAATCGACCACGCCTTCACCGCCCGCGGCATCACCGGTGCTGCAACCGACCCGACTTATGCCGGCGCCTTGTCGTTCATGCGCCGCAAGTACACGAAAACGCTGAAGGGCGCCGAAGCGGTGGTCTGGGGCATTCCCTTCGATGCGGCCGTGTCGAACCGCCCGGGGGCGCGCTTCGGCCCCCAGGCGATTCGCCGCGCTTCGGTGATCATGGAAGGCGACCCGCAGTATCCGTTTGCGCGCGATCCCTTCGAGCACATGGCGGTGATCGACTATGGAGACTGCCTGCTCGATTACGGCGACCATCGCTCCACGCCCGGTCGCATCGAAAGGGAAGCGGCAAAGATCATCGCTTCGGGCGCGTTTCTTCTCTCGCTCGGCGGCGATCATTTCGTCACCTGGCCGCTGCTGAAAGCGCATGCGGCGCGGCACGGCAAGCTGGCGCTGGTGCAGTTCGACGCGCATCAGGACACCTGGTTCGATGACGGCAAGCGCATAGACCATGGCTCGTTTGTCATCCGCGCGGTGCGCGACGGCGTCATCGATCCGGCCCGTTCGATCCAGATCGGCATCCGCACCCATGCGCCAGAGGATTGCGGCATCCAGATCCTGACCGGCGAGCAGGTGGAGGAAATGCGTGCCGCCGAGATCGCGGCGGCGATCCGCGCCCGCGTTGGCGACGCCAAAACCTATGTGACTTTCGACATCGATTGCCTCGACCCGGCCCATGCGCCGGGCACAGGCACGCCGGTTGCGGGTGGTCCGTCTTCCGCCAGAATGCTGGCGACGCTGCGCCAGCTTGGGGCTCTCGACATCGTCGGCGCTGACGTGGTCGAAGTCGCCCCGGCTTACGACCACGCCGACATCACGGCGATTGCCGGCGCGGCGGTGGCCCAGCACTATCTCGGCCTGCTGGCGGAGAAAAAGGCGGGGCGATCGCCTGCAAGGTCCGGTTGATTCAACATCTTGAGAAAGCGATTCACCGCCCTTGCGGCTTGAGTCCGGATTTAGGCCCAACTATCTGACCGGCAACCGAAAAAGGGGCAGCGCGATGTCCGCGAAAATCTTCATAGACGGTGAGCACGGCACGACCGGCCTGCAGATTCGCGAGCGGCTCGCCGGACGCACCGACATCGAGCTCATGTCGATCCCGCAGGCGGAGCGGCGAAACGCTGCCCTGCGCGAGGCGATGCTGCGCGACGCCGACATCGCGATCCTGTGCCTTCCGGACGATGCGGCGCGCGAGGCGGTGGCGCTGGCCGCTGGCGCCGGAACCCGCTTCATTGACGCCTCGACCGCCCACCGCACCCATCCGGACTGGGTTTTCGGCTTTGCCGAACTGGAGGCGGGCCAGGCGGCGCGGATCGCGTCAGCGCAGTTCGTGTCCAATCCCGGCTGCTATTCCACAGGCGCGATCGCGTTGCTAGCGCCGCTGGTGAAAGCCGGGCTGCTGCCAGCCGACTATCCGGTCACCATCAACGCGGTTTCCGGCTATTCGGGCGGCGGCAAGCAAATGATCGCGCAGATGGAAAACCCGGACGCCGACGATGCCATCCGCGCCAATCACTTCGCCTACGCGCTCGGGCTCGCCCACAAGCATGTGCCCGAGATCGTTTCGCGCGCCGGGCTGGCGCGGCGGCCGATCTTCACGCCTGCGGTCGGGCGTTTTGCGCAGGGCATGCTGGTCAACGTGCCGCTGCATCTCGATCTGATGACGGGCGCACCCACGCTGGTAGCGATCCACGCGACATTGGAAGGCCATTACTCCGGGCAGGACATCGTCGAGGTGGTCTCGCTCGAAGCGGGAACCGCCCTGCCCCGTATCGATGCGGAGGAAATGCGCGGCACCGACCGCATGAAGCTTTATGTTCTTGGCACCGAAGGCAAGGGCCAGGCGAACCTGATCGCCTCGCTCGACAATCTCGGCAAAGGCGCCTCTGGCGCGGCGGTGCAGAACCTCAACCTGATGATCGGGGGTTAACCGCCCGCTACCGCGTTGCGCGCATTGTCGAGCCGACGCAGCATCGCCTGCAACAGAATGGCGATCATCGCGCCGTTGAGCAGGTGCCACAGGAAATGCGTCCCGAACGGCAATGCGGCGCACACCATCTGGTCGACGGTGCGAAAGCCCAGCGACAGCGTGAAGGCGACCGCGGCGGCGGCGATCCATCCTCGCACGTCGAGCTTGCGCCACCAAGCAACGCCGACAAACACATAGAGCGCGACCAGCGCTGGCGCGTATTGCTCCGAACCGTTGAGCGGCCCCGGCCCGGCATCCGAAAGGTTGTCGGTGCGCACGTTGCTGCCCGATGTGATCCAGAATACCACGGCAATCACCGCAATAGTCGCCGCGGCGATCATGGCGACCCGCCCCGGCTGCACGTCGCCGAAATGGCGGATCGCCAACAGCACGAAATACGCCACGAAGGTCCAGATCGGGATCACATCGGCCAGCGCCGACCATTGCTGCGCAAAGGTGTGGAACAGGAACGAGCCGACGCCGATTGAAAACGCCAGCGCGATGGCGGCGCGCAGCGCAAGGTTTTCCAGTCGCCGGCGATCCATCTCCACCCAGGCCCAAACGGCCGCGGCGATGAAGGAGAGGTTCGAGAGCGCGTTGAGCGGTTCGTTCCAGAAGCCTGGCGCGGTGCGTTCGCAATAGATGTCGACGAAACCGAACCAGTCCACCGTTCCGCTTCCTCAGGTCCTGACCATGACGTCGGTTGGCAGCGGATAGGGTCCGACCGTACCGCGCCAATGGGCCATGGCGAAGATCAGGACGAAAACAGCGAAGCCTTGATGCGCCAGCGCGCTGTTGAATTCGACCTGGCTCAACAAGGTGGCGACACCAATACCGGCCTGAACCAGCAGCAGCCCGAACAGGATCAAGGCCCGGGCTGCATGCGGCGTCTGCGGCGCGGCGCGCGCGGCGGAAAGCGCGTGCCACAGCGCCAACGCCAGCACGACATAGGCAAAGCTGCGATGGACGAACTGCACCGTCTTCGGGTTCTCAAACAGGTTGATCCAGGCCGGCTGCTGGACGAACAGACCGCCCGGCACCACCGCGCCATCCATCAACGGCCAGGTGTTGTACGCCATTCCGGCGTCCAGGCCGGCGACCAACGCGCCGAGGAAAATCTGGAGCAGGACCGCCAGCGCCATCCACCCGGCGAAGCGTCCGACCGGATGCGGCGGCGTGCCGGCAGTGTGGATCGCCAGTCCGCGCGCCACCCAGACGATTGCGGCGATGATGACGCATGCAAGCGTGAGATGGACCGCCAGCCGGTACTGGCTGACATCGGTGCGTTCGGTCAAGCCGGAGGCGACCATCCACCAACCGACCGCGCCTTGCAGGCCGCCGAGCGCCAGAATGGCGGTCAGCCGGGGCTTCAGCGCCCGTTCCAATCGCCCGGTCGCCCAGAACCAGATCAGCGGAATGGCGAAGATCACGCCGATGCCGCGCGCCAGCAGTCGATGCGCCCATTCCCACCAGAAGATGCGCTTGAACTCGTCGAGCGACATGCCCTTGTTGATCTGCTGGTATTCCGGGATCAGCCGGTACTTCGCCAGTTCCTCCTCCCACTCGGCCTCATTCAGCGGCGGAACGACGCCGTGGATCGGCTTCCATTCGGTGATCGACAGGCCGGAATCGGTCAGCCGGGTCGCTCCGCCCACCAGCACCAACGCGAGCAGCGCAAGAACGACGACATACAGCCACATGCGCACGGCGAGGCGGTTGGCGGCTTCGCGGTTGCGGGCGGCAAAGACGGTGGCGGCGTCGGCGTTTGCAGTCGTCATGTCATGGCTTCCGGATGTTTGCGCCCTACCTGTCGCGAAGCGCCGGCACTTGCAAGCGGCGTCGTTGCGCGGCATGGGGTCGCGGCGACGCAATCGCCTGCGTTCACTCAAGACAAGCACCACAGGAGCACCGCCCTTGCCGCCACGCCTGAAGAAGTTCATCGGGATGATTGTTCTCATCGCGCTGGTCTTGATCTATGCGCTGGTTGCAGTGACGATCGCGACCTACCGGCTGGCGGAGGCGAGCGCCTGGGCGCATCTCGCCTTCTTTGCGATCAGCGGAGTTGTCTGGGTTCTGCCGGCCATGGCCGTGATTTCGTGGATGGAGCGCAAGCCCAAGCCGCGGGGAGACCGCTGAGTTCCCGCTGGGAGCCGTTCAAACCGTGACAAACCGCCGGCCGCGATTGGCCGCCGGCACGGTGACGCCGCTCAACATGACCCGCAGGTTGCTCACATCCTCGAAACGTCCGTTGACCGAGATACGCGGCAGGCTTTGCAGATGGGAGGCATGGCGCGACAGGATGGTGCCGTGGCGGGGGGTGACCGCCGAAGCATAGCCCGCTTCCCGCGCCAACTCGACTTCGCGCGGTCCGACCGCGGCGCGGGAACCGTATGGATAGGCGAAATGGCGGGGGGGCGCGCCGGGTTCCGTCTCGATGACCGAGGCGCATTGCCCGATCTCGAAGCGGGCGCGACCGTCATCGATACGCTTCAACATCGGATGGTTGAGGGTGTGGGCGCCGATGGTGCAAAGCGGATCGTCGACAAGGGCGCGCAGTTGCGACCAGGTCAGCAGGCTCGTCTGTCGATGCGCCTTGCGGTCTATTGCGTACATGTCCGCCAGGTCCGCGGCGAGGCGGCGCTGTGCAACCTCGTCAATGTCCTGCGTCATGTGGTCGATCAAGGTCTCGTAGGCCCGGCGCTTGGCGTGAGCGCCTGCGCAATGCAGCTCGACCCGGCCGCTATTGGTGAAAAAGCGTATGGTCTCGTTTGAGGCGACAACATCTTCCACCAGTTCCCACCACAGATCGGCGTCGCCGCTGGTCAGACCGGGCGCGATGTAGATCGTGTAGGGCACCCTGTACTTGTGAAAGAGCGGCACTGCATTTTCAAGGTTGTCGCTGTACCCGTCGTCGAGTGTGACTGCGAGGAAACGGCGACCGCGACCGCCCGAAGCGATGCGCTCCACTGCCTCGTCCATGGTCACGAAATCGTAGCCGGCGCGTTGCAGGTTTGCCAAAGCCGCCTCAAGGAATGCCGGCTCGACAGTCAGATGACGGTTCATGCCGAAGGGATTGCGCGGCGCGCCGACGCGGTGAAGCATCAGGATCGCGCCGATGCCGGCAAAGAAGGGCGACAGCAAGCTGGCGAGGCCAGAATACCAAGCCGCCGCCATGAACGCCTTTCGCGTCGCCGTCTTGGTATCCACCATCGCTCGAACTTCATGATCCCTTGCCGCTTCAGGGAATCGTAATGCGGCTGTGCCACGATAGGTCACGAAGGATTGATTTATGGTTGACCTGGTGCGCGGACTGTCCGGAACCGAAGCCGCAGCGACACTGAAGGTCGCTCGCGGGATGATCCAACCTGCGCTGCTGACCGGCCGTGCGGCGCTGGAGCTCGTGCGCCAGGTGAGCCGGAACGGCATCGCCGGTTCGTGCCAACAGGCCGACTGGCTGGACGCCTGGCACGGCGCACACAGCACGGAACCGGCTGTTGCGGGGCTCCTGCGGCATGGCGAGCCGCTGTTTGCGCTCCCTCTCGAAGTGGTGCGCGCCAAAGGAATGCCCGTAGCGCGCTATCCCGGAGGACGGCACGCCAACGCCAATTTCCCGGTCGTCGCGCGTACGGCCGGCACGATCCCGTCGTTGGAATTCAAGGCGATGTTGCGCATGGCGGGTCGCCAGCTCGGCGTTCATGCGCTTCTTCTGGAACGGCAGTTGCGGGAGTTGGGCGGGATCGCCAATCCGTTGCTTTCGCTGCCCCATGGCGACAGTCCGAATATCGCCCTGGCGCTTTCGCTGGAGGGCGGTTTCGAGCAAGTGTTGTCGCGCCACAACGGCAAGCGTCGAAAGAAGAAGTTCCGCAACCAGCAGCGCCGGCTCGAGCCTCAGGGCGGCTATGTGACTGTGCGCGCAGAAACCGCCGCTGACGTCGACGCCATGCTCGGCGCCTTCTTTGCGATGAAGGTGGATCGTTTTGCGCAGGCGGGGATTGGAGACGGTTTTGCCGCACAAGAGGTCAAGCTTTTCTTTGCGCGCCTGTTTGTCGCCTCACTGGAAGCTGGCGACGGCCGGTTCGAGTTGAATGCGATCCGCGTCGGGGAGGTATTTGCCGCAGTGACCGGCTCGTCTGTCCTCGATGAGCGGATGACAGTGGAATTCGGCGCGATCGACAGCGCGTTCGATTTTGCCAGTCCAGGCGACCTGTTGTTCTACCTCTCGATCGAGGATGCTTGCGCGCGCGGTTTGCGCCATTTCGATTTCGGCGTCGGCGACGAGATCTACAAACGCAACTGGTGCGAAATCGAGACCGCGCATTTCGACAATGCGATTGCGCTGTCGCCGCTTGGATCGGCGCTTGCAATGGCGTTTCATGCTCGTGCGCGCGCCGTGCGGTTCGTCAAGGGCAATCCCCGGCTGTGGGCGCTTGTCAAGGCCGTCCGCGCCGGAAAGGCAACCGAAAAGACCACCGCCGCGCCATCGTCCGACGATGCGAACTGACGCTCGTGGTCCGATTCCGACATTTGGCTCGCGTTACAGCCAGATTGTGGGCAACTGCCGGATTCAAAGGACTGCCAGCAAAATTATTCTTCTAGTGGAGCTGCCCGCCTACGCCGCAGAACGTCCGCCCGGCGCGAACGGCGGCCGATAGCCCTTGGCCGCCATCAGCATCAGATTCTCGAAACCCGCGCCGTAAAGGTCTGAAGCCGCTTCGAGGATCGCCGCATCGGCCGGCTCCTGCACCGACATTACCACCTCCGCGCCCTGCGCCGCCAGACGCCTGATGCCTGCGGCCGCGGTGGCGCCGCATTCGATCACGACGATATCGTAAGCCGCGCCGAGCGCGTCGGCGATCATCGGGAGGCGCTCAACCGCCCGCATGGCGCGTTCCGGATCTGCCTCGCCGGTCGGGATCACATGCGCCTCGCTTTCGGTGTCGGCATGGATGACGGAGGCAAAGCTGACCTGCGACGACAGCAGGTCAGTGATGCCGGGCAATTGCCGGCCTTTCAGCATCGGCTGGGCAGCCGCTCCGGTTCCGGTCAGGTCGAGCAGCACGGCATGCAGCCCGGCCGCCGCCAGTTCTCTCGTCAGAAGGGCCGAGGCGGCGGAGCTGAGATCGCCTTCCGGCGACACAACGATTACCCGCGACGCCCCCGTTTTCGCCAGCTGGCGGGCGACGCCTGCGATCGTGTATTGTTCCTCCACATCGGGCGTCTGCGGTTCGACCGTCGCGCTCGGGCGCGGATGCGCATTGGCGTTGGCGGCGGCGCGGTCGGCAAGCGCGGTCATGGCGCTTGGCCCCGGCGCAGCGCGCCCGGCGTGTTCTGCGTCTCGCGGATCGGCAGGGACGGTCGATTGCAGGGAAGCCTCGGACGCGAACGCCCGGTCGGTTCGACTGTCGCTTTCGGCAAGCCCGGCTGTTTCGCCGGCCGCAGGCATTTGCGGCGCGATGCGTCCTGTCGGCGTAAACGCGCGGCCCGACAACAATTCGGCGACAAGCGCAAACAGCGAAAACACCAGCAGCGAGCCGACGAAGGCCGCGCCGACAATCGGCAATTTCTTGGGGAAGTAAGGCTCGGCCGGCTGTGTGGCCCGGGACGAAATCCAGGCGTCCACCGGCAGGTAGCGGTTTTGCGTGCGCGATGAAGCTTCGCGATAGCGCTGCTCGTAGGATTCCAGCAGGTCGCGCTCCGCCTTGGCGTCGCGCTCCAGCGCCTTGAGGCCCACTTCCTCCTCGTTGGCGCGCGAGGCCTCCGCCTTCAGCCGGTTGAGATCGCGTACCAGTTCGCCTTCGCGAATCCGCGCGATTTCTGCCTCACGCTCCAGGCTCTGCATGATCTTGCGCGCCTCGGTTCGAATCTGGGCGCTCAGCCCATCGAGTTGCGAGCGAAGCGCCTTGATGCGCGGATGATTGGGCAGCAGCGATGTCGACAGATCGGCGATGTCGGCGTTGAGCTGGATTTCGCGTTCGCGCAGCCGTTGGATCAGGCCCGAGGCGAGCACATCGGGGTTGGCGTCGAGCGCAACGCCGGAATTCAATGCATCGCGCACAGCGGCGGCGCGCGCCTCTGCGCCGGTGCGCTCGGCGCGAATGCGCGACATCTCCGTGGAGAGTTCGGAGAGCTGTTGCGTGGCAAGCACCGCGTTGTTCTGGCCGATCAGCAGATCCGACGAGGCGCGGTATTCGGCAACCCGTGCTTCGGCTTCCCGCACGCGAGCGCGGATCGCATCGATTTCCGGGCCGAGATACTTCGTCGCATCGTCATCGGCCTGCAGCTTCGCCGCCTTTTGCAGCTCGATATAGGCTTCTGCCAGGGCGGTAGGCACGGCGGCGGCAAGCTTCGGATCCTCGGATGAAAACTCCGCAACGATGATGCGCGATTTTTCCACGCGGAAGACCGAAAGTTTGTCGCGGAACTCGCTCAGCACGCGGTCTTCGCGCGGGATGCTTGCCGGATCGGTTTTCAGGCCGAGCACGACCAGAATGCGCGACGGCAGCGACGGGTCAATCGCCTTGTCGAATTCCCTGAGATCCTGCAGGCCGAGTTTCTCGATCACGGTTCGGGCGAGATCGGGCGAGTTCAGGATTTCCACCTGGCTCTGCACGCCCTCTTCATCCAGGTTGGGATCGTCGCGCGAAGCGCGCTCGCCTTGCGGCTGGGTGAAAACGGATTCGCGCTGGTCGATGAAAATACGCGTCTGAGCCTGGAATTCGGGCGTCGCCATATTAGCGGCAACCCAGGCCAGGGCCGTAACGACGAGACACGCGACGCCGATTTTCCAGGCATTGCGCCACAGGCTTGAAAACAGCCGCGCCAGGTCGATATCGACATCGGCGACGTTACCGCGAGCGGGCATTTCGACACTCCATACAACAGACCCGCATCATGGGTAAACAAACTTGGTAACCGCGGAGTTAAATCCACATTAACCTTGCGTTAGGCTTGCTTAACATTGAAAATACATCGTGAAGAAAGACGTGACGGAGCAAACAGGAATTTACCGGCCATTAACCCTAACCGTTGGATAACAACACCAGCGTGCCGCAGTCCGGTGCGCCCGCATGTCGAAGGTTGGAATCGATGATCGCCCGTCCAGCGCTTACCGCAGCGATGATCGCCCTTGCGGCGACCCTCGCCGGATGCTCCGGCTACCGCCCTGCCCCGCCGGCCTTTCACGAGGTGCTGAACCAGCCCTACGTGCTGGATGCGGGCGACCGGGTGCGCATCACCGTGTTCGACCAACCGGATCTGACGAACACCTTTTCCATCGACCAATCGGGCTACATCGCCTTTCCGCTGATCGGGGCGATCACCGCGCGCGGCAAGACCGTGCAGGAACTCGAAGGCTCGATCGCAGCGGGACTGCGCGGCGGTTTCCTCCGCGATCCGGATGTCTCTGTTGAGGTCGATCGCTACCGGCCGATCTTCGTCATGGGCGAGGTCGGCTCGGCCGGCCAGTATTCCTATGTTCCCGGCATGACGGTACAGAACGCCATTGCCTCCGCAGGCGGCTTCTCGGCGCGCGCCAACCAGGACAATGTCGACATCACACGCCAGATCAACGGCAAGGTGATGACAGGACGGGTGGTGGTTTCCGATCCGCTGCTGCCCGGCGACACCGTTTACGTTCGCGAACGACTGTTCTGAGCGGAGCCGCAGCAGGTGCGCATTGTCCACTGCTTCCGCTCACCGGTTGGCGGCATTTTCCGCCATGTACGCGATCTTGTCGAAGCCCAGACGGCGGCCGGTCATCAGGTCGGGATCGTATGCGATTCCACCACCGGCGGCGCCTTCGAGGAAGAGATGTTTGCGGCATTGACGCCGAAACTGTCGCTCGGCCTTCGACGCATCGCCATGCAACGCCACATCGGTATTGGCGATCTTACTTCGGCCTTCGCCACATGGAAGGCCATCAAGGAACTGCAGCCGGATATCCTGCATGGGCACGGCGCCAAGGGCGGCGTCTACGCGCGTGTGTTCGGCTCGATGCTGCGGGTGAACAAGTCTCGCGTACCCCGCCTTTATTCGCCGCATGGCGGCAGCCTGCACTACGATGCCGACACAACCGTCGGCCGCGTGTATTTCGCCATCGAACGGATGCTGGAACGGTTCACCGACCAGATCCTGTTCGTGGCGGAATACGAAAACCGGATTTATCGCCAGAAGATCGGCGTACCGCGCTGCCCGGTTCGCGTGGTCTATAACGGTTTGGCTCCGGCAGAATTCGAGCCGGTGAACGCCGCACCAGACGCCGCCGATTTCCTCTACATCGGCATGATGCGCGACCTGAAGGGGCCTGACCTGTTCATCGACGCGCTGGCGCGCGCCAGCGCCATGACCGGTCAGTCGTTGACCGCCGCGATGGTGGGCGCAGGCGACCAGAAACCGCAATACACTGCCCAGGCGGCCGGTCTCGGCCTTTCGGAACGCATCGTCTTTCACGACCCGATGCCGGCGCGCCGGGCATTCGCGCTTGCCCGGTTCGTCGTCGCGCCGTCGCGGGCGGAAGCGATGCCCTACATTGTCCTGGAAGCGCTTGGCGCCGGCAAGACAGTGATCGCCAGCCGTGTCGGCGGCATTCCCGAGATCCTCGGTCCCACCAGTCCCGCGCTGGTTGAGCCTGACGCGATACACATCGGCGACGCCATGGCCAACGCCGTAAACGATCCGAAAGCCCTCGAAGCCGCCATGCCGAGCCGCGGCGCGCTTATATCGAAGTTCAGCGTGGCCGCCATGGCCGGCGCCATCCAGCGCGCCTACGAGGACGCGACGCGGCATCGACGCGTTTCATGACGCTAGGGAAATTGGCCGGCCATTAAATGTTCCTTGGCACCTGTCGGCTAGCGTTGCAGCAACACTCCTTCATCACGGCAGCGCGTTGAAATGGACAGAAAAGACAGGGACGACATCTTCACTCCCGAAAAGGTGCGCGCCTTGGCGTCAGAGGAACCTCCGCGCGCCGACGAAGCGCCGCTTGGGCCGCTGGCAGAACGCATCGCCGACCAGTTCAGCCGCGATTCCACTTCGCCGGTAATGGTGATCGGGGTCCTGCGCGGTTTCGAAGCATTGGGTCTGTTTCTCGCTTCGCTGCTGTCGCTGTGGGTCTATCCCGGACTTTCGGGCATGCATGTCAGCTGGGCGTATCCGGCGACAGGACTTGCAGGCGCGGTGCTGGCGATGATCCTGATCGAGTTCTCGGACGGCTACCAGATCCCGGCGCTGCGCAATGCGCTGCGCTGGTTCCCGCGCATTGGCCTGATCTGGACCGGTACATTCGCGCTGCTGGCGCTGGCGGCGTTCTTCATGAAGGTTTCGGAGGATTTCAGCCGCCTGTGGTTCGCCGGCTGGTATCTGGGCGGGCTCACGTTCCTGTTACTCGGCCGGCTTGCCATCGCCTGGCGTGTGCGGCGGTGGGGACGCAATGGACGCATGGAGCGTCGCGCGGTGATCGTCGGCGGCGGCAAGGCGGCCGAACGCCTGATCCGCTCGCTTGAGATGCAGCCTGACAACGACATCCGCATCTGCGGCATCTTCGATGATCGCGACGACACGCGCTCCCCGCCCATCGTCGCCGGTTATCCCAAGCTCGGCACCATTGCCGAACTCGTCAGCTTCGGGCGCAAGGCGCGCATCGACATGCTGATCGTGGCCATGCCGCTGAACGCCGAGTCGCGCGTGCTTGCGATGCTGAAACGGCTGTGGGTGCTGCCCGTCGACATCCGGCTTTCGGCACATAACAGCCAGTTGCGTTTTCGCCCGCGCGCTTACTCCTATGTCGGCCAGGTGCCGATGCTCGATATCTTCGACAAGCCGATCAACAACTGGGATTCGGTTGCCAAGCGCGCCTTCGATATTGTCTTCAGCCTGCTCGGCATCATCGCGCTGTCGCCGATCATGCTGGCGACGGCCATTGCCATCAAGCTCGACAGCAAGGGTCCGGTGATCTTTCGCCAGAAGCGGCACGGCTTCAACAACGAGATCATCGACGTCTACAAGTTCCGCTCGATGTACACCGACAAGTGCGATCCGACGGCGCGCAATGCGGTGACCAAGGGCGACCCGCGCGTCACCCGCGTCGGCCGCTTCATCCGCAAGACCTCGATCGATGAATTGCCGCAGTTCTTCAACGCGCTGAAGGGCGAGTTGTCGCTTGTCGGCCCGCGACCGCACGCGGTTTATGCGCAGACGCAGGACCGGCTATATGCGGAGGTCGTCGACGGCTACTTCGCCCGCCATCGCGTCAAGCCTGGCGTGACGGGCTGGGCGCAGATCAACGGCTGGCGCGGCGAGATCGACCATGACGACAAGATCCGCATGCGCACCGAGTTCGATCTCTACTACATCGAGAACTGGTCGCTCTGGTTCGACCTGAAGATCCTGTTCATGACGCCGGCTCGCCTGCTCAACACGGAAAACGCCTATTGAACGCCGCTGCCGGCACGCTTTCCCGCGCCGAGATCAACCGCGCGACGATTTCGCTGATCGTCACATTTGCGGTTGGTTTCGGCGTGTTTCTCAGCGGCTTCGTCATCCGCGAACCGGCGCCCTATGAGCTATACATGACGGGGCTGATCGGGGTCTGGGTCCTCACGGGTTTTCGCCTGTCTGCCTCCGTGATGCCGTTGTTGCTGCTGCTCGTCGTGTTCAACGTCGGAGGGCTGATCTCGATGACGCAGATGGCCGATCTGAAGGACGCGCCGCTCTACATCGCAGTCTCGCTGTTCCTCGCGTTTTCTGCCGTCTTCTTCGCTGCCGTCATCGAACAGAACGAAAGGCTGCTTGCGACGCTCTTCAACGCCTGGACCGCTGCTGCGGTGTTCACCGGCTTGCTCGGCATTATCGGCTATCTCGGCCTGTTGCCGGGTTTCGACATTTTTACGCGCTACGACCGCGCCATGGGCGCGTTCCAGGATCCGAACGTATTCGGACCGTTCCTGATCCTGCCGTCGTTGTGGATGGTGCACGGGCTGCTGGCGCGTCCGCTAACAGGCGCGCCATGGCGCATCGCCGTGCTGCTCGTTCTGGCGCTTGCGATTTTCCTGTCGTTTTCGCGCGCCGCCTGGGGTCTGCTTGCGCTTAGCACCGCCATGCTGACTCTGCTGATGTTCATCGGCAGCCGTTCCGGCGCGTTTCGCATTCGCATCATCGTGATGACGCTGGTTGCGATCGCCTTTCTGGCGGTTGCTGTCATCGTGATGTTGCAGTTCGACAAGGTGTCTGACCTCTTCTTCGCCCGCGCCTCGTTGTCGCAGGAGTACGACACTGGACGGCTCGGACGCTTCGGTCGCCACATCATCGGGTTCCAGATGGCGATGGAGCACCCGCTCGGCATCGGGCCTCTGGTATTCGGTCCGATCTTCGGTGAGGATACCCACAACATCTGGCTGAAGGCGCTGCTCGACTATTCCTGGCTCGGCTTTGCGTCATACATGACGCTGACGATCTGGACCTTGATCGGCGGATTCCGGCTGCTGCTGCGCGACCGGCCCTGGCAACCTTTCCTGCTCTGCGCCTGGATCGTCTATGTCGGCCATGTCGTCATCGGTAATGTCATCGACACCGACCACTGGCGGCATTTCTACCTGCTGGTCGGGGTGATCTGGGGCTGCATGGCGCTTGAGACGCAGTGGCGGAACGGTCTTGGGGAAGCGTCCCCGAGCTGAACGCACGACCCTGACGGACAATTTCCGCGCCGGCAACCTGGTCGGAGCGGCGGGATTCGAACCCACGACCCCTTGACCCCCAGTCAAGTGCGCTACCCGGCTGCGCTACGCTCCGAGCCGGGGGCTGTGTAACTGTTGGCGGCGAAGCGCGCAAGCACAAAGCGCGGCGCTACCGCGTCTGGTCGAGCAGGCGCTTGCATTCCAGAAGATCGAACAGTGCTTCCTGCAGCAAGGCGCGATTGTCCTTGGAGAGCAGCGAGCCGGCCTCCCCGCCCTCAGTGGTGGCGCCGCGACCAAGTCCGAGCAGGCGACGCAGGCGCGGTTCGGAAGCACCGACTAGAATGTCGCCATCCGGATCGGCTTCAGCCGCTTGCTCAGCCTCGGCGGACTGTGACTGGCGCTTGGTGATTTCCTCAAGCAGCGCGCGGTCGCCATTGCCCAGCGCGACGGCGAACTGCACGCCGTTTTCCCGCAACAGCTTCTGCACGCCCTTGATCGTGAAGCCCTGGTCATAGAGCAGATGGCGGATGCCCTTCAGCAGATCAACATCGGCGGGGCGATAGTAGCGGCGACCGCCGCCGCGCTTCATCGGTTTGATCTGCGCAAACCGCGTCTCCCAGAAACGCAGCACATGCTGCGGCAGGTCAAGAAGCTCGGCAACCTCGCTGATGGTGCGAAAGGCGTCTTCGCTCTTTTCCATGGCATTCTCCGGGGTGCGATTCTGTCAGGCGGTCAGCGTCGGCGCGCAGGACAGGCGGCGCAAGCCTCAGCCCTTCCTTTTCGTCGCCTTGTGGCCGGCGACGATCTGATCCTTCAAAACATTCGACGCCTTGAACGTAATGACGTTGCGCGGCGAAATCGGCACTTCCTCGCCGGTCTTCGGATTGCGGCCAATCCGCTCGTTCTTGGAGCGCAGCTGGAACGTGGCGAATGAAGACAGCTTCACGGATTCGCCGCGCGCGATCGCGTCACAGATTTCGTCGATCACCATTTCGACGAGTGCGGCAGATTCAGTTCGCGAGAGGCCGACTTTGCGATAAACGGCCTCGGCAAGGTCTGCCCGGGTGATCGTCTTTCCCCCCATAAGGACCCCTCGTCCGTCGGCGTTGCGCGATCTTCCAGATTACAACGCTAAAGGCATTGGTGCGCCCGGTCAAGTTGCCGGAACGCTGAAATGACGCACCATGCCTGTGATTTTGCAAACACATGCGCCAAACCATGGCAAAATGCCTGCTACCAGCGCACGAGAACCGCCCCCCAAGTGAAACCGCCGCCCATGGCTTCGAGCAAAACCAGATCGCCCGGCTTGATGCGCCCGTCATTGACTGCGACGGTGAGCGCCAGCGGAACGGAGGCGGCCGAGGTGTTGCCATGCCGGTCGACCGTGATCACCACCTTGTCGGCAGGGATGTCGAGTTTCTTCGCCGAAGCGTCGATGATGCGCTTATTGGCCTGGTGCGGCACGAACCAGTCGATCGCGTCCGCGCTGATGCCGGCGGTGCGGAAGGACGCCTCGATCACGTCGGTTATCATTCCGACGGCGTGCTTGAACACCTCTTTGCCCTCCATGCGCAGGTGGCCGACTGTGCCGGTCGTCGAAGGACCGCCATCGACAAAAAGCTTGTCCTTGTGCGCACCGTCCGAACGCAGATGCGCGGCCAGCACGCCGCGATCGGAGGTGAGGCCGACCCCGATCGACGCCTCCAACACGACGGCGCCCGCGCCATCGCCGAAAAGGACACAGGTGGTGCGATCGTTCCAGTCGAGAATGCGACTGAAGGTTTCGGCGCCGATGACCAGCACGCGTCGCGCAAAACCGCCCTTGATGTAGAGATCGGCCGTCGTGATCGCATAGACGAAACCGGAACAGACGGCCTGCAGATCGAAGGCGGCGCCGTGATGGATGCCAAGCCGGTTTTGGATTTCCACCGCCGTTGCGGGAAACGTGTTGTCGGGCGTGGAGGTGGCGACGATGATCAGGTCGATGTCGACCGGCGCAAGCCCTGAATTGTTCAACGCGGCTCGCGCCGCGTCAGCACCGAGCGAGGCCGTGGTTTCGTCATCGCCGGCGATATAACGCTGGCGGATGCCGGTGCGCTGGACGATCCATTCGTCCGATGTCTGGACCATGCCTTCCAGTTCGCTGTTGGGTACCGCGCGTTTCGGCAAGGCCGATCCGACGCCGCGGATCACCGAACGGATCATTGACGTGCTCATTTTGCGGAAGTGTCCGTATCGTGGTTCATGTTTTTCTGCACGGCCCGAACGCGGCCGTGGTAGTGGCCCATGTCGGCCTCGATCTTTTGCAGCAGGCCGTTGCGCACCATGTCGTGGCCGACATCGACAGCTGCCGCAAAGCCGAGATGATCGGTGCCGCCATGGCTCTTGATGACTATGCCGTTCAAGCCGAGGAACACGCCACCATTCACCTTGCGCGGGTCCATCTTCTCGCGCAAGCGGCCAAACGCGCTGCGCGCCAGCAGGTAGCCGAGGCGCGCCGTCCAGGTGCGGCTCATCGCCGAGCGCAGGTACTCGGCGATCTGGCGGGCGGTGCCTTCGGCGGTCTTCAATGCGATGTTGCCGGAAAACCCTTCGGTCACCACGACATCGACCGTGCCGAGGCCGAGATCGTTGCCTTCCACGAACCCGTGGTAACTCAAGTCCGGCAGGTCGGCCTCGCGTAGCAGGCGGCCGGCCTCCTTGACCTCCTCCTGACCCTTGATCTCCTCAACGCCGACATTGAGCAGACCGACGGTCGGGCGCTTCACCTCGGTCAGCGCGCGCGCCATCGCCGCGCCCATTACAGAGAAATCCACAAGTTGCTGTGCGTCGGCGCCGATGGTCGCGCCGACATCGAGCACCACGCTCTCGCCGCGCAAGGTGGGCCAGATGGCGGCGATCGCCGGACGTTCGATATCGGCCATGGTGCGCAGGCAGAATTTCGCCATCGCCATCAGCGCGCCAGTGTTGCCGGCAGAAACCGCCACATCGGCGTCGCCCGACTTCACCGCCTCGATCGTCTTCCACATGGACGATTTCCAGCGACCGTGGCGCAGCGCCTGGCTTGGCCTGTCATCCATGCGAACGGCGACATCGCAGTGGGTGAACTCGGATTTCGCCTTCAACGCCGGAAAACGGTCGAGGACCGGGAGTACCTTGTCCTTTTGTCCGAAGAACAGGTAGCGGGTTTGCGGGTGGCGTTCGAGCGACAGCGCCGCGCCGGGGATGACGACTTGCGGCCCATGGTCGCCCCCCATGGCATCGATGGAAATCCTGATCACGCGAGCGCCTTCAATGGACAGCCGTCCGGCGCATGGCCGGAGCGATTCCGGCGGAAAATACCGTTTTTGGCGATTGCCTCAACCGGAAACTTGAAAAGCGCTGCGTCATTCCCCGCGATCCTTGCGCAATTGCGCCAGCTTGGCGAAGGGCGTGACCTTTTCGTCGACCTCGTTGCCCCCTTCCGGAGCCGGCAGATCGGCGCCGGGGCTGCGCGGAAACGGATCGAGCGCAAGCTCGAAGAATTCCTCTGCGACCGCGCCGAGATCGAGTTCGTCGCTTTCCAGCACCTCAGGCAGATCCGGCCCGTCGGGATCGATCAGGATCGCGGCGTCGCCATCCCGGTCGGGGCGGGCGAGGCGCGAAGTCGGCGGCACGAAGATCGCATCGACGGGCGCGTCGACATGAGCCTCGACGGGCTCCAGCGTCACCACGCAGCTTTGCACGACATCGGCGACAACTCGGCCGGTTACGCGCACGCCGGTGCTTTTCCAGCGCGCCACCTTCAGTTCGGCCTCGAAACTTCCGACCTCGGCGAGACCGTGCCCTTGCGCCAGCGCGCGCAGCTCGCGCGGACCGGCGGCGATGCGTACGACGCGGCCGCCCTCGGGCATGCGCGTGACATTGACCGGAAACGAGATCGCCGGCCCTTCGCCGGTCAGGCTTGCGCTTTTCATGTTGCGACCTCGTACAGCGGAAATTCCGGCCGGCCTTGACGCAGCGCGTCGTCGGGCGTTGCCGCAAGCAGGCTTGCAGCGGCGAGCGCATGCCGCGCCAGTGCGTTGGCGTCGAGTGGTGCGCCATCGGGCGCGATGTTGCGGGCGAGTGCGGCGGCAAGCATTTCCTCATCTCCAGCATCGAGCGCCTCGCCGTAGGATTGTGCGCGGCCGTAGAACATCTTCGCCAGTTTCTTCATGCGCTTCGGCACGCCCTGATCGCCTACGCCGAGTTCGCGGATCGAATGATCCACCTCGGTGAAGAACACGTCCACGACCTCCTGCGCGATCGCGCGCGTCGTCGCATCGCCTGCACTGGCGCGACGCAGAAAAAGGATCATGTGCAGCGCGATCATCTCGAAGCGGCCGAGCGGCGTGTCGGGCGCATTGAAGCGCGAAAAAAACACCGGCTGCCGCGCAGCCGCCACGATTTGTGCGTAGGGGGCCCCCACGATTTGGGAGTTGGCCCGGGCGCGCCGGGGAAAAGAAAACATTCCTGCCCCTGTCATGCCTGCCGTAAAGCGAATCGCGCCTGCGGTTGCGCCAGGCTGAAAGCTGGTCTACCGAATCGAATCGGACGGCGCAAAGCGCCGGCATGCGGAGATGTCGTTGCAGATGGCGGATTTCAAGCACAGACCCGGCCAGTTGATCGTGGGCGCATGCGCGCTTGCCGTAGCAGCGACCGCGCTCGGCGGCTGCACCACCGCCGACCTCAATCCAAGCGAGACGATCGCCCAGGGCTATGTGATCGACGAACAGACGCTAGAGCTGGTGCCGGAAGGCTCGTCGCGCGAGCAGGTGCTGCTGGCGCTTGGCTCGCCATCGACCACCGCCACCTTCGACACCGAGGTGTTCTACTACATCTCGCAGACACGCCGGCGCGGCGCCGCCTTCATGAAGGCGAGGCTGGTGGACCAGCGTGTGTTGGCGGTCTATTTCAACGCCGAATCCACCGTGGAACGCATCGCCCATTATGGCATGAAGGACGGCAGGGTGTTCGATTTCGTGACCCGCACGACACCTACCGGCGGCAAGGACATCAGTTTCCTTGGCCAGCTGCTCGCCGGCGTCGGCGGCAGCCCGGCGAGCGCATTGCCCGGCGGGCGGTGACGGGGCGTTTTCCTCCCCTTTGCAAGGGGGAAGTGGTCGCGCAGCGACCGGAGGGGGTGCGAACGCGCGATCTGCGAAGCGTGGTCACCCCACCCCCCGGCCTTCGGCCGGACCCTCCCCATCGAGGGGAGGGAAAGGCGCCCGGCCTTCACGCCGCCTGAAACTTGCCGGCCGCGCGGGCAATCGCACCTTGCGCCAGCGCAGTCAGGCGCTCCATCTGATCCAGTCCCGGATTGACGATCGCCGCCCAGTGCATCCAGGCATAGACAGGATGCGGCATCAGTTGGTTCTCGACGGAAAAATCGTGGCCGGTCGCCACCACGCCGCCGGCCGGCGGGCGGGCAGGCCTTGGCCCGAACAGTGTTTCGTATTCATGGCGCGAAAGGCTGATGTTGAAGCGGTAGCGCGCAGCGCCATCGCCAAGTGTCGAGGCGTTGTCATGCGCGCCGTCGCGCAGCTTGAAGGTGGCGATGTAGACGCCCTTCTTGCGCAGGCCGCCCGAATACGGCACGGGATTGTCAACAGTCCCCGCCGATAACGGAAACTGGCGAGTTCCGTCAACCTTGTTCTGCCGCTTAACTTTTAGCTACCCAAAAGGCCACTGGTACCGAAAAGGTCCAGAATCGTTTTGATCGCAAGGACGATACTTGCTACTCCAACGAGCACAGTACTCATCCAATTCATGAATGCCTTCAGTCTCCCAAAGAAGCGCCCTAAAGCGATTTTGCAGCGAGCTTTCAGTGCCTTGTTGCGATTGCCTTCGTGCTTCATGACACACCTCCTGCGCCACAATATACGATAATGCGTCTTAAATTGCCACATTTATCGAATAATGTGGAATAAGGCGCAACCGCCAAATCATCGAATAAGGCGAAAAGAGTGTCTTCAGATATGGCGCATCTTTTGGTATTGTGTCCTGCACAGACGTAAATCGGGGAAAAATGGATCACGAAAATGTCAACTGATGACCAGAAATCAACGGCGAAAGGAGAGGCTTTTGATCGACTGCTCCTCGCATTGGTAGCGCACTCTCCGAAAAGGCCAGAGCGCCAAGCATTGGTCTCCTCAACTTTTTTGGCGGCGGTTCATTCCAGTCTCGCGGATGCGGATGCGATTCTGGATGCCGAGAACAACAAAGGATTCGCTCTTTCGGAAGCAGAGAAACGCAATGCCGCGAAAACCCTAGGAAGAATGGTATCCTCAGATGCTTTACGGGAAGTTGTAGTCCCAAACGGACTTGATGAGCGAATAAATCTCCCGGAATCGGGACTTGTAGCGGTCTCTGTTAGTCTGCCCGATTTAAATGCTGACCATATAGCTTGGATTTCTGGCGGTCGCAAAGGACCTGAACCGACGCAGGAATTACTAGCCGACACAATTCGTGACAATACCGTACGGTGGATCATCGACAATCGCAGTGAGACCGGCATTCCCCTTTTCCTGAAAGACATCTGGATTGTGCATGGCTCGACGTCAATCGATATGTTGATCTTAGTAATGTATCGGAGTTCTAGAGATTTTATGTCCTATGTTCGTGAAGTTGTTCAGCGCGTCAGAGGTGTACTTGGCACGCAAACTATGCAGATATCGAATAATCTTGCATTAAATCATATGCAATCAGCTTCAGAATAAAGTTGAATTAATGCTTTTCCAATGCAAACTAACACAAGCTCGCACTTAAACAGCGACTACTCGAAAAAATCAATCCCATCATTAACTACCCTCCAACAAGAAACCCCGCGGCTCACACCGCGGGGTTTCGCATTCTACACACCGGGGAGCAGCGCCAACCGCGCCGCCGCCCCTGCCCGCATCAATGCGCCAGCACCGCCAGCAGCAACAACGCCACGATGTTGGTGATCTTGATCGCCGGGTTCACCGCGGGGCCGGCCGTGTCCTTGTAAGGGTCGCCGACGGTGTCGCCGGTGACGGAGGCCTTGTGCGCCTCCGAGCCCTTCAGGTGTTTCACGCCGTCCTTGTCGACAAAGACGGCGAAAAACACAGATCGGAAGAGCACACGTCTGAACTCCAGTCACGATCAGATCTCGTA
>CALMYO010000128.1 GCA_937873685.1 uncultured Paracoccaceae bacterium
ATCGATGTCGCGCACATCGACTGGCAGATGCACGGCGCCCTGGCTTCCGTCGACCAGCACCGGAATGCCGCGCGCATGCGCGATGCGGCAGATGTCCTTCACCGGCGTCACTGTGCCGAGCACGTTCGACATGTGGGTGATGGCGACGAGCTTCGTGCGGTCGTTCAGACACCGCTCGAAGGCCTCGAGGCTGAAAGAACCGTCATCGGCGACCGGGGCCCAGACCAGTTTCGCGCCCTGCCGCTCGCGGATGAAATGCCAGGGCACGATGTTGGAATGGTGCTCCATGATCGAAAGCACGATCTCGTCGCCCTCGCGCAGATGCGCCATGCCATGCCCGTAGGCGACGGTGTTGATCGCCTCCGTCGCCGATTTTGTGAAGACGATCTCCTCCACCGAGCCGGCATTGAGGAAGGCGCGCACCTTTTCGCGCGCCGCCTCGTAAGCGTCGGTTGCCGCATTCGACAGGAAATGCAGACCGCGGTGCACGTTTGCGTATTCGTGCGAATAGGCGTGCGTCACCGCATCGATCACCGCCTGCGGCTTCTGGGCAGAGGCGCCATTGTCGAGATAGACCAGCGGCTTGCCGTGCACCGTGCGCGGCAGGATCGGGAAATCGCGGCGGATGGCCTCGACGTCGTAGGGGGTGATCATGATATCCGCTCGCAAGAAAATGAAACTTCGCCTGTTCGCTTGGTTCCCGCCCAAACATCCCCCTCTGTCCTGCCGGACATCTCCCCAACAAGGGGGGAGATCCGCCCGCTGCGCACGCCGCGCAAACGACCTGCAACGATAACGCCAAGCCGAAATGCCCTGAAGCAACGCGAGAACCGGGCAACAAGCCGATCTCCCCCCTTGTGGGGGAGATGTCCGGCAGGACAGAGGGGGGTAGACCGGGACAATCCCATCATCTCACCCGTGCGCCGCAAACCAGTCGTCAATGCGCGCTTCGAGCACATCGACCAGCCCCTCGTCGTCCAGTTCCTCCACGATCTCGGCGACGAAGGCCTTGACCAGCAGGCCGCGCGCCTCTTTTTCGGGAATGCCGCGCGCCATCAGGTAGAACAGGTGGTTGTGGTCGATCTCGGTCACCGTCGCGCCATGGCCGCAGGCGACATCGTCGGCGAAGATTTCCAGTTCGGGCTTGGCGGAGAAATCCGTATCGTCCGACAGCAGCAGCGAATTGCAGGCCATGCGCGCATCGGTCTTCTGCGCCACCGGCGCAACGCGGATCTGGCCCTGGAATACCCCCTTCGCCCGACCGGTCACGACATTGCGCACGATCTCGGTCGACGTTGTGTTGGGGTGGTTATGCGCCAGCACCATGGTCAGGTCGGTATGGCTGTCGCCGCCGAGCAGGTTGACGCACCGCAGCTGGAACTCGCAGCCCTCGCCGGCTGTGCCGACGCGAACCTCCTGGCGCACGAGCTTGCCGCCAGCATTGACGATGAACAGCCGCAGTTTTGCGCCGGCGCCGATTTTCGCATTGAAGCGGGCAAGGTGCGAAGTCGCCTCGCCCTGCTCCTGCAGGATGATCCAGCAGATATCGGCGTTCTCGGCCAGCGTGAGATGCGATTGCGACGTGACGAGCGCGCCATCGGCGCCGGTCTGCCGCTCGACGATCGTCGCCTTCGCCCCTTCGGCGACGCGCACGGCAACACACACATGCGCCTGCCCTCCGGCATGCAGGTTCTGCAGTTCGAGCGGCGCCGCAAGTTCGGTTCCCGCCTCGATATCGACGAACCACCCGTCGGAAACGAAGGCGGTATTCAGCGCGCCGACAGGATCGTCCGGCGCGCCGGCGTCAAGGGCCGCAGCAAAGCGCCCGTCGGCCAGCATTCCCGCAAGCGGCGTGACGGAAACACCGGCCGGCATGCCCGGCTCCGACGCGGCGTGGCCGTCTTCGAGCGCCAGCACCGTCGACCCGGCGATCAGCAGCGACAGCTTCGGTGCGTTCTCGTCTTGCTTGTCGGCGGGTACCGTCGCAAGCAGCCGGCGCAGGTCGGTATAGTGGAAGGCCTCGACGCGCCGCGTCGGCAGGCCGGAGAATTTCAGCGTCTCGATCGCCTCGTCGCGCTTGCGCGCCACGTCCGTATTTCCCGGAAGATCGAAGGCGACGCGGCCGAACCGCTCGACCAGCGCCTTTTCCGCCGGCGTCAGCTGCGGCATGGTGATGACATTCATGGATTGCGCCCCGCTCACGCCGCCTTGCCGATCAGGTCGGCATAGCCTTGTTCCTCAAGCTCCAGCGCCAGCGACTTGTCGCCGCTCTTGATGATCCGCCCCTTCGAGAGTACGTGCACGGTATCGGGCACGATGTGATCGAGCAGGCGTTGGTAGTGGGTAATGACCACCACCGCCCGGTCCGGCGCGCGCAGCGCGTTGACGCCGTCGGCAACGATCTTCAGCGCATCGATGTCGAGGCCGGAATCGGTCTCGTCCAGCACCGCCAGCGTCGGTTCCAGCAGCTTCATCTGCAGGATTTCCGCGCGCTTCTTCTCACCGCCGGAAAACCCGACATTGACCGGCCGCTTCAGCATCGCCATGTCGACCTGCAGGCTCGCCGCCGCCTCGCGCACCTTCTTCAGGAATTCGCCCGGCGAAAGCTCCGCCTCGCCGCGCGCCTTGCGCTGCGCGCCCATCGCCGCCTTGAGGAACTGCATGGTGGCAACGCCCGGAATTTCCATGGGGTACTGGAATGCGAGGAACACGCCCTTCGCCGCCCGCTCCGCCGGGTCGAGCCCGAGGATCGATTCGCCGTCAAGCAGGATGTCGCCTTCCGTCACCTCGTAATCCTCGCGACCCGCGATGACATAGGACAGCGTCGACTTGCCCGAGCCGTTCGGGCCCATGATCGCCGCAACCTCGCCATTCTTTACGGTGAGGTTCAGCCCGCGGATGATCTCCGTGCCGTCTTCGGCGATGCGGGCGTGCAGGTTTCTGATTTCAAGCATTGTCTAGTTCACTCCAGGTCGCCCTTGCGGGCGTTCATCACATGATTTGTTACATCCTCAAGCAATGAGGACACGGCGAGTACAAGTCCGGCCAGCTTTCAACTCACGTTCCGCGATTTCCAGGAACGCTGCGATCCTTCTCTTGCGCAGATGATCGGGTGTCACGGTTCGGCCCGCCCCGCCAGGAGTTTGCCGAACGAGTGAATCGCCGCAACAAGAGAGGTATTCAGACCGAGACCGGCCACGTACGCCGCATGCGAACACGGCACGATATCGCAGCCGATGCGCATGGAACGAATCGGTTCATCCACTGCGTCGTAATCATCCGACCCGAACCGCCCGTCCGGCTTTGCCACCACCAGGAGGTCGAAGTCGCTGTCAGGGCGTGCATCACCGCGCGCCCGGCTGCCGAACAGCCAGATCGCATGCGGGTCAAGCGCCTCCGTCAGCGCCGCAACCATCGCATCGAGCGCCTCCTTTTCGCTGCCGAAGCGGCCGAAATTCGGCCGAACGGCGCGCGCCGGCGCATCGTGCCCGTAAACAGCGGCCTGCTCGGAAAACCCGGCGTTCATTCCTCGCCCTCATAGTAGTCAAGGCAATGCTCACCAACGCGGCCGACATGGCGCACGCCGCCGCTCATCGTCGCCCAGTTGAAGCGGCTGGAAACGGCGAACTTGCCGGAATCGGGGTATTCCACCACTTCCGTGCCGGCCATCGTCGACAGTCCGAGATATTTCAGCACGGTCGAACCCGTGTTGATGATCTGGTGCGCCACCTCCGGCCCGCCGGTCGGCGCGGCGCAGACATCGCCTGCCTTGATCGGAAAGCGCTCCTTGCCGAACCGGTAGGTCCTCTCGCCTTCCAGCATGACGAACAACTCATGGCACTGGTGATGGTTGTGGAACGGAAACGCCTTTTCGCCCGGCTGCACGACATGCAACATGCAGCCGATACCGGTCGAGCCGATCCGGTCGCCGAACGAGCCGATCATCGCGCTGAAGCCCCTGCCGTCGCCGGTGTCGCGCGCATTGACATGCGACAGGGCGACATCGGCCAGGTTGATGACCGGTTTCACCGTCTCGCTCATGATTTTTCTCCCCAGCGCCAGGGTCTGGAATTGCGCACCCTGGCCGACTGGGTC
>CALMYO010000129.1 GCA_937873685.1 uncultured Paracoccaceae bacterium
GCCGGCGCTGATCGTGTGCATCGGCATCCTGATCCCCTTCGTCACGGCGGTTCTGTATTCGCTGCAGCGCTATCGCCTGAGCCAGCCGTTCGCGCGCAAATACAACTGGGGCCAGAACTACGTCGATTTCCTCACCGATCCGTCGTTCTGGAACACGGTCAAGGTGTCGCTCAGCTATGCGGTGTTCACGGTCGGGCTGGAGCTTCTGCTCGGGCTGGGCATCGCGCTGCTTCTGCAGCGGCGCACGCTCGTCAACAACTTCGTCTCCATCATGCTGCTGATGCCGCTGATGACCGCGCCAGCGCTCGCCGCGCTGATGTGGAAGCTGATGACAAACCCGAATTTCGGCATCCTCAGCTACTTCGCCTCGCTGATCGGGCTTGAGGATTTCCGCTGGGCGTCGTCGCCGTCGACGGCGATGCTGACCGTGGTGCTGGTCGACATCTGGGTCTACACGCCTTTCATCATGATCCTGCTGCTGGCGGGCTTGCGCTCGCTGCCGACGCAACCCTTCGAGGCGGCGGCGCTCGATGGCGTGCCACGCCTGCAGCAATTCTTCCGCATCACTCTACCGATGCTGATGCCCTACATCCTCACAGCGACGCTGTTCCGGCTGCTCGATTCCATCCAGCAATTCGACATCATCTATGCGATGACGCAAGGCGGGCCGGGCGATGCGCTGACGGTGTTTCAGGTCGAGGCCTACCTGAACTTCTTCCAGTCGACCAATGTCGGCCGCTCGGCTGCGCTGATGATCATCCTGTGGGCGATCACCTACGTGCTGTCGAACATCTTCATCAAGAACTGGCTGAAGCTGCGCGCCCGCGCGGCCGGTCAACACTGAGCGAAGGGGCGCACCATGGAACACATGTCGCTCACCGAACGCATCCTGCGCGGCATTGCGCTGACGCTGGTGGTGCTGTTCTTCATGTTCCCGCTGTTCTGGATCTTCCTGATGAGCTTCCAGACCAACGAGACGATCCTGCGCATCCCGCCATCGCTGTTTTTCGAACCGACGCTGATCAACTACACTTCGCTGATCACCGGCGAGCTGCAGACCCAGGCCGGCTCGCTTAAGATCGAGTTCATGAAGAACCTCGGTAACTCGGTGCTGCTGTCCGTGTGCTCGGTGGCGGTGGCGCTGGTGCTCGGCGTGCCGGCGGCCTACGCCTTTGCCCGACACAAGTTCCGCGGTTCGGAGGACATCGCGTTCACGCTGCTGTCCTTCCGTTTTGCGCCGCCGCTGCTGGTGCTGCTGCCGCTGACGATCTATTTCCGCCAGATCGGCCTCGACAACACCTATATCGGCCTGATCTGGGTCTACCAGCTGATCTGCCTGCCGCTGATCCTGTGGATCGTGCGCGGCTATTTCGAGGACATCTCGCCTGACATCGAATACGCCTACCGCATCGCAGGCCACTCCTGGTTTGCGACATTCCGGAAGATCGCGCTGCCGCTTGCGGGGCCGGGCATCGCGGCTGCGGGCCTGCTGGCCTTCATCTTCGCCTGGAACAACTTCGTCTTCGCGCTGGTGCTGGCCTCGGCCGACAAGCAGCCGGTCACGGTCGGCGCGCTCGCGTTCGTCACGGCGTCCGGCATCCAGTACGGCCAGATCGCCGCGGCGATCGTGCTGTCGATTGCTCCCACGCTTGCGCTTGCGCTCTACGCCCAGCGCTACCTCGTCGAAGGCCTGTCGCTCGGCGCGGTGAAGGGGTGAGGCGATGACGACGCTCGAATTGAAAAACCTCTCGCGATCCTACAACGGCAAGCCGGTCATCGACGACCTCACCCTGTCTATCGCCGGTGGCGAGACGCTGGTTCTGTTCGGCCCGTCAGGCGCCGGCAAGTCGGTGCTGTTGCGCCTGATTGCCGGCGTGGTGGAGCCGGACAAGGGGCAGATCCTGATCGGCGGCCGGGACGTCACCGCCGACGAACCGGACCAGCGCGGCGTCGGCATGGCGTTCCAGAATTTTGCGCTGTTCCCGCACATGAGCGCCTTCGACAACATCGCAAGCCCGCTCGTTGCGCATCGAAAGACGCGCGACCAAATCCGCGCCGGCGTGCAGGCGGTGGCGAAACTGCTGAAGATCGACCACGTTCTCAGCCACGCGCCGAAAGCGCTGTCGAACGGACAGAAGCAGCGCACCGCGCTGGCGCGCGCCCTTGTCGGCCAGCCGCCGATCCTGCTGCTCGATGATCCGCTGCGCAATGTCGACGCCAAGCTGCGCTTCGAGATGCGGCTGGAGTTGCCGCGCCTGCTGGCGAACCGCGGCGCGACCGTGATCTATGTGACGCAGGACTACAAGGAGGCGATGGCGCTCGGCGACCGTATCGCCGTGTTGCACGAGGGATGCATCGCCCAGTTGGGGACGCCTGAGGAAATCTATCTGGCACCGAAATCCGTGTCGATCGCGCGATTGTTCGGCGACCCGACGATCAACCTGCTCGATGTCACGCCGAAGGCCGATCCGCTCGGCGTGTTCGCCGAAGTCTCGGACCGGCCGCTGCGCATCTTCGGCTGCGACGCCTCCGTCGCCGGCCGCGAATGCGTGCTCGGCCTGCGGCCGGAATCGATCCGCTTCATTGGCGGCGACGTCAAGGGCGCCATACCCGTCGAGATTGAGGCAGAGACGCCGCTGAACGAAAAGACCGTCACGCTGGCGCTTACGCGGGGCAAACGCGAACTCTTGATTTCGCGGCCGGCCGGCACGCCCGGCCCGGTTTCCGGCACCGCGCATGTGGCGGTGGACGAGAGGGCCGCGATGCTGTTCGACCGCGCCACGGGAATGCGCATCGGCGGCGAAACGGCTGCCAGCCTGGCGAAGGGAGAGGCTGCATGAGCGACACCATCCTTTCGCTGAGCAAGGTCGACAAGTTCTATGGCGCGATCGGCCACGGCGTGCATGCCGTGAAGGATCTGTCGATGGACATCGCAAGGGGCGAGATCGTCGCGCTGCTCGGCTCGTCGGGTTGCGGCAAGACTTCGACCCTGCGCATGATCGCCGGGTTCGAGGAGGTCTCTCGCGGCGCGATTTCGCTCGCCGGGCGGGCGATCCACCAGTTGCCGCCGGTCAAGCGCAATGTCGCGATGGCCTTCGAGGGCTACTCGCTCTACCCGCCGCTTAACGTGCGCGAGAACATCGCCTTTGCGCTGAAATCGGCGCGTCTGCCGCAGGCGGAGGTCGACCGGCGCGTCGGCGAGGTGGCCGAATTGCTCGAGATCACCGGTATTCTCGAGCGCATGCCCAATTCTATTTCCGGCGGCCAGCAACAGCGCGCCTCGCTCGGTCGCGCGTTGATCCGCAACGCCGACCTTCACCTGCTCGACGAGCCGATGGGCCAGCTTGAGCCGCAATTGCGCGCGGTGTTGCGCGGTCGCATCAAGCATTTCATCAAGGAGCGCGGCCTCACCGCCATCCTTGTCACGCACGACCAGACGGAGGCGAATGCGCTAGCTGACCGGATCGCGGTGATGGAAGGCGGGGTGCTGCAGCAGTTCGCTGCGCCGGATGTCATCAAGGAACAGCCCTCCAACCTGTTTACCGGCACGTTTGTCGGCGAACCGCCGATGAACGTGTTCGAGGCGAAGCTGTCGAAGGGCGACGGGCGCATCCGCCTGAAACTGTCTGCCGGGGTGGCGCTCGATTTCGAAGATTCCGCCTTTTCTGATGCGGTCCGTGTCGCGATCGCCGGGAGAGACAAGATCGTCATCGGCATCCGGCCCTATTCGGTGCGACGGGCGCAGAAGGGAGTGGCGGCGAAAGTCGCCGTCAGTCAGTGGCTCGGCGACCAGACCCATATCGCGGCGGATTTTGCCGGCGGGCTGATCGTGCTGGTGGAGCATGACCGCGCACGGCTGAAACCGGGCGATCCGATCAGCGTCGATATCGACCCGTCGAGCCTGCACATCTTCGATGCCTCGAACGGCAAGGCGATAGCGCACGGGCGGGAGCTAGCCTGATGCGCGACGTGCTGATCGGCATCGATGCGGGAACCTCGGTGATCAAGTCGATCGCATTCAATTTTGCCGGCCGGCAGCTTGGCGCGCATGCGTTTCCAAACAGCTATGCCACTACGCCCGGCGCAGGCGCCGAGCAGGACATGGCGCGCACCTGGGCCGACACGGCGGCGACGCTGCGCGGTCTTGCCGAAACCGTCCCCGGACTGGCGGACCGCGTCGCCGCAATCGCGGTGACGGGGCAGGGCGACGGCACCTGGCTGATCGACGCCAGGGGCGATCCTGTCGGTCCAGCCTTCCTGTGGCTCGATGCGCGCGCCGCCGCCTTCGTCGACCGGGTGCGCGCGGGCGATGCGGATGCCGGGCGCTATGCCCTCACGGGCTCGGGCCTCGCCGCCTGCCAGCAGGGGCCGCAACTCGACTGGATCAAGCGTAACCAGCCGGAGCGGATCGCAGCGGCGGCCCATGCCTTCCACTGCAAGGACTGGCTCTATTTCAACCTGACCGGAGAAATCGCCACCGATCCATCGGAAGGCTGCTTCACCTTCGGCGATTTTCGTGCCCGCGCCTACCATGATGCGGTGATCGACACGCTCGGTCTTTCGGACGAGAAACGCCTGCTGCCGCAAATCGTGGAGGGAACACGCGAAAGCGCGCCGCTCTCCGCTTCCGCCGCCGCCGCGACCGGCCTGCCGGCGGGCACGCCCGTGGTGCTCGGTTACGTCGATGTCGCCTGCACGGCGCTCGGCGCCGGAGTTTACGAGCCCGGCGCGACGCCCGGTGTCACCATCGTCGGCTCGACCGGCATGCACATGCGCTACTGCCGCGACGCCGACGACGTGACCCTCAACGCCGACCGCACCGGCTACACCATGTGCATGCCAATACCCGGCGGCTACGCGCAGATGCAGTCGAACATGGCGTCAACGCTGAACATCGACTGGCTGCTCGACATGGCGTCCGGCCTGCTTGCGACGCAAGGCGTGGAGCGCTCGCGCCGCGACCTGATCGCCAGCCTCGATGGCTGGGTGGCGCAAGCGGGGCCGGCGAACCTGCTGTTCCAGCCCTACATTTCGGAAGCCGGAGAGCGCGGCCCCTTCATCGATGCGGATGCGCGTGCCTCCTTCCTTGGCCTTTCGACGCGCCACGGTTTCGCCGACCTCGTCCGTGGCGTATTCGAGGGATTGGCCTTCGCCGCACGCGACTGCTACGTGGCGACCGGGGCGATCCCCGACGAGATCCGCCTGACCGGCGGCGCGGCGCGAAGCCGCGTGCTTCGCGGCATCCTGTCGGCGGCGACCGGTGCGCCGGTGCGCACCTCGGCGCGAGAGGAAGCCGGCGCGGCGGGTGCTGCGATGATGGCGGCGGTCAATATCGGGGTCTACGACACTATGGATGCCTGCGTTGCCGAGTGGGTGACGCCGCTGCTTGGCGCCGCCGAGCCGCCGGACGCCGAACTCGCCGCCCGCTACGACCGGGTGTTTCCCGCTTATGTGACGGCCCGCGACGCCATGCGTCCGGTCTGGAAAGCGTTTGCCGCAACGAAAGGACACGGATGATGCGCGAGATCGCGATCATCGGCGACAACTTCATGCTGCCCGAGGTCTTCCGCGAGAAGATCGAGGCCGTGGTCGAGACCCCCGTTGCCATCCGCACCATGCGCCAGGCCTGGCCGGACGAGCCGATGGAGCACGGCTACGCAGTTGCCGGCCTCGACGGGCTGAAGGAGTATTTCGGCAAGCCGGACGAAATCGTCGAGTTCATCGGCGCGGCGGAAATCCTGGTGACGCAGCTTGCGCCGCTTTCTGCGGGCATGATGCAGCGCATGCCGGGGTTGAAGCTGGTCGCAGTGTCGCGCGGCGGGCCGGTGAACATCGACATGGCGGCGGCGGTCGCAAACGGGATCACCGTCGTCAACACGCCCGGCCGCAACGCCACGGCGGTAGCGGAATTTGCGCTCGGCGCGATCCTTGCCGAAACGCGGCTGATCCGCGTCGGCCACGAGGCCTTGCGCGCCGGCGAGTGGCGCGGCGATCTTTATCGCGCCGACCGCACCGGCCGTGAACTGAACGAGATGACCGTAGGCGTGATCGGCTACGGCAACATCGGCACCAAGGTGGTGAAGCTGCTGCGCGCCTTCGGCTCAAAGGTGCTGGTCTGCGATCCCTATGTGCAGCTTTCCGCCGACGATCACGCTGCGGGCGTGGAGCATGTCAGCCTCGACGATTTGCTGTCGCGCGCCGACGTGGTGACGCTGCATCCGCGCGTGACCTCCGAAACCCGCAACATGATCAACGCCGAAACGCTTCTGCGCATGAAACCCGGCGCGCTGCTGGTCAACACCGCGCGCGGGCCGCTGGTCGACTATGACGCCTTGTATGCGGCGCTCGCATCGGGTCATCTCGGCGGCGCCATGCTTGAGACCTTTTCCGTCGAGCCGGTTCCGGCCGACTGGCCGCTGCTCCAATTGCCGAATGTCACGCTGACGCCGCATATCGCCGGGGCGTCGGTGCGCACCGTCACCTTCGCCGCAGAGCAGGCGGCAGAGGAGGTGCGCCGCTACCTTAAAGGCGAGCCGCCGGTCAATCCGTGTGCGTGACGACGGGAGCGGCGCGATGACCGATTCCAACAGTATCATCGACCTTTTCATCGTCGGCGGCGGCGTCAACGGCGCGGGGATCGCGCGCGATGCGGCCGGGCGCGGCCTTTCGGTCGTGCTGGCAGAGAAGGATGATCTCGCCCAGGGCACCAGTTCGCGCTCCGGCAAGCTTGTGCATGGAGGGTTGCGCTATCTCGAATACTACGAGTTCCGGCTGGTGCGTGAGGCATTGATCGAGCGCGAGGTGCTGCTTCAATCCGCCCCGCACATCATCTGGCCGATGCGCTTCGTGCTGCCGCACAGCCCGGAAGCGCGGCCGGCCTGGCTGGTGCGGCTCGGGCTGTTTCTCTATGATCACCTCGGCGGCCGCAAGCGGCTGCCCGGCACGCGCACACTCGACCTGCGCAACGCGCCGGAAGGCAAGCCGATCCGCGATGCTTATCGCAAGGCGTTCGAATACTCCGATTGCTGGGTCGACGATGCCCGACTTGTGGTGCTGAACGCCGTCGATGCGGCGGCGCGGGGCGCGCGGATCCTGACCCGGACGGCCTGCGTTTCGGCGCGGCGGGAGGGCAAGATCTGGCGCATCGAGACGCGCAACAGCGAAACCGGCGAGCGGAGCGCCTTTGCCGCCCGCGCGCTGGTGAACGCTGCCGGCCCCTGGGTCAATGTTGTTATCGGCCAGGTGGCCGGGATGAACTCGTTGCGCAGCGTCCGCCTCGTCAAGGGAAGCCATATCATCACGCCGAAGTTCTGGGAGGGTCCGCAGGCCTACCTCGTGCAGAACGATGACAAGCGCGTCATCTTCATCAATCCCTACGAGGGCGACAAGGCGCTGATCGGCACCACGGACATTCCCTTCGACGGACGGCCGGAGGACGTTACGGCCGACGAGAACGAAATCGGCTATCTGCTGAAGGTGGTGAACCGCTATTTCAACGATGCGCCCGGCCGCGCCGATGTGCTCTCCACCTTTTCCGGCGTGCGCCCGCTCTACGACGACAACGCAGAAAACCCGAGCGCGGTGACTCGCGACTACGTGTTCGAACTCGATGCCGGCGACGGGAACGCACCGCTTTTGTCGGTTTTCGGCGGCAAGATCACCACCTTCCGCAAGCTCTCCGAACACGCGCTGCAAAACCTGAAGCCATTCTTCCCCGGCATGACCGGCGACTGGACCGCGCATGCGCACCTTCCGGGCGGCGACATCGCCGACGCGGATTTCGACGCCTTTCTTGCCGGTCTGGTCAGCCGCTACCCGTGGCTCGGACGCAAGCTGGCGCAGCATTACGGGCGGCTCTACGGTACGCGCGCGCATGCCCTGATCGCCAACGCGCGCGGTCTCGGCGATCTTGGCCGGCAATTCGGTCCGCTGTTCTTCGAGCGCGAGGCGATGTTCCTGATGCAGGCCGAATGGGCGATGACGCCGCAGGACATCATCGAGCGCCGCACCAAGCACGGGCTTTCGATGAGCGAGAGCGAACGGCGCGCCTTTGAAATCTGGTTTTCCGGCGTCACGGCAAGGGCAGGATAGGGTGATGCCTGATCTCGCCAGAGAATTTGCGAAACTGCGGGCGCTTTCGGCGCGGGTCGGCGCCGATCCGCTGCTGGTGCAGGCCGCTGGCGGCAACACGTCGGTCAAGGACGATGGGGTACTGTGGATCAAGGCGTCCGGCACCTGGTTGATGCAGGCGGAAACCGGTAGCATCTTCGTGCCGGTAGCGATGGCGCCGCTGATGGACGCGTTGGCCGGCGGCGGTGGTGCGGCTGAGAAGGCACAGGATTTCGTTATTGCCGAGCGCAATCCGGGCGGCTTGCGGCCGTCGATCGAGACGACCATGCACTCGGTCTTGCCGCAACGGATCGTCGTGCACGTGCATTGCGTCAACACCATTGCGCTTGCCGTGCGCCGGGACGCGGAGACACTGCTTGCGCAACGGCTGGAGGGCCTGAACTGGGCCTTCGTGCCGTATGCGCGGCCCGGCCTGCCGCTGACGCGGGCAATCGAGGCTCGCCTTCGTCCGGGCGTGGACGTGCTGGTGCTCGGCAATCACGGGCTGGTGGTGGCGGCTGAAAGCGTCGAGGCGGCGGAGCCGCTGCTTGTCGATGTCTGTGCCCGGCTCGATGCGCCGGCGCGGATCGCGCCCCCGGCCGATGTCGTTGCGCTTGAGCGGCGCATCGGCGGCGCCGGATACGTGATCGGCGCAGGCGACGCACAGGGTGTGGCGACCGACCTCGCCAGCCTTGGGCTGGCGCGGCAGGGCAGCCTATATCCCGACCATGTGATCTTCCTCGGCGCCGGGCTTGTGGTGGCCGGGAAAAGCGAAACGGCTGCGGATATCGAGGCGCGCCACCGTGACGCCGGCCTGCCGCCGCCGGCGATGATCGCCTGTCCGGGTGAAGGCGTGCTGATGCGTGGTGACGCCAGCGCGAGCGCACATGCCATGGCGCGCTGCCTCGCCGATGTTGCGGCGCGCATCCCCCCCGGCGCGGCCGTCAACACATTGAACGAAGTCCAGGACGCCGAACTGCTGAACTGGGATGCCGAGAAGTACCGCCAGGCGCTGGAAGCCGGCCGTGCGCGGGGCGGGCCATGAGCGCGCTCTTTCTCGGCATCGATATCGGCACCTCCGGGGTGCGGGCCATCGCCATCGATGCCGCGCAGGCCGTGGCAGCGCAGGCCTCGGCGCGCATGGCCGACTTTTCGTCCGATCATCGCGACCCGGCAGGATGGCGTGGCGCGCTGCACTCCGCCTTGTCCGGCCTGTTCGCGCAAGTCGCGCCGGGGCGGATTGCCGCGCTCAGCGTCGACGGCACGTCGGGAACCATGCTGGCGATCGATGCGCGCGGCGAACCGGTGGCGTCGCCGCTGATGTACAATGACCCGGTCGATGACGACGCGATTGTTGCGGCCATCGCGGCGGCTGCCCCGGCAGACAGCGCCGCACTCGGGCGCAACTCGGCGTTGGCGCGGGCGATCGCCCTCCAGAACGCACCCGGCGCCGTTCGCATCGTCCACCAGGCCGACTGGATCGCCGGGCAGTTTAGCGGCCGCTTCGATATCTCCGACGAGAACAACGCGCTGAAGACCGGTTACGATCCCGTCGCGCGCCGCTGGCCGGGCTGGATCGTGGCGACCGGCATGAAATCCGCGATGCTGCCGCAGGTGGTTGCGCCGGGCACGGTGACGGGTCGGGCGCAGGCAGAGTTCGCGCGCGAATTCGGGCTGGATGCTGGCTGTGCCGTTGTCGCCGGCACGACGGATGGTTGCGCCTCCTTCATTGCCACCGGTGCATCGCAGCCCGGCGAAGCCGTGACCGCACTCGGTACGACGCTGACCTTGAAGCTGCTCAGCGATGCGCCGCTCAACGCGCCGCAATACGGACTTTACAGTCACCGGCTTGGCGACCGTTGGCTGGCCGGCGGGGCTTCGAACAGCGGCGGCGGGGCGCTGGCCGCACATTTTCCGCCAGCCGAGATCGAGACGCTGTCGGCGCGCATCGATCCGGAGCGGCCGACCGGTCTCGACTTCTACCCGCTGCCGAAACCGGGCGAACGCTTTCCGATCAACGATCCCAACCTTGCGTCGCGTATAGCGCCGCGCCCGGCCGACGACGCGGTTTTCCTGCAGGCGCTGCTCGAAGGCGTCGCCGGCGTCGAGGCGCTCGGCTACGCGCGGCTTGCCGAACTCGGCGCGCCGCCTTTGAAAAACGTCCGCAGCGTCGGGGGCGGCGCGCACAATAGGGCCTTCACTGCGATCCGGGCGCGGCGGCTTGGCGTTCCCTTCGCGCCGGCGCTCTCGGAAGAGGCGGCTTTCGGCGCGGCGCTGCTGGCCTTGCAGGGGTTTTCCGCATGAGCGTCGCATTCCGCCCCGCGCCCGTCGTTGCCACACTGGACATGCTGGCGGCGGACCACGACGCCTTTCTTATCGACCAGTTCGGCGTGCTGCATGACGGGCAAAGGCCGTATCCTGGCGCGGTGGAGGCGCTGCGCTTCCTGAGGGGACGGGGCAAGCGCGTGGCGCTGATCTCCAATTCCGGCAAGCGCGCCGGCCCGAACATTGCGCGAATGGAGAAACTCGGCTTTGCGCGCGACCTCTACGACGCCTTTGTCACCTCGGGCGAAGTGGCGCATGCGGCGATTGCCGAAATGCAGGCTGACGGCCGATTGCCGCGCGGTTGCCGCACCTTGTTGCTGGCGCGCGACGGCGACACTTCGGCTGTGGAGGGCCTGGGACTTGCCGACGCGCGCGACGGGCTGGACGCCGAACTGGTGCTGCTGGCGGGAAGCCGCGGCGACGAGTTCGAACTCGATCACTACCGGGCCTTGCTGGAGCCTGCGGCGCGACGCGGTGTGCCGATGATCTGTTCCAACCCCGACAAAGTGATGCTGACGAAAGTCGGAATGCGGTTCGGCGCCGGCGCGATCGCCGACCTCTATGTGGAACTCGGCGGCGTGGTTGCGAGTTACGGCAAGCCGCTGCCGCCGATCTACGCCGCGGCGCGGCGCGCGCTCGGCGATCCTGCGCCGCATTGCATCCTGTGCATCGGCGATTCGGTGGAACACGATATCGCCGGGGGAGCGGGCGCAGGGTTTCGCACCGTGCTGGTGCGCACCGGCATCCTGGCGGACGTTGCCGACGCCGCGCTTTCGGCGCATTTTGCGCAACACGGGGCGACGCCGGACTATATACTGCCTGCCTTCAGCCTTTCGCAGACAGGGTGAAACCGGTGAGTTTCAAGCTTTCGCTCAACACCAACCCGCTGGTGAACCGCTTCGCCGAAGCGGACGACCTTATCGAGACGATCGCGCGCGACATCCGCATCCGCAACGTGCAGCTGACGCACGAGTTCATCAACCCGGGCTGGCCGGCGGCGGTCATCGCAAAGCATGTGCGCGCCTTCAACCGAGCGCTTTCGCGCACCGGGGTGGTCGTGACCTCCGGCATGACCGGACCCTACGGCCGCCTCAACCATTTCGGCCATCCGGACGCCGATGTGCGCGCCTACTACGTCGACTGGTTCCGCACCTTCGCCGACATCTCCGCCGATATCGGCGCATCGAGTGTCGGCACGCAGTTTGCGATCTTCACGCAGCGCGACTACGACGATCCGGTTCGGCGCGAGGCGCTGATCGACATCGCGATCGAATGCTGGGGCAAGGTTGCGGAGCATGCGCGCGAGGCGGGGCTGACCTTCCTGTTCTGGGAGCCGATGTCGGTCGGGCGCGAGTTCGGCCATACGCTTCAAGCCTGCCGCGACTTGCAGGCGCGCATCGACGCGGCCGGCCTTGCCCTGCCGATGAAGATGATGGTCGACATCGACCATGGCGACGTGACCTCGCCGAACCCGGCCGATTACGATCCCTTCGCCTGGGCCGAGGCTTTTCCGCCGGTCTCGCCGATCATCCACATCAAGCAATCGTCGATGAAAAAGAGCGGGCATGCGCCGTTCACCGCCGCCAACAACGAGAACGGCCGCATCACCCCGGCGACGCTGCTGCCGGCCATCCGCCGCGGCGGCGGCGTCGACAATGAAATCTGCCTGGAGCTTTCCTTCCGCGAGCGCGAACCGACCGACAGCCGCGTCGTTGCGGAACTGGCGGAATCGGTGGCGTTCTGGGCCGGCGATGTCGATACGGGGGCGGGGGAACTGAATGTTTGAGGGACCCAGAGAAATCCTGTCGGATCGTCCTCCCGGGGCTTGTCCCCGGGACCCAAAGTTCAGCCCGAAATCAGGTGTTTGGATCCCGGGGACAAGCCCCGGGATGACGGCGCGCGGGGACGCGCGTGGCCGGCCGGAATGTTATCGAAGCAATGCTCCTGGACCTACCCCCACCCCTGACCCCTCCCCTCAAGGGGTAGGGGGACGGCAGGCGTTGTCGGCTGGTCGCACTAAACTGCGGTCTGTCGAGCGGGAGAGTGAGGCGGGCACAATGTCAGGCTTCCCCTCCCCCTTGAGGGGAGGGGTCAGGGGTGGGGGTGTCAAGCCTGAAGCATCCGGCCCGTTTTCGTCCGCGGCCGCGCTTCACCCTGTTTCAAAAGCCATTGGTAACACGCGCCCATGACCACCAAATGGATCGGCACCAGCTTCAAGATGAACAAGACGCTCGCCGAAGCGCGCGACTTCGCGCAGGGGCTGATCGACGACGCGCCGAACGCGGATAGACGCATCCAGCGCTTCGTCATCCCGCCCTTCACAGCCGTGCGCGAGGTGAAGGCAATGCTGGCCGGCACAATCGTGAAGGTCGGCGCGCAGAACATGCACTTTGCCGATGCCGGCGCATGGACCGGCGAAGTTTCAGCGCCGATGCTGGTCGATTGCGGGCTGGACATGGTGGAACTCGGCCATTCGGAAAGGCGCGAATTCTTCGGCGAGACCGACGAGACTGTCGGGCTGAAGGTCGCCTCCGCCGTCCGGCACGGGCTGATCCCATTGATCTGCATCGGCGAGACGGCGCGCCAGAAGGAAGAGGGCCGCGCCGAACCGGCGCTTGCCGCACAGGTGGAAGGCGCGTTGCGCTATCTCGACGCTTCGCAGCGCAGCGCGACAATCCTGTTTGCCTACGAGCCGGTCTGGGCGATCGGCGAGCGCGGCGTGCCGGCTTCGGCAGACTATGCCGACCGCCAGCAGATGCTGATCAAGCGCAATGCCGAGCGGTTGCTTGGCAGGCCCGTCCCCTGCCTCTATGGCGGGTCGGTCAATCCGGGCAATTGCGTCGAGTTGATCGGCCAACCGCATGTCGACGGGCTTTTCATCGGCCGATCGGCATGGGCTGTGACCGGCTATGTCGGGATGTTGAATGCTTGCGTGGCCGCGCTTCGGTAACGGTGGCCGGGTGACAACCGACAAAGGAGCAGGACCATGAAACTGGCGCTGGGCGGCGATTCGGCGGGCGAACCGCTGGTGAAGATTCTTCACGAGCACCTGAAAGGGCGGGAGGGAATCGAGGTGACCGATCTCTCGCGGCCGGAAGACGGCTCGGCGGAATATTACGCCAATCTCGCCGACCGCGTGGGCAGCGCCGTGATGGACGGTCGTTTCGACCGGGCGATCCTCGTCTGCGGCACCGGCATCGGCGTGTGTATTTCGGCAAACAAGGTGCCCGGCATTCGCGCCGCGCTGACGCACGATACATATTCGGCCGAACGCGCCGCGCTCTCCAACAATGCGCAGATCATCACCATGGGCGCTCGCGTTATCGGTCCGGAACTGGCGAAATCGATCGCCGACGCCTGGCTGCCGTTGCAGTTCGACGTCAACGGCCGCTCGGCCGCCAATGTCGAGGCGATTGACGGTCTCGACAAGAAATACCATCCAGCCCGGTAAGCCGGGCTCGGCCCCGGTTCATGACAAAACCTTAAGGACTCGCGCCGCGCCATCGTGCTATGGCGTAAACCGGGTTTTTGCGCTGCAACACGCGGCGCACTTCCCGAAGGCCTTGATCCGCCTAGTTATGGGGCGGGTTCGCCGTGGCTGGAGTGCGCATGGGTTTCGTCACAAGCTTCATCAAGCAGACCATACTGACGCTGGTGCTGGCGGCTGTCGCGCTGGTGGTGTGGCTGCGCACCGACGAAACCGCGCAGGCGCGGATCGGCCAGTTTGGCCTTGATGCCGCGCGGCTGGAGCAGGTCGGCCTGCCGCCTGATCTGCTGGCGCGCATTGCGGTTTGGCCGGAGCAGCCCGTACCGGCGCAGCAGGCCGATGCGAGACCGCAGGGGCAGGGCGGCGCCGGGCAAGGTTCGGCCGGGGGCGCGCAAGCCGGACGGCCGCAGCAGGGACAGGCGCCGTCCGCAGGTGGCGTGCAGCGCCCGGGCGGGCAGGGCCAGCAAGCTGCAGGACAGGGCGGCGGGCAGGGCCAACGGGGTGGCGGGGGCGGTCCGGGCGGCGGGTTCGGCGGCCGTGGCGAGACGCTGGTCGGCGCCCAGAAGGTGACGACCGCCTCGATCAACGACCGCCTGTCGGCGATCGGCGACGGCGAGGCGGTGCGGTCGGTCGCGGTGGTGCCGCTGGTTTCGGGCATGCTCATCGAAGTCGCCGTTACCGCTGGCGACAAGGTTGAGCCCGGACAGGTGCTGGCGCGCATCGACGACGAGGCCGAGCGGATCGCACGCGACCGGGCCGAACTGCAGTTGCGCAATGCGGAAGAAAAAACCGGCCGGCTGGAACGGCTGGTGCGAAGCCGCACTGCGACCGAGGTGCAATTGACCGACGCCCGAAACGAGGTGGCTGCGGCTAAACTCGCACTACGCGATGCCGATCTCGCCCTGAAGCGCCGGGTGATCGATGCGCCGATCGCCGGCACAGTCGGCATTGTACCGGTGGAGAAGGGCGACTACGTCACTACCCAAACCGAAATCCTCACCATCGACGACCGTTCCGGGATTCTGGTCGATTTCTGGATTCCCGAACGTTTCGCCGGCCTCGTTGCGATTGGCAGTCCGGTTGAGGCGGAAGCGATCTCACTGCCGGGCGCGATGTTTACCGGCGCGGTCGAGGCGATCGGCGGGCGAGTTGACCGCGACAGCCGCACGCTGCAGATCCGCGCTCGCCTCGACAATCCGAGGGACACGCTGCGCGCCGGCATGAGTTTTCGCGTCGGGATGCGGTTTTCCGGCCAGAGCTATCCCGCCGTTGATCCGCTGGCGATCCAGTGGAGCAGCGACGGCGCGTTCGTGTGGCGCGTTGTCGACGGCGCGGCGAACAAGGTTTCCGTTCACATTATCCAGCGCAACAGCGACGCCGTGCTGGTGGATGGCGAGATCGGCGAAGGCGACCTCGTGGTGACCGAGGGTGTCCAGACGCTTCGTCCCGGCGCGAAGGTGAAGATCGTCGGCGACAACGCACCGCCCGCGACCGCCAGCATCGACCGGGCAGGCGGCGCACCCGCGCAGACCGAAGGCGACGGCGCGGGCGCAAGCGGCCAGGGCAGGCCTGCCGGCGCGTCCGGCAATCGTGGCGGGGGCCGGGGGGGGGCGAAGCCAGCGCCAACGAACCCGCCTCCCCCCCCCCCCCCGGCAACGAACCCGGAACCGGGAGCGCAGGGGAGGGCACCGCGCCGACCA
>CALMYO010000130.1 GCA_937873685.1 uncultured Paracoccaceae bacterium
CACGAATTCGGCACGGTCACCGGGCGCAAGCGGCGCTGCGGCTGGTTCGATGCGGCGCTGGTGCGCCAGGCGGTGGCGATCAACGGCATCACCGGCATCGCGCTCACCAAGCTCGACGTGCTCGACGGGCTGGACGAGATCAAGGTGTGCACCGGCTACCGGCTTGATGGCGAGGCGATCGACTACCTGCCGGCCGGCCAGGCCGAGCAGGAGCGGGTGGAACCGGTCTACGAGACGCTGGAGGGCTGGAAAGGCACGACGGCGGGCGCGCGCCGGTGGAACGACCTGCCCGCGCAAGCGGTCAAGTATGTGCGCCATATCGAGGAACTGATCGGCGCGCCGGTGGCGCTTTTGTCGACCAGCCCGGAGCGCGACGATACGATTCTGGTCACCGATCCGTTCCAGGATTGATCAGAAGCGGAAAATTGCCACAGTTTCCTGCCTTGCAGTCGCGCCTGCGCCGACGACCGGCGGCGCGGCAGCATCGTTTACGCCGCCGGTCGCGCGGATTTTGAAATTCCGCGGCGAAGTGGTATCGGCAACCGGTGGATATTGAACGTACAAGCCTGCGCGATTCTGTGCCTGATGCGAAACATCGGCTAGGATTTTCGGGGTTAATCGGGACTGGGGCATGGCTGATTTTGGCGCCGTCATACGCAAAACCATCGGATCGCTGAAAGATCCAACGCCGGAAGCGCGCGAAAAGGTGTATGAGAAGGCGCGAGCGGCCGTGGAACGGCAGCTTGCGGCGATGAGCCCGGTGCCGCCGGAGCATGTCGTGGCGCGCCAGCGCGAGCGCATCGAGGCGGCGATTGCCGAGGTGGAGGCGGACTACGTCGGCCCGGCCGCCGTGCCTGACGATTTTCCGGACATCGATTTCCAGGCGCCGGTTGTGGCTGCCGCGATTGCGGCGCAAAAGCCGGACCCGGGGCCTCGGCCGACCGCATCGTTCGATCCGCAGCCCGAGCAGGCCGCCGCGTCCCCGGTTTCCGTTCGTCCGCAACCCGCGCCCGCGCAAATGGGCGATCTGGCGGTGCGTCCGAAGCCGCGTCCGGCGGGCGATAACGTTTTTGCTGCGCCGGCGCGTCCGAACGGGCGCTTGCGAACGATCGGCGGCATTGCAGCCATCATTCTCGTGCTTGGCGCCGCCGCCGCCGCAGGCTGGTTCCTCAAGGACGATCTTGTCGCCCTTGTCGCCGGGAAAGGAACGCCGGAACAGGGGCAAACCGGCGAGCCGACCGACACCGCGGGGGCGAACGATGCCGATACGCCGACGCCTGACACTGGCTCTGGCCCTCAGAAATTCACGCAAAGGTTGTCTGAAGACGGTTCGGAGGTCGATCCGGGTCCCGCCGGCGGTGAAGACAACGGCGAAGGCACCACGGTTGCCGAAGTGACCCCCGGAACCGCTGGAACGTCCGGTGGAGAAATCGCCGCGCCGGCCGAAACCACGCCGAATGCGCCAGCCGGTCAGACTGAGCCAGACGGGGCTGCTCCCGACGAGGGCACCGCGCCAGACGGGGAGCCGGAAGCGGGAGCAGAGGCTCCAGCTGCGACGGAGACGGCCTCGCCTGCGGAGGCTTCGGTGCCGGTTGGCCAGCGGGCGATTTTCTACGAAGAGCGTACAGGTCAGGAAGCTGGCACGTCTGAGGCCGGGTCCGTGGTCTGGTCGGTCTCACAGGAATCGCCCGGCGGCGATGCGCAGCCTGAACCGGCCATTCGCGCCGACGTGACGATTCCGCAAAATGGCATCGGCATGTCGATCACGATACGCCGCAACGCCGACAAGACGCTGCCGGCAAGCCACATCATCGAACTGGCGTTCACGGTGCCGGACGGCTTTCCCGGTCGCGCTGTCGACCAGGTTCAGCGCATGACTCTCAAGGGCACAGAACAGGAGCCCGGCAATCCGCTGCAGGGCGTTGCCGCCAAGATCGACGACAATTTCTTCCTGATCGCGCTGAACGATGTGGAATCGGCGGTGTCTGCAAACACGCAACTGCTGTCGCGCGAAAAGTGGATGGATATTCCGATGGCCTACTCGACAGGTCGCCGCGCATTGGTGACGCTGGAGAAGGGTCTTCCTGGAGAAAAGGTATTCTCCGAAGTGCTCAAGGCATGGGAAGACAAGCCGCTTGGCGGATGATGCTTCGGCGGGCGCATCAGTTATTCGCCCGCCAATCGCCGATGCGCTCAATACTGCCACACAGCGCCAGGGCGTTGCGCAGGGCTGCGCCGGTCGCGACAGCCATCTGCGGCAGCAACATCCATTCCAACGTCCAAGCCGCGCCTGAGCGCTCCTGTTCATGCACAAGCGCGTGATGCATCCCGGAAACGAGGGTGGCGTTGAAGCGCGCCAGGGTGACCAGCGATTCGGCAAGCACCGGATTCTGCTTGTGCGGCATGGCTGATGATGCGCCGCCGCCCGACAGCGCAATGTCGTCAATGCCGTTCTGTGCCATCAGAGCCACGTCTTGCCCGAACTTGCCGAGCGCGCCGGTGACGAGTGCGAGCCAGTGGCCGTAATCAGCGAGCGCCGAGCGGTCAGTGTGCCAGGGCCGCGCCGGCGCGGAGAGATGCAGCCGTGCGGCTAAACCGGCGGAAACCGCGCCCGCCTTGTCGCCGAGCCTGTCGAGCGTGCCGGCCGCCCCGCCGAACTGCAGGCGATAGAGCCGCGGCGCCAGTTCCTCGAAACGGACACGGTGATCGTGCAGCGGCGACGACCAATTGGCGATGCGGTCGCCGGCGGTAATCGGGATTGCCGCCTGCATGCGGGTGCGCGCCATCAATGCGTTGGCGCCGAACCGGTCGATCAGTGTGGAGAACGCCGCCTCAAGCTCGGCCATGCGACGCAGCAGGACCGCGTTTACGTCCTTCAGCCGCAAGATGAGACTGGTGTCGATTGCATCCTGGCTGGTGGCGCCGAAATGCACATGGCGGCCATGCGGTTCGCCGATAACGGCACGCATCTGGCGCACCAGTTCCGGCACGACGACGCCATCGCGCGCGGTTGCCGCCGAGAGCGACGCTATGTCCGGATCGAACGATCGCAGGGCAATTTCGATCGCGTGCGCGGCCTCGGCCGGGATCACGGCGCGATCGGCCTCGGCCTCGGCCAGCGCGATCTCGAAGCGCAGCATGGCATGAATCTCCGCCTCGACCGAAAACGAGCCGGCAACCTGCCGGTCGCCGAGCAGGCCTGCCAGAAGCGGGGCGTTGAAGGGCGTATAGGACACGTCGCCTAGAGCGCTGTTCGTACAAATTGAATCGTTTGGACGCCGGTATCGTGCGTCTTGGCAAGGAGCGGAACGCGACGCGGTGCGAGCACCGCTAGCGTTTCGCGACGATGTCCAAGGCGTGCGAGACCAAGTTCAAGCGATTGCAGTTTGCACACTGAAACAATGGCTTGGCCACCCCGGCTTGGCGGTCTTTTCCGCTTCGGCCGCGTCGAAATCCTCGCGCGATATTCATATCGCGCTGCGGTGTTCTCCTTGCCGAAACGAAAAATCCCTGCCACCAAACTGCTCCAATTTGTTCGAACAGCGCTCTAAGCCGCCGCGCGCAGGCCGAGCATGGCGCGCGCCTGCCGCCAGTCGGCAACCGGCCGCTCATGCTTCTCGCACAGATCGACCACGCGGCGCACCAGCGCGGCGTTGGAGGGCGCCAGCGTATCGCGATCGAGGCGCACATTGTCCTCAAGGCCGGTGCGGGTATGCCCGCCCGATGCGACGCACCACTCGTTGACGACGATCTGCGCCTGGCCGATACCGGCGGCGCACCATTGCGCATCCGGCGCAAGGCGTTGCACGGTTCTGATGTAGTAGTCGAACGCGTCGCGATCCGCCGGCATGGCGTTCTTCACGCCCATCACGAACTGGATGTAGAGCGTGCCCGGAATGCGCCCGTCGCGGTGCATCGCCACGGCCTGATGGATATGGCTGAGATCGAAGGCCTCGATCTCCGGCTTGACGTCGTATTGGCGCATCTCCGAAGCCAGCCAGTCGACAAGATCGGGCGGGTTTTCATAGACGCGCGTCGGAAAGTTGTTCGACCCGACCGACAGCGAAGCCATGTCGGGGCGAAGCGGCAGCATGCCGCCGCGCGCCTTGCCGGCGCCGGAGCGACCACCGGTGGACAATTGCACGATCATGCCGGGGCAGTGTTTTTCCAGCCCTTCCTTCAGTCGCGCGAATTTCTCCGGATCGGAAGACGGCGTCTGGTCGTCGTTGCGCACATGGCAGTGGGCTATTGTTGCGCCGGCCTCAAAGGCCTCCTGCGTCGATTCCACCTGTTCCGACACGGTGATCGGCACCGCCGGATTGTTTTCCTTTGTCGGTAACGACCCGGTGATGGCGACGCAAATGATGCAGGGCTTGGTCATGACGAACTTCCCGTGAAGAGATACTCGTGCGCCATTGCAGCGGAGAAAACCGGATCCTTCGCGTACGGATTCATACCCCCACCCCTAACCCCTCCCCTCAAGGGGGAGGGGGACTTCACCGCCCTTGCCTGGATTCGGCGTGGCGAAACCCGGCAAGATATCGCCGTCCCCCTCCCCCTTGAGGGGAGGGGTAAGGGGTGGGGGTAGGCTGGACACTTATCTCTCACGTCCGACAATGCCTCAGATATCGAAGAACACGGTTTCGTTTTCGCACTGCAGGACGATGTCGAAATGGTACGTATCGCCGTCGCGCTTCGCAACCAGTGTCGGCACGCGCACCTTCAGCTCGATGCGGTTGAGCAGCGGATCCTCGGCGTTGGCGGCTTCCTCGTCGCCGAAATACATCCGCGTGTTGAGGCCAATGTTGATGCCGCGCGCGACGATCCACAGCGAGACGTGCGGCGCCTGCATGCGCCCGTCCGGCCAGGGAACGCGGCCGGGCTTGATCGTCTCGAAGCGATAGACGCCGCTCTTGCCGTCGGTGGGTTGGCGGCCCCAGCCGGAGAATTCCGGATCGGCAAGGCCGCGCGTCTCGGACGGGCTGTTGTAGAGGCCTGCGGCATCGGCTTGCCAGATCTCCAGCATCGCATCCTTCAGCGGCGTGCCGGTGCCATCGATGACGCGGCCGGTGATCGCGATGCGTTCGCCGCGCGTATTGTCGTTGACCATCGTCTTGCCGAGATCGGCCGGGTAGACGCCCTCGATGCCGGCAAAGGTCGGCACGCAGCCGATATGCACATAGGGCCCGGCGGTCTGCGACGGGCTTTCCTTGAGATAACCGAGCGACTGGACCATGTCAGTTGCCCTCCATGCGGTTCTCGAACAGGGTGGAGCGACGGCCGCGCAGAACGATGTCGAACTTGAAGGCGCGGGTGTCCATCGGAATGGTGTTGGCCATGTCCTGCGCCGCCACAAGCTGCGCGATCGCGACCGGGTCATTGATCGTGCGCACGATCGGGCAGAGCGGGATCAGCGGATCGCCCTCAAAATACATCTGCGTGATCAGCCGCTGCGCAAAACCGCTGCCGAACACCGAGAAATGGATGTGCGAAGGCCGCCAGTCGTTGACGCCGTTCGGCCAGGGGTAGGGACCGGGCTTGATGGTGCGGAAGACATAGGCGCCGTCCTCGTCGCTGATGCAGCGGCCGCAACCGCCGAAATTCGGGTCGAGCGGGGCAAAGTAGTTGTCCTTGACATGCCGGTAGCGGCCACCGGCATTGGCCTGCCAGAACTCCACCAGCACGTTCGGCACGCCGCGCCCGCGTTCGTCGAGCACGCGGCCATGCACGATGATGCGCTCGCCGATCGCGCTTTCGCCGGCCTTTGCGAAATTGAGGATCAGGTCGTTGTCGAGCGGCCCGAGCATGGCTTGGCCGAAGGTCGGGCCGGTGATCTCGGAAATCGAGTTGCCAAACGAAATCAACGCCTGGTTCGGCGAGCGCGCAACGGACGTCTTGTAGCCCGGCGCATAGGCTTTCGGGTGCCATTCGCGGTCGCGCGGAAAGAAGGCGCCCGTCTCAACGGGGCTGTTGCGCATTGTCCCCTCCCTTTTCGTCCATCTCGGCGAAAACCTGCCTTGCGATCTTTATGGCATGGTTTGCGGCGGGAACACCTGCGTATATTGCCACATGCATCAGCGCCTCGCGGATGTCTTCGCGGCTGGCGCCGGTGCGCTGCGTGGCGCGCACGTGCATCGCGACCTCGTCCCACTGGCCGAGCGCGGCGAGCAGCGCGATGGTGATCAGCGAGCGCTCGCGTTTCGTCAGCGCGTCGGACGACCAGACATGTCCCCAAGCGGATTCAGTGATGAGGTTCTGGAACGGCGCGTCGAATTCGGTCTTGGCTGCCTCTGCCCTGTTGACATGGGCGTGGCCGAGCACGGCGCGGCGGGTCTTCATGCCTTCGGCGTGGCGGTCGGTCATATCGACACCCGCTTAAAGTCCAGACAGAATTTTTGGCGCGTGGACCCGTCCTTCGGACCCCCCTGCCGGGACCTTCTCCCCAAGGGGAGATGGAACATCGAAGCCGATGTGTCGTCGCGTTTTCGACGCTGCCAAATCGGTGCAGGCAGTGGTGTTGCGCCTTCTCCCCTTGGGGAGAAGGTCCCGGCAGGGGGATGAGGGGGCGAAACGGCGATCACAATTGCCGAATATCTCGGATGCACGAAATGGGGAATGCCGTTCACCTCATCACCTCCGCCACGAATCCGCTAATCAACGCCGCCAGCCGCTCCGGCTGCTCGACACAGGGAATGTGGGCGCAGTTTTCGATCAGTTCGAACCGCGCGCCGGGGATCAGAGCCGCCGTCTGGCGCACGAGGTCCGGCGGGGTGGAGCCGTCCTGGTCGCCGCCGACCAGCTGCGTCGGCACGGCAAGCCGGGCGGAGGAATGCGTCAGGTCGGCATCGCGCAACGCCGCGCAGGTGGCGGCGTAGCCTTCGGCCGGCTGGCGCTCCAGCATCGCGCGGCAGCCGGCGAAAAGCGGGTTGCCGGGCGAGCGGAAGGCCGGCGTGAACCAGCGTTCCAGAATGGCGTCGGACATCGCCGCGATGCCCTTCGTCTTCACCGTTGCGATGCGGCTGTTCCACAGTTCGTCGGTGCCGATTCTGTGTGCGGTGTCGCAGAGCACCAGCGCGCGCACCAGGTCGGGCCGCGCGGCGGCAAGCTGCTGGGCGATCATGCCGCCGACCGACAGACCGACGACGATCGCCGGACCCCTCGCCGCTTGTTCGATCAACGCCGCGAGATCGGCGGCGAGCGTCTCGATGCGGTAGGGCGTCTCGCCAATCGCCGAAAGCCCGTGGCCGCGGCTGTCGTAGAACAGCATGGCGCAGCGCCCGGCAAGCCGCTCCGACACCGCATCCCAGATGCGGAAATCGGTGCCGAGCGAATTGGAAAACGCCAGGAACGGCGCACCCTGCGGCGCGGGGATCAGGCGAGTGTGGCAGGCAAGGCCGTTGACGGTGGTGAGGTGCATGGTGGTCTCCGTTGCGCGACTATCGTGCAGCAGCGCGAACATGCCAAGTCCGACGCCGCCTTCCCCTCACCCCAGCGGATAGAAACACGCTTTCCTGCGCTCGCCAGCGCCCTCCAGCGCCGGTTCCTCGCGGCGGCAGCGGTCCTGCGCCAGCCAGCAGCGCGGGTTGAAGGCGCAACCGGTCGGCGGGTTCATCGGCGAAGGCAGTTCGCCTTCCAGCCTGATCTGCGCCTTCTTCGCCATCGGGTCGGCGACCGGCGTCGCCGAGAGCAGGGCGGCGGTATAGGGGTGGCGCGGCGCGGCGAACACTTCCGCCGCCGGGCCGGTTTCCACCGGCTTGCCGAGATACATCACCATGATGTCGTCGGCGAGGTGCTTCACCACGCTGAGATCGTGGCTGATGAACAGGTAGGCGAGGCCGAATTCGGCCTGCAGGTCCATGAGGATGTTCAGCACCTGCGCCTGGATCGACACGTCGAGCGCGGAGACCGGTTCATCGAGCACAAGGATCTTCGGCTGCAGCATCAGCGCGCGCGCAATGGCGATGCGCTGGCGCTGGCCGCCGGAGAACATGTGCGGGTAGCGGTCGTAATGTTCGGGCCGCAGGCCGACGCGCGCCAGCATGGCTTGCGCCCGCGCGCGTCGGGCGGCGGGGTTTTCGTCGGTGTTGATCAGCAGCGGTTCTTCCAGGATCGTGCCGATCTTCTGGCGCGGGTTGAGCGAACCATACGGGTTCTGGAACACGATCTGGATGGCGCGGCGCAACTCGGTCGTCGCCTGCTGCGCCTCCTTGCCGTCGATCAGCAGCGATCCGCCGGTCGGCGGTTCGATCATGGTGACGAGGCGGGCGAGCGTGGACTTGCCGCAGCCGGATTCGCCGACGACCGCGAGCGTCTTGCCGGGGTAAAGGTCGAAGCTTGCGCCATTCAGCGCCTTGACTGTGGCGACGGCGCGGAACGGTCCGCGTGATACCTCGTAGAATCGCTGCAGGTCGCGCGCCTGCAAGACAGGACGGGCGGCGGCAGGGGTCGACGCGGCGGCTGCGGCGGTCATGCGGGTTCTCCACGCAGTTTGCCGGCCATGGCGCCGTCCGGATGGCCGACCGGTGCGCCTTTTTCAAGCGGCCAGTTGCACAGCGCCTGGCCGGCCTGCGGCCCGTGGCGTTTCACGCCGCTGTCGCATTCTGGTCGCGCATAGCGGCAGCGCGGGGCAAACAGGCAGCCGGGCGGACGGTCGTACTGGCCGGGCACGACGCCCGGAATCGAGGGCAGGCGACCCTTCACCGTCGCGCGTTCCGGCAGGGCGGCGAGAAGGGCCTGCGTGTAGGGGTGGCGCGGGTTGTCGAACAGGGCCGCAACCGGCTGTTCCTCCACCTTCTGGCCTGCATACTGCACCTGCACCCGCTCCGCCGTCTCTGCCACCACGCCCATGTCGTGGGTGATCAGGATCAGCGCCATGTCCTTCTCCTTCTGCAGCCGCACGAGCAGGTCGAGGATCTGCGCTTGGATGGTGACATCGAGCGCGGTCGAAGGTTCGTCGGCAATCAGGAGCTTCGGGCTGCAGGCGATCGCGATGGCGATCATCACGCGCTGGCTCATGCCGCCGGAAAGCTGGTGCGGAAACACTGAAAGCCGCTCTTCCGGCGCCGGAATACCGACCAGCTTCAGGAGTTCGATTGCGCGCGCCCGGCGCTCGGCGCGGCCCATGCCGAGATGGATGCGCAGCGTCTCGCCGATCTGGAACCCGACGGTGAAGCAGGGGTTCAGGCTCGACATCGGCTCCTGGAAGATCATGGCGATTTCGCGGCCGACGATTTTGCGGCGCTCGCGCGGCGAGAGCTTCAGCATGTCGCTGCCATTGAAGGCGAGCTTGTCGGCGGTCACTTTCGCCGTCCACGGCAGCAGGCCCATCAGCGCCAGCATCGACACCGACTTGCCGGACCCGGATTCGCCGACAATCGACAGGATCTCGCCCTTGTCGCAGGCAAGCGACACGGAATCGACGGCGCGAAACAGGCCGCCGGCGGTCTGGAAATCGACAGAGAGGTTTTCGATCTCAAGCAGGGGCATGGTCTTTTTCTAACCTCCGTGCGATACTATGTTTTGTGCGAAGGAGAAGTCGATGTCGAATCCGAAGCCGCAGAACCGTCCTCAGCCGATTGCCGGTCCGACCGGTCCGCGACCGATCTATTGATGCCGAGCGAGCTCTGAAGCGCGACGATGGCGTCGTCGGCCAGTTTCCTGGCGTGGCTTCGCAATGTCAGATAGTCTTCGAGCATCTGGATCAGTTGATCCTTTTGCAGATGAACCAAACGATCACCGCGAAGGTCGTCGGCAAAATTCCGGATTGTCTCCATTTGAGTATAAAAAAGTACGACCGGATCGATAACCTCATTCTGGAGGACTGAAATTTCCCTGATAATGGCGTTGAAAACAGGCGCTGTCGTTTCGCGGGGAACAAAGGGCCGATAGTCGGGGGTGTTTTTCAACCGTTCTCGAACGGCCTCGATCAATGAAGCCGGGTCATATTGCGAAAGGTGATGGGCATTCGACCGGATCTCCGCAAGCAAAGCGGTTTGGACGTCGACGACGCGTTCTGCACGCCTGTTCTGCTCCAGTTTCCTCGCCGAGCGCGACTGAAAGAACCAGCCTCCAACCGTCACCAAAGCGGACACGACCGCAGCAACAATAGCAGGGCCGATCCACAAATCGAACGACACCCCCTCAACTCCGCTTCAGCTTCGGGTCAAGCGCATCGCGCAATCCGTCGCCCATCAGGTTGATAGCGAGCACGGTGATCAGGATGGCGAGGCCGGGGAAGGTGACCACCCACCAGGCGCGGCTGATGAACTCGCGCGCATCGGCCAGCATTGTGCCCCATTCGGGCGTCGGCGGCTGCGCGCCCATGCCGAGGAAACCGAGCGCGGCTGCATCGAGAATGGCGTTGGAGAAGGAGAGAGTTGCCTGCACGGTGACTGGGCCGAGGCAGTTCGGCAGGATGGTGCGGGTCATCAGGTAGAAGTTGGACGCGCCGGCAACGCGCGCCGAGGTGACATACTCGCGGTTAAGCTCGCCCATCACGGAGGCGCGGGTGAGGCGCACGAAATGCGGCTGCAACACGATGGCAATCGCGATCATCGCGTTCATCAACCCCGGGCCGAGGATCGCCACCAGCACCAGCGCCAGCAGCAGCGAGGGAAAGGCGAGGATGATGTCCATCAACCGCATGATCACGGTATCGACCGCGCCGCGGAAAAAGCCTGAAATCAAGCCGATGGTCACGCCACCGGCCACCGCCAGCGTCACCACCACGACGCCGATGAACAGCGAAAATTGCGCGCCGTAGATCAGTCTCGACAGCATGTCGCGGCCAACCGCATCGGTTCCGAGCAGGTAGGGCCAGCGCCCGCCCTCCTGCCAGATCGGCGGAACGAGCAGGGCGTCGCGGTATTGCGCGTTCGGATCGAACGGCGCGACAAGCGGCGCGAACACCGCCAGCAAGACAAGAATGCAGAACACGAACAGGCCGGCAACCGCGCCGCGGTTTTCGGAGAAATAGAACCAGAACTCGCCGAGTGCGCTCCGCCGCTTGATGGCGTTTGACGCGGAGGCGGAGGCCGTGGCGGCGCTGGAAGTGTCTGTCATGGCGCCCTCACGTGTGGCGAATGCGCGGGTTGATGAGGCCATACAGCGCATCGACGATCAGGTTGACGATCATCACCACTGCCGCGATCAGCAGCAACCCGCCCTGCACGACCGGATAATCGCGCCGAGATATGGAATCGATCATCCACTTGCCGATTCCGGGCCAGGAAAAGATCGTCTCGGTCAGGATCGCGCCGGCCAGCAGGGAACCGACCATCAGCCCGATCACGGTGATGACCGGGATCATGGCGTTGCGCAGCGCATGGACGCCGACGACGCGGCGTTCGGCAAGACCCTTGGCGCGGGCGGTGCGCACATAGTCCTCGCCCAGCACTTCCAGCATGGCGGAGCGGGTCTGGCGGGCGATCACGGCAAGCGGAATGGTGGAAAGAACAATGGATGGCAGCACCAGGTGATGCAGCGCAGAGGCGAAAGCGCCCTTCTGGCCGGAGAGCAGGCTGTCGACCAGCATGAAGCCGGTCACCGGCGGGAAGAAGTAAATCAGCGAGATGCGCCCGGAAACCGGCGTCCAGCCGAGCGTCGTTGAAAACACCATGATCAGCAGCAGGCCCCACCAGAAGATCGGCATCGAGTAGCCGGTGAGCGCCGTGCCCATGATCGCCTGGTCAAGGAAGCCGCCGCGCCGGCTTGCCGCGAGCACCCCGGCGGGAATGCCGAGCGTGACTGCGATCACCATCGCGCAGAAGGAGAGTTCGACCGTTGCCGGAAAAAGAGTGAAGAACTCGGTGAAGACCGGCTTTTTCGACACTATGGAGTTGCCGAAATCGCCGTGCAGCAGCTTCCACAGATAATCCAGATATTGCTCCCAGATCGGCCTGTCGTAGCCGAAGTCCTTCAGCAAGCGCTGATAACGCTCCTCGGTCAGGCCGCGCTCGCCGGCCATCAGCAGCACGGGATCGCCCGGCAGGATACGCACGAAACCGAAGGCGACGATGGTGATGCCGATGAAGGTGGGGATCAGAAGGCCGATGCGCTTGATGAGGAACCGCAGCATGATCTAGCCGATAATCCGCAAGTCGCGCGGGAAGGTCGTCAGCGTCTCGCAGCCCGCTTCGGTGACAACGACATCGTCCTCAATGCGCACGCCACACTCGCCGAGACGATAAAGGCCGGGTTCGACGGTGAACACCATGCCCTGTTCGAGCGTCGCATGGTTTCCGCGCATGATCTGCGGTGCCTCGTGCACCTCCAGCCCCAGCCCGTGGCCGGTCTTGTGGCGGCGAAACGCGGCGAACTGCGAATTCTCCAGCACCTTCTGCACGCGGTCGTCCACGTCATGGGCGGTGGCGCCGGCCTTCGTCGCGCGGCGGCCTTCCTCGTTTGCGGCAAGCACAGTGTCATAGAAGGCGCGGTCGTGTTCGGAGACCTCGCCAACAAAGAAGGTGCGGGTGATGTCGGCGTTGTAGCCGCCAAACCGCGCGCCGAAATCGAACAGCAGCGCATCGCCCGGCTTGATCGTGTAGTCGCGGCGCGCCTGTGCGTGTGGCTGGGCGGAGTTGCCGCCGGCTGCAATGATCGGGTCGAAGGCGAGGCCCTCGGCGCCGCGGGCAAACATCTCGCGGGTGAGGATCGCCTGCACCTCGGTCTCGGTCATGCCGGCGCGCACCTGCGCAAGCGTTGCTTCCAGCGCCTCTTCGGAAATGCGGATCGCCTGCTTAAGCAGCGCTATCTCGTCGGATGTCTTTTGCAGGCGGATCGAGGAAATCGTGGCGTGGGCGTCGACGATGGTCGCGCCGGGAAAGGCCTTGCCCAGCGCGAGGTACTCGAAAACGCGCATGCGCTGGCCCTCGACGCCGAAGTGTTTGGCGGCGCGCAATTGCGGCAGGGCTTCGCCCGCCGCCTGGAACGCGTCCATGTAGCCGGCCTCGTCGCGCCAATCGAACACCTGGCCGGTGAAACCAAGCGTGGAAAACGAGGCCATTTCGAGGTTCGGCACGATGGCGACCGGTTCGCCGTCACGCGGGGCAATCAGCAGGAACGGACGTTCCATAAGGTGGAAGTCGCGGCCAAGCACGCGCAGGAAATTTGCGCCCGGAATGATCGCTATGGCGTCAAGTTCGCCACGCCGCATTGCATCGGCAAGCGGCTGAAAACGTATGTCGGTCATGGAACTGGAGCCGTGATGCGGGCCGGGCGGACCTTGCGGCCCGCCCGGCGCTTTCTCATTCGGCGATGTCGACGCCGTCGAAGCGATGGCTCCCGAGCGGGTCCATCTTGTAGTTCATCACCTTCTTCGACATCGGCATGAACACGACCGAGTGTGCGATGGTTGCCCAAGGCGCCTCGCGCTTGAAGACAACCTGCGCCTCTTCATACAGCTTGGTGCGCTCGGCCTGGTCGGAGACCTGCTTGGCCTTGTTGATCAGCGCGTCGAATTCCTCGTTACACCACTGGGCGCGGTTGGAGTTTTCCACGCCGGCGCAGCCGAGCAGGACGGCAAGGAAGTTGTCCGGGTCGCCATTGTCGCCGGTCCAGCCGAGCAGCAGGGCGCCGTCGCGATCCTTGGCGCGCGAGAGCTTCAGGTACTCACCCCACTCGTAGGAGACGATCTCGGCCTCGACGCCGACCGCGGCGAAATCGGCCTGGATCAGTTCGGCCACGCGGCGCGCATTCGGGTTGTAGGGGCGGGCGACGGGCATTGCCCAGACCTTCATCTTGAGGCCCGAGACGCCGGCGTCGGCAAGCGCCTTCTTGGCGGCTTCCGGATCGTAGGGATCGTCGACCGTGGCCTGATTGTAAGACCACATGGTGGGCGGGATCGGGTTTTTCGCCGCCTTGCCGGAGCCCTGGAAGACAACATCAATGATCGCCTGCTTGTTGATGGCCATGTTCAGCGCCTTGCGGACCGCGGCGTTGTCGAACGGGGCTACCGTTGTGTTGTAGGCGAGATAGCCGACGTTGAGGCCTTCCTGCTCCATCACTTGCAGGTTCTGGTCGGCCTTCAGATCCGCCAGATCGGCCGGGTTCGGATAGGGCGCCACATGGCATTCGCCGGCCTTCAGTTTTTGCATGCGCACCGAATTGTCTGTGGTGATGGCGAAGACGAGGTCATCAATCGGCTGCTTGCCGTTCCAGAAGTCCGGGTTCGCCTTGTAGCGGATCACGGCGTCCTTCTGGTAGGCGACGAACTGGAACGGGCCGGTGCCGACCGGCGCCTGGTTCAGATCGGCCTGCTTGCCGTCAGCCGCCAGCTTGTCGGCATATTCCTTCGAGACGATGGAGGCGAAATCCATCGCCAGGTTGGCGATCATCGGCGCTTCCGGCTTGTTGAGCACGAACTTCACCGTCATGTCGTCAACCTTGACGATCTCCTTGATGAGGTTCGGCATGTCCATGCCGTCGAAATATTCCCACGCCGCACCTTCAACATACTTGTTGTAGGGGTTGTCGGCCTTCATCTGGCGCTCGAAGGTGAACACCACGTCGTCGGCGTTGAAATCGCGCGACGGCGTGAAGCCGTCGGTCGTGTGGAACTTCACACCGGAGCGGAGCTTGAAGGTGTATTCAAGGCCGTCGTCGGAAACGGTCCAGCTTTCGGCAAGGCCGGGGATGATGTTGGTGGTGCCACGCTCGAACTCGACGAGGCGGTTGTAGACCGGGCGCGAGGAGGCGTTGAAGGTGGTGCCGGCGGTGTAGAGCGCCGGGTCGAAGCCTTCCGGCGATCCTTCCGAGCAATAGACGAGCGTCTTGGCGTGCGCGGCGCCGGCAAAGGCCGTGACGAGCGCGGTGGCTGCCAGGAGTCGTTTCAGGTTTTTCATGGGTTTGACCTCTTCCCTTGAGTGTGAGCTTGTGTGGGCTTCTTGTCTTCAAACCCGCCCGGCGGTGCAGCCGGGCAGGCCAGTGATGCCGATCAAACGCTTTTGGCGAACGAAAAGCAACACCCGGCGCTGCCGTTTTTGCGGGCAATCCCCGCGCTTGCGCATGCCCGGCCTCAAATGCAGGCTTCGAACAGGGCGCGGGTGTTCTCCGCCGTCATCCTGACCGGGTTGCCGCCGGCCGAAGGGTCCTCCAGCGCCATCGCGGTCATCTCGTCGATGCGGTCTGTGCCGACGCCGAGCGTCGCGAGTTTGTCGGGGATTCCAAGCTCGGCGCGGAGCGCCATGATGTAATCGAAAAAGCCGTCGAACCCGCCTCCGATGCCGAGATAGGCCGCGGCGGCGTCGATGCGGCTTCCGATTGCCGGGCGGTTCATCACCAGCACCGGCGGCATCACCACGGCGTTGGTGGTGCCATGGTGGGTGTTGTAGAGAGCGCCGACCGGATGCGACAGTGCGTGGATGGCGCCCAACCCTTTCTGGAAGGCGGTCGCACCCATTGCGGCGGCGCTCATCATGTGGGCGCGGGCTTCGAGGTCAGAACCGTCTGCCCAGGCGCGCGGCAGGTAGTCCTTGACGAGACGCATGCCCTCAAGCGCGATGCCCTGGCTCATCGGGTGGTAGAACGGCGAGGAATAGGCTTCCAGGCAGTGGGCAAGTGCGTCCATGCCGGTGCCGGCGGTGATGAAGGCGGGCATGCCCACCGTCAGTTCCGGGTCGCAGA
>CALMYO010000131.1 GCA_937873685.1 uncultured Paracoccaceae bacterium
ACCTTGCAGGCGATGAAGACCGGAGCTCTGATCCGTTTCGCCTGCGAGGCCGGGGCGGTGATCGCCGGGGCTACCGAGTCCGACCGCGCGCGCATGGCGCGGTTCGGCGCGGCCTTCGGTCTGGCGTTCCAGCTTGCCGACGACCTACTCGACCTCACGGCCGACACCGTCGCGATGGGCAAGCGCACCGGCAAGGACGCCGGGCGCGGCAAGGCGACGATACCCGGGATGATCGGGATCGAGGCCGCGCGCGCGAGGCTGGAGAACACCGTGCAGAGCGCGGTGGCGGAGCTTGCCCCTTTCGGCAACCGCGCCACCGTGCTGGCCGAGGCGGTGCGTTTCGCCGCCTCGCGCGGGCATTGAGCCGGGCGGTCGCCGCCGGCCCGGCCATTTGCGGCCCCGGTCGACCCGACAGGAAAGATGGAGGCAGAGAAATGTACGTTCCCGAGCATTTTCGCGAGGTCGACGCCGCGGCAATCAAGACCCTTGTGGAAACGGCGCCGCTCGCATGCGTCGTTGCGCATACTCAAGACGGTCTGGTCGCCAATCACATTCCCTTGTTGCAAGCAGACGACGACGTGCTGATCGGCCATGTCGCCCTTGCCAACGACATGCATCGCCTCATCGGAGACGAGAGCGAGGTGCTTGCGATATTCCGCGGAAGCGATGGCTATGTATCCCCGAACTTCTATCCGACGAAACTGGAACACCACCGCCACGTTCCAACTTGGAACTACCAGGTGGTCCATGTTTACGGAACGATCTCGTTCCAGTACGACGACCGGGCCAAGCGCGCCGCAGTGGGCTTGCTGACGCGGACGCATGAGCGGCGCGTCAACGGTGAGAATGCATGGCGCATGGCCAATGCTCCCGCCGATTACATGAGCGCAATGCTCGGCAACATCGTCGCCCTGCGGATCGAGCCTCGCCGGGTTCTGGCGAAATCCAAGCTCAGCCAGAACCGGGATCCACGTGATGTCCAGGGCGCTGTCGAAGGTGTGCGTTCGAACGGCAACCCCGTGCTGGCGCATGAGATGGAAGCGCGAACAAAACGAGGAGACTGACATGCGAATTTGCATCGCCGTGCTGGCGCAAGCGGTGCGCTTCGCCGCCTCGCGCGGGCACTGAGGCGGCCCGTTCCCAAATCCGGCTACTCCGCCGCCAGCATTGTTCCGGCCCGGTGCTCCGGTGCTGCGGGTTGCGCCCGGTCAAGCCGAAGATCGGCGATCGCCTGTCGCATCGCAGCCTCGAGCGGGGTATGCGGCTCCTCGCCGATCAGCGCCGTCAGCTTGCCGTTGGCGAGCGAATGCGGGGTGCGCCACAGATACGACATCGTGGCGATCTCGCGCAGCATCGGCGCAAACAGCCCGAGCAGGCGGATCAGCGTCCAGTTGACGCTGCCCCATTTCAGCGACCTGCCGACGACGCGTTCCGTCGCTGCCTTCATCTGTTCGCCGCTCAACACGTGACCGCGGAAATGGAACGTGTCGAAGGCCGGCAGGTCGCGCCGCTTTTCGGCCAGCGCCACGAAGGCGCGCGCCAGATCGGGCAGATAGGCGAATGAGTGCGGGATGTTCCGCGGGCCGCCCCAGGTGAAGCGGTCGCGCTTTAGGCTCTTCAGGATGATCAGGTCGAGCCAGCTTTCCGGCTGCGTGCCGCCGAAGAAATCGCCGGCGCGCAACACCAGCGACTGCACGCCGTCGCGCATCGCGGCCTGCTGCAGGCTGTCTTCGAGCGCGATGCGGATCTCCGCCTTCTCGGTTGACGGCACACGCCGCGCGCGCTCGTCCGCATCGAGCGGGATAGCATAGCCGAAATTGTAGACATTGCCCGGCACAAGGATCGTCGCGTCCGAGGCCTTCGCCGCCGCGATCACGTTTTCCGTCATCGGCAGCACTGTCTCGCGCCACTCAGTGTATTTCGGATTGAGCGCATGCAGGATGACATCGACGCCCCGCGCCGCCTCGGTGAGCGCCCCGGCGTCGAAAGCATCGGCTTCAACCGGCTCGACGCCCGCCGGCAAGGATTTCGCCTTTGCGCCGCGCGCCAGGCCCTTAACGCGCCAGCCGGCGGCGAGGAAGGCCTGCGCCGCGGCCGTGCCGACGCGGCCATGCGCGCCGAGGATGAGGATGGTCTGCTTCGTATCGTGTTGGGTCATCACCGTTCTCCTTGTCTGTTATCACAGAGATAGTGAAATCGATTTCGGAGCGAAACGGCTTGAATCGAATGTCAATTATTCATAATCGAATGGAATGCGCAGTTTCGACTGGAACCTGGTCAAAAGCTTCCTGGCCGTGGTGGATGCGGGTTCGCTGTCTGCCGCAGCCGCCGCGTCAGGCGCCAGCCAGCCGACGCTCGGGCGGCACATCGACGAACTCGAGGCGATTTCGGGTCTGGTGCTGTTCGAGCGCGGGCGCGCCGGCATGCGGCCGACGCAGGCGGCGCTGGCGCTGGTCGACGAAGCGCGCGACATGGCCCGCGAGGCGGACCGGTTCGCGCTGGTGGCTTCCGGTCGCGAGCAGTCTGTTGCCGGAACGGTGCGGATCACCGCAAGCGCGATCGTCTCGACCTATGTGCTGCCGCCAGTGCTGGCGGCCTTGCGCCGCGCCGAACCGGCAATCGAGATTGAACTGGTTTCCTCAAACGATGTCCAGAACCTGCTGTCGCGCGACGCCGACATCGCAATCCGCATGGTGCGGCCAACGCAGAACGAACTGATCGCCCGCCATGCCAACGAGTTCGCCATGGGGTGCTATGCCCGCCGCGACTATCTCGCCGCATTCGGGACGCCACAAACCGTAGAGGCGCTGTTGGCTCACACGCTGGTTGGTTACGACCGTTCCGACGTGATTCTGAACGCGATGCGGCGGCTTGGTATCGCGGGAGGTCGCGAGAACTTCGCCTTGCGCACCGACGACCAGGTGGCAAATTTCGAGCTTGTAAAAGCCGGCGCCGGCATCGGCTTCGGTCCGCGCTTCGTCGCGCGCAAGACGCCGGAGCTCGTGCGCCTGCTGCCGGCCCTGCCTATCCCCGCGCTGCCGATGTGGCTTGCCTCGCACCGCGAACTGCACACCAGCCTGCGCATCCGCCGCACCGCCGATTTCATCTTCGAAGCGTTGCGCGCCTTGCCGCTGGCCGCATAAGGATGCTGGGCGCGGTGACATGTGGCGGCGCGGAATACTCGTCGCGCCGTAACACCCAAGCCGCGCGGCGAAGGCGCACTCTCCGGTCGCTTCGCGACCACCTCCCCGCAAGGGGGGAAAATGGAGCGCGGGCAACGCTTGCGCCCGACTCAAACGCAGTCGCCCAGCGGAAAGCGTGGAAAATGGGCGGCGAAAGTCGCCACAGCCATTCTCCCTCCTTGCGGGGGAGATGTCCGGCAGGACAGAGGGAGGCGACCCGGCGAGATACTCGAATATCGCAGCCTCCTGGCTGAGGGGCGAAGGATGGGTTCGATGTCATCGACGTGTCTCCCACCCGCTCCCCCTTGCATCGGCGCGCCTCCGGCCCTAATGCCGCCCGGGAAACCCCGCCCGGAGCAATGCCCTATGGCCGCCGCCTTTTTTCCGCCCGCGCGCGCAGCCGTTTCGGGCATGTTCCTGCTGAACGGCTTCATGGTCGGCTCCTGGGCGCCGAAGATCCCGGAATTCGCCGCCCGGCTCGAACTGTCGGAATCGGCGCTCGGGCTGATGATCCTGCTGTTTGGCATCGGCTCGATGCTGTTCATGCCGGTATGCGGCGCGCTGATCGCGCGGCTCGGCTCCACCCGGCCCGGCAAGTGGATGGCGTTCGGCGCCATGCCGGCGCTGCTGTGGGTGACGGTGGCGCCGAACGTGATCGTCGCCGGCTTCACCATGGTGATGCTTGGCGGGCTGATCGGCGCGATGGACGTGGCGATGAACGCCAACGCGGTGTCGGTGGAAAAATCGATGCGCCGCGCCATCATGTCGTCGTGCCACGGTTTCTGGAGCCTCGGCGGCGTGCTGGGCGCGGTCAGCGGAGGCTTTGCACTGCAGAATTTCGGCGCGCTGCCTCATGCCATCGCCATCACCGTCTTCGGCTTCGCCGTGCTGGCGCTGCTGTGGCGCCATATGCTTGAGGACCGGCCGCAGGCGTCACAGAAGGAACCGCTGCGCCTGCCGCGCTCCATCCTGCCCTGGGCGCTCGGCATCATGGCGCTGTTCTCGATGATCCCGGAAGGGGCGGTGCTGGATTGGGGGGCGCTCTACCTGCGCCAGGAACTCGGCGCAGACGTGTTCACCTCGGGGCTGGCCTTCGGCCTTTTCTCGGCCACCATGGCGACGATGCGATTTGCCGGCGATTTCGTGCGCGACCGTTTCGGTCCGGTGGCGACGGTGCGCGTATCCGCCGCGATCGCGGCGATCGGGCTGATGATCGCGGGCCTCGCCGACAGCGCGCCGATGGCGATCGCCGGCTTCGCCTTTTCAGGGATCGGCATCGCCAACCTGGTTCCGATCGCCTTTTCCGCCGCCGGCAACCTGCCGGGCATGGCGCCGGGCATCGGCCTGTCTGTCGTCACCTTCATGGGTTACTCGGGCATTCTCGCCGCGCCGTCCGGCATCGGCTTCGTGGCGGAGCACACGGGCTTTGCGCCGGTGTTCATCGCGCTGTCGCTGATGTTTACCGTGGTGCTGGCGTTGTCGCCGCTGGCGCGCCATGCCGCGCACCAGCCGTCGCCGTGCAATGCAGCGCCCGTTACAGCCGGTTGAGCAGCGCCTTCATGACCGCCAGCACCGCCAGCGACATGAATGAGGCGGCGATGCCGGCAATCGCGATCAGGTCGTAGTTGTTCAGCCGGATGCCGTATTTGTTGGCGATGTAAAGCCCGATGAAGAAGCCGGATATCAGGATGATCATGTTGCCGAACAGGCCGAAACCATCCGGACCCATCACCCCGTCCATCGCCGTCGCGAGGAAGAACGCCGCCATCGACGTAAGCGCGATGAGCATGAAAAGCGAACTTGGCGAAACATCCCAGATCATGTCCACCCTGCCTTTTACCTGGCGCGCAGAGCGCAATTCCACCCAACAGATTGCCGGAACCTACCGCAAAACGGTTAAGAGCCGGTTTTCATTCGACGCCGGAGTTGCAAGAAATTGAACACGACGCGCGCAAACCCGGCAACGCGGTTTTTTCCGGTCATCTTCGTGCTGTTGTGGTCGACGGGGTTCGTCGGCGCCGGCCTGTCGATGCCCTATGCCGAACCCTTCACTTTCCTGACGTTGCGCTTTGCGCTGGCGATCGCGCTGCTTTCCGCGATCGCGATGTGGCAGGGCGCACCCTGGCCTGACTGGAGGGGGGCGCTGTCGGCGACATTGGTCGGCTTGCTGGTGCACGGTGTCTATCTCGGCGGCGTTTTCTGGGCTGTGCATCGCGGCATGCCGGCCGGGCTTTCGGCGCTCATCACCGGCCTGCAGCCGATCATGACGGCGGTCTTCGCGGGCATGCTGCTCGGCGAGACGGTGCGCCGCGCCCAGTGGGTCGGCCTCGTCGCCGGGCTGGCCGGCATCGACATGGTGCTCGCGCCGAAGATCGCCGGCGGTTTCGCCGGGGTGACTGCCGTCACCATCTTTGCCGCCTCCTGTTCGATGCTCGGCATGTCGCTCGGCACTGTGGTGCAAAAGTGGCTCGGCGCGCGCGCCGATCTGCGCACAGGCGCGGGGTGGCAGTTCATCGGCGCGGGCGGGGTGTCGACCGCGCTCGCCTTCGCGTTCGAAACCCGCGTCATCGGATGGGCGGCGCAGTTGCTGATCGCACTCGCCTGGCTCACCATCGTGCTGTCGATCGGGGCGATCTTCCTGTTGATGTTCATGATCCGCGAGGGCGAGGTGTCGCGCGTCGCCTCGCTGTTCTACCTGGTGCCCGGCGTCACTGCGCTGATGACCTGGGCGCTGTTCGACGAGACGCTGCAGCCGGTGCAGATCGCCGGCATGCTGGTCACCATGGCGGCGGTGGCGCTTGCAACCTATCAGCCGCGGCGCACCGCCGACCGGGCGATGCGGTAGCGGATGATCGCGGCGTTGAACTCCGCACCGATGATGAAGATCGTCGACGTCATGTAGAGGAAGACGATGGCGATCATGATCGACGCCAGCCCGGCATAGGTGGAGACATAAGTGGCGAAGGTTTCCAGATAGGCAGCAAACAGGCTCGCCGCGATCAGCCAGCAGACCAGCGTGATCGCAATGCCGGGAACCAGCGACAGGAAGCCGCGACGCCCGGCAGGAAGCCATTTGTGCGCGGCAAACAGGCCGAAGACCAGGACTGCCGAAGCGACCAGGTAGCGCCAGAAACTGATTGTGCCGACGAAATTCTCGATCCATGGCGCCCATTTGGCCGCGATCTTGACCGCAAGCGGCGCCAGCACCAGCAGCACCGATATGGCGACGAAACCGACGGTCGCCAGCAACACGAAGCCGAGGCTCTGCAGCCTCGTGAACACGATCGAGCGGTCTTCGGTGACCCGGTAGGCGCGATTGAGCGCGATGCGCAGCGCCTCGATACCGTTTGAGGCGAAATAGGCCGTGGCGATCACCGAGACCGTCAGCAGGCCGTGCCGCTGCACGGTCAGCACGTTCATCACCTCCGATGCGATCGGCTCGGCGATGCGGTCGGGCCAGGTATCGAAGATCAGGTGAACGGCAGTGTCGGCAAAGGTGTCGGCGCCAAGGAAGCTTGCAAGCGAGGTGGCGAAGATCAAAAACGGGAACACCGCCATCAGAACCGACAGCGCGACATGGCTTGCGAGCGCCCAGCCGTCATCGTTGTTGAAATGTCCGAGCGCATCGCGGAAGATCCGCAGCGCCGCGGCAAACGCCCTCATCATCGGCGCCTCGGCCTCCTGTTCGCGCCCTGCCCGTCATTGCAAACGGGGGATATGGGTTGTACAGCCGCCACTGCAATGCACAAGGCAGCCGAAGCGACCTCCAGATGACACAGCGGCGCAGCATTCTCGTGACCGGATGCTCCTCCGGAATCGGCGCCTGGTGCGCAGATGCCTTGGCGCGCGATGGCTGGCTCGTTTTTTCGACAGCGCGCAAACCGGCCGACATTGCCGCATTGCAGGCCAAAGGCCTCGAAGCGCTCTATCTCGACTATCGCGAACCCGAATCGATTGCCGAATGCGCCGCTGCAGTGCTGGATGCGACCGGTGGAAC
>CALMYO010000132.1 GCA_937873685.1 uncultured Paracoccaceae bacterium
AAGCCGCCCCAGTACGGGCTCGTGCTGCCGCCGAAGGCGAAGGAGTAACCCCACAGGACCCACACCACCATGACGACGGCGGCGATGGTGGTGCACTGCATCAGCACCGAGAGCATGTTCTTCGCGCGCACAAGGCCGCCGTAGAACAGGGCCAGCCCCGGCAGGATCATGAACAGCACCAGCACAGTTGCGATCATCATGAAGGCGGTGTCGCCCTTGTCCATCACCGGTGCGGCGGCTGCCGCAGCATCGGTTGCCGCCTCGGCTGCGGGCGCGGCGTCGGTCGCCGTCTGGGCCAGCGCGGGAAACGCCAGCGCGGCTGCTCCAAGCGCCGTCAAGCCGGCAAGGGTGAGAAACTTGTTGCGGATCATGGTCGTGTACTCTCCTTGAATGGCTTACAGGGCGTCGGCGTCGGCTTCGCCCGTGCGGATGCGCAGGGCGGCCTCGATGCCGTAGACGAAGATTTTTCCATCACCGATCTGGCCGGTCTTGGCGGCGTCGGCGATCGCCTCGACGCATTTGTCGACGACCTCGTCGTTGACGGCGATCTCGATCTTGAGCTTGGGCAGGAAACTCACGGCATATTCGGCGCCGCGATAGATTTCCGTGTGCCCCTTCTGACGCCCGTACCCCTTCACTTCCGTGACGGTCAGGCCCTGGATGCCGACTGCCGTGAGGGCTTCACGCACCTCGTCCAGCTTGAACGGCTTGATGATGGCCATGACGATTTTCATGTGTGCCTGTTCCTTTGTCCCCGAACGCGCTTTCCGCTTTCAGTGCCTTGACCGGGCGGACCGGCGGTCCGTCGGCGGCTGTGGGAGAAGGAACAAGAACCGTGCCAGACTCGAAGTCGGCGGCTAACGGCCTGAAAACTTGAATGAATCCTTAATCTCGCCGGAGCGGTCGATGTTGCAGCGCAACACCCGGCAGATGAAAAAATGTGCAGCTTCTCGAAAATGCCTATTTATTGGGCGTTGCGTCGCAGCCGGATCAACCCTTCCTGCGCCACCGAGGCCACCAGCACGCCATCGCGGGTGTAGATCCCGCCGCGCGTCAGGCCGCGGCCGCCCGAAGCGTTCGGGCTGTCCTGCGCATAGAGCAGCCAGTCGTCGAGCGCGACCGGGCGATGGAACCACATCGCATGATCGAGGCTCGCCACCTGCAGGTCGCGGTCGAACACGGCGCGACCATGCGCAAAGGTGGCGGTATCGAGCAGCGTCATGTCGGAAAGATAGGCCAGCACCGCGGCGCGCAACGGCTCGTCGGCGGGAACTTCGCCCGTGGCGCGGATCCAGATGTTCTGCACCGGCGGCAGCTTCTCGCGGCTGACATAGTGGGTTAGCGACACCGGCTTCATCTCGATCGGCCGTTCGCGGCTCCAGTACTTTCGGATGTTTTCCGGCACCTGGTCGATGAAAGCGGCGATCAGTTGCTTTTCGCCGAGCAGCTTCTCCGGCGGCGGCACGTCGAGCGGCGCCGGCATCTGGTGCTCCAGCCCGTCTTCGCGAAGCTGGAACGAGGCGGCCAGCGTGAAGATCGCCTCGCCATGCTGGATCGCCACCACCCGGCGCGTGGTGAACGATCCGCCGTCGCGGATGCGGTCGACCTCGTAGATGATCGGCGTCGACGGATCGCCCGGCCGCATGAAGTAGCCGTGCAGCGAATGGACATGGCGTTCCGTCGCCACGGTGCGCTGCGCGGCGACCAGCGCCTGGCCGATCACCTGCCCGCCGAACACCCGCTGCCAGCCGACCTGGGGGCTGCGACCACGAAACAGGTTGCGCTCCAGCGGCTCGAGGTCGAGTATGGACAAAAGTTCCTGCATCGCGGCCGACATGGGCGTCTCCGTTCATGATTTCGCCAAGTCGGTGCAGCATGGTGAAGCTGGAAGTCAAGCAGGGAGTGGCAGATGGCGAAGGCTGCAGAGACGCAAGGCGACCCGGACCGCGTCGATGTGCTCGTCGCCGGCGCCGGTTATGTCGGGCTGGCGACCGCAGTCTCGATCGCCGCCGCAGCGCCAGACCTGTCGGTCGCCATCGTCGACGCGGCGCCGGCTGGCGTGTGGCAGAAGGACGGCCGCGCGTCGGCGATCGCGGCGGCCGCCACCCGCATGCTCGACCGGCTGGGCGTCTGGGACGAGATCGCGCCGCAGGCCGAGCCGATCCGCGAGATGATCGTCACCGACAGCCGCACCGCCGATCCGGTGCGCCCGGTCTTTCTCACCTTCGACGGCGAGGCCATTCCGGGAGAACCCTTCGCCCACATGGTGGCCAATACGGTGATGAACGGCGCGCTGCGCCGTCGCGCGGGCGAACTTGGCGTGACGATCCGCGAAGGCGTGGCGGTCACCGGCTTCGAAGACACCGGCGCCGGTCTCGACGTTGCGCTCGCCGACGGCGCGACGATCCGCACCCGACTGCTGGTCGCCGCCGACGGGGTGAAGTCGCGCCTGCGCGAGATGGCCGGCATCAAGACGGTACATTTCGACTACGGCCAGTCCGGCATCGTCACCACGGTGGAGCACGAGCGCCCGCATGAGGGGCGCGCCGAGGAGCATTTCCTCCCCGCCGGCCCCTTCGCCACCTTGCCGCTGAAGGGCAACCGTTCCTCGCTGGTGTGGACGGAGCGCACCCGTGACGCCGACCGCCTCATTGCGGAGGACGATTTCGTCTTCGAGGCCGAACTCGAACAGCGCTTCGGCCTGAAGCTTGGCGCGATCAGGAGCGTCGGCAGCAGGCGCGCCTACCCGCTCGGGCTGACGCTGGCGCGCGATTTCGTCAAGCCACGCTTCGCGCTCGCGGGCGATGCGGCGCACGGCATCCACCCGATCGCCGGCCAGGGCCTCAATCTCGGCTTTCGCGACGCCGCCGCGCTGGCCGAGACGATCGTGGAGGCAAACCGCCTTGGCCTCGACATCGGCCAGCTTGACGTGTTGCAGCGCTACGAGCGCTGGCGGCGTTTCGACACCGTGCAGATGGGCGTGACGACCGACGTGCTGAACCGGCTGTTCTCCAACGACATCGCGCCCTTGCGCGCGCTGCGCGACATTGGCCTTGGCGTCGTCGACCGCTTGCCGGGGCTGAAGAGCTTCTTCATCCGCCAGGCCGCCGGCCTGTCGCCCGCCGCCCCGCGGCTTCTTCGCGGCGAGGCGATTTGAAGGCTGCGCCGGTCGTCGTTGACCGGCCCGCTTGCGCAAATCCGCGCCATGCGCCATCAGACTGGCGAATGTGCAACGGAGTGGGCATGATTGGGCCAAACTGAAGACATCATCGGCGGCGTGGCGGCAAGCCGCATCGCGGCGGTACGCGAACGCGAGGCCGAAACCTACGCCAAGGCGCGGCCTGAGACAGCGGCAGCCCTCGAACAGGGCTCAGGCGCCTGGCTCGGCGCCGTGCCGATGCACTGGATGAAGGACTGGCCGATGCCATTCCCGATGCTGGTGGAGAAGGCGCAAGGCGCGACAATCGCCGACATCGACGGCAACGAACTCGACGATTTCTGCCTTGGCGACACCGGCTCGATGTTCGGCCATTCGCCGCCGCCAGTGGCGAAGGCCATTCGCCGCCAGGCGCGGCGCGGCCTCACCTATATGCTTCCCAGCGAAGCCACGCTTGAGGCCGGACGGCTGCTGACGCGGGTTTTCGGCGATTTCCGCTGGCAGATCGCCACCACCGCCACCGACGCCAACCGGTTTTCGCTGCGCGTCGCCCGCGCCGTCACCGGCAAGGCAAAAGTGCTGGTGTTCAACGGCTGCTATCACGGCACGGTGGACGAGGCGATGGTCGAGCGCGTCAACGGCCGCACCGTCGCCCGGGCCGGGCTGGCCGGACAGGTCGCCGATCTGTCGAAGACCGGCGTTGCCTGCGAGTTCAACGATCTAGCCGATGTCGAGGCGGCGCTGAAGAAGGGCGACGTAGCCGCCATCCTCACCGAACCGGTGATGACCAATTCCTGCATGGTGCTGCCACAGCCGGGCTTCCACGACGGGCTGCGCGCGCTTGCCGACAAGTACAATGCCTTGCTGATCATCGACGAGACGCACACCATCTCGTCCGGCCTCGGCGGCTATACCCGGGTGTACGGCTTGCGCCCCGACATCTTCGTCGCCGGCAAGTGCATAGCCGGCGGCATGCCGACTGCGGTGTGGGGTCTGTCGCCGAAGACTGCGGAGGCTTGGGCGCGGACCGATGCCGACCGCCCGTCCGGCCATTCCGGCATGGGCACGACGCTTTCGGCCAATCCGATGCAGTTTGCCTGCCTCGTCGCCAATCTCTCCGAGGTGATGACAGCAGACAACTACGCCCGCATGGAAAAGGGTGCGGCGCGCCTGCATCGCGGCCTGTCGAAGGCGGTCGCGCGGCGCGGTGCGCCGTGGCATGTGGTGCGCGTCGGCGCGCGGGTGGAGTTCATCTGCGCGCCCGGACCGCTTGCGAACGGTGCGGGGGCGGCCGGCGCGCACAAGCCGGCGCTTGAGGCGGCGGTCCATCTTTGCCTCGTCAATCGCGGCTGCCTGATCGCGCCGTTCCACAACATGATGCTGGTGAGCCCGGCGACAAGCAAGAAGCAGGTCGACCGGCTGGTCGACGCCTTCGACGCCATCCTTGCCGAACTGTTTTCCTGAGGAATTCCATGACATCGCTAGCCTGCCCCTCGGGGGCGACGCCCGCCGATACCCTGCCCGCCGCCGCCACCGCCACCGCTCATCCGCAGATCGAGGCAATCGACATCGTGCTGCACGATTCCAACGGCGTCGGGCGCGGCAAGATCATCCGCCGCCACGAACTGCCCGGCCTCTATGCGTCGGGCCGGCACTTGCCGATCTCGATCCTCGGTCTCGACATCTGCGGCGAGGATGTGCACGAAACCGGCCTTGTCTGGGACCAGGGCGACGGTGACCTGCGCGCCTGGCCTGTGCCGGGAACGTTGAAACCCTTGCACAACACCAACCCGCCGCGCGGCGAGGTGTTCCTGTCGCAATACGAACTCGACGGGACGCCGATGACTTCCGATCCGCGCCATGCCCTGCAGCGCCAGGTCGACGCCTTGTCCGCGCACGGGCTGCACCCGGCTGGCGCCTTTGAACTCGAGTTTTTCCTGCTTGCCAACGAGCCCGGCCCGGACGGCAAGCGCCTGCCCGCCGCCGATGTGCTGGACGGGCGTCGCAACGCAAAGACCGAGGTCTATTCGGTCGATCACCTGCAGGGCATGCTGCCGCTGTTTTCCGACATCTACGCCGCTGCAGACAAAAGCGGCCTCACGGCCGAGACAATGATCTCCGAATTTGCGCCCGGCCAGTACGAACTCACCTTGCATTACCGCGAAAACGTGATGGAAGCCGCTGACGACCTGATGCGGCTGAAGCGCATCGTGCGCGCGCAGGCCCGCGCCCATGGCGTGACAGCCTGCTTCATGGCAAAGCCCTTTGCCGATGTCGCCGGATCGGGCATGCATTTCCATGTTTCGCTGCGCAATGACGAGGGCGTCAATGTCTTTGCCGAGAAGAAGGAGGGGGCGTGGGCGCAACCGCTGCTGCATGCCCTTGGCGGATTGAAGCAGACCATGGCGGAATCGATGCTGGTGTTTGCGCCGCACGCCAATTCCTGGCGGCGCTTCGCCAGCCAGAGCTATGCGCCGGTCTCGACAAGCTGGGGCGTCAACAACCGATCGGTTGCGCTGCGCGTGCCGGCCGGCGATTTGCGCGCACGGCGCATCGAGCACAGGCCGTCCGGGGTCGACGCCAACCCGTATCTCGTTGCGGCGACCGTGCTCGCGGGCATCCGCCAGGGGCTGGAAAACCGCTGCGATCCCGGGCCGGAAACGACGGGCAACGCCTATCTGCACGAGGAGCAGGATGCGTCCATGCCGCGCGACTGGCGCGCCGCGATCGAGGCGGCGAAGGCCTCGGCCTTCCTGCGCGAGGCGCTCGGCGTCGACATGCACCGCACCTTCGTGGCCGTGAAGCATGCGGAACACGCCCGTGTCGCCCGCACCGTGTCGGAAGTGGATTTCGATCTGTATCTGCACACGGTGTGAGCGGGCACGCTTCCTCGTCGCACAAGGTACAATCATTTTCTCTGCTGAAGCCTGTGTTTCCCGGCACAACGCGGTGGCTCTTCGACTCCCCTCTGTCGGCTGCGCCGACATCTCCCCCGCAAGGGGGGAGATGTCCGGCAGGACAGAGGGGGTCAGTAAACCGCAGTACTTGCATGGGATGAATGCGCAACGAAGGCGCAGGGTTGCCCCTGCGCCTCGCCAGGCAAATGTATCGAACGCTATCCAGTGCTTCCGACCGCCTCGGCTGGCATCACCCTGCCCGACCAGTCGACCTTGCGCGTGGCAAACATCAACGCCGTCAGCAGCAAGAAGCCGGTTATCGCGCCCGCCAGCAGCGCCGCATCCTCCATGTTGAGGATGACATAGAGCATGCCGTAGAGCAGCGCGAACCCGCCGAAGGCCGTTACCGCCCAGCGCCGGCCGGGAAACAGGCTGGCGACAAAGCCTGCCAGCACCGCGCCGGTCGCCCCGGCGGCAATCGCGTAGGCCAGGCCGAAGCCGGCAATCTCGGCCAGCGCCAGCAGCAGCGTATAGAACACCACGATCATCATGCCGGTCATCGCGTATTGCGCCACATGCATGCCGCCGCCGGCCAGCAGTTCGATCGCAAACACGATCACGAAGGCAAGGCCGATGAAGATGACGCCGTATTTCACCGCCCGTTCCACCGTGGTGTAGAAATCGACCGGCGTGATCAGGCGCACGCCGAAGCTCTCGCCCAGCGCTTGGTTGAAGTTTTCGGCCGAGGCAAGCGCCACATGCTGCAGCGGCCGCGCCAGTTTTGGCACCGCCCATGACGCCTTGAACCCGTCGGTACGCACATCGCGGTTAGCTGGCAGGAATGCGCCGGCAAAGCTCGGATGCGGCCAGGCCGATGTCAGCGCCACATTCGTCATGTCCCCGACGGGTGCGAAGTAGAGCGTCTGCGAACCTTTCAGCGCGATTGCAAACGAGATATCGCGCTGACCGAGCGGCGGCGCGACCGGCGCATCACTTTGGTTGACCGGGCCGGGCGCGGAGGACATGAAAGCGTTAGCCATGTTGATGGCCGCGTTCAGGCCCGAAGGCGCATTGGCCGTTAGCGGCAATCCAAGCCCGGGCTCAACCGGCCCGACCGGCCCTGCGCCCGCCTTGATTTCGATGGTCTCGACGCCCTTCAGACTGGTGACCAGCATGACAAGGCGCGCCTTCGACCAGTCAACGGAAAGCACATCCTCCCCAAGGGTCGCCAGATCGGGGCGGGAGAACGCCGCGCGGCCCGTCAGCGTGCCGCGCCACACCACCGCTTCGTGGATGCCGCGCTTCAGCGTATCGGTCGCGACATCGCCCTCGATGTTCAGCCTGTCGGGCGCAAGCAGGATGTGCCGCTCCGCCCTTCGCGGCAGTTCGCCGGCCGTCCGCGCCGGTTTCTCCACAATGGCCGGGGCGGCGAGCCACGGTCCGGCTATGGTTTGCGCGCCACCCCATTGCGCGCCGATCGCCGCCGTCGCCTCACGAAACCGTCCTTCGCGTTCGCGCACGAGGCCCTGCACCATCGCCAGCGGTATCAGCAGCAGCAGCGCCAGGAAGCCAAGTGCGAAAAACTTCATGCCCGGGCTGCGCATGAAACGCCGGCCCGATGCGGCAAGATCGCCGATGCCTGGATCGGGCGGGCGCGGCAGCGGTTGAGCGGATTTCCCTTGGTCCATGTCTTCACTCCCATCATGCGTCTGGCGCGACCGCAGAATGCGGAGCCACGCCTTGTGAACGACCGACACATCTGGTGAGCGAAAACGGCGAGGTTACGCCGCAATAGGGGTGTTTGCGAGGCGATGTTGTGACAAGGTTAAAGGTCGTGTCCCGGGAGGTGGTGTAGGTTGGGGTTGGCAATCCGCTTGCGAAGCG
>CALMYO010000133.1 GCA_937873685.1 uncultured Paracoccaceae bacterium
GCGATCGCCGCGGAATTCTAGGCGGCGATCGGGGGGCGCATCCCCCCCCCCCGGCTCGGGCGGGACATGCCGATGGAACTCGGCGCAAGCTGGATTCACGGAACGAAGGGCAATCCGCTCACTGCGCTGGCCCGTGATGCCGGCGCGCGGATGGTCGAAACCTCCTATGACGAGGCGATCATGCTTGGCCCGGACGGCGCCGAAATCGATCCCGACACCGATGCCGCCGAACGCCTGATCGAAAAGGCGCTGGAAGCCGCAGAAGACGGCGAGCGCGATGTTTCGGTGCTCGATGCGATAACGGCGAGCAAGGGATGGAAACGCGCCGACGGCCCAACCCGCCGGCTGGCGCAGCAAATGCTCAACGCCGGACTGGAACAGGAATATGGCGGGCCAGCCAGCGCGCTTTCATCCTGGTTCGGCGACAATGCCGAGACTTTCGACGGCGACGACGCCCTTCTTCCCGATGGTTATGACAGGATCGTCTCACTTCTTGCCGCCGGTCTCGACATTCGTCTTTCGCACCGCGTGACGCAGGTTGCACCTGGTGCAGTGACGCTGGCCGACGGCCGGCGCATAGAAGCCGACAGGATTGTGATCACCGTGCCGCTTGGCGTGCTGCGCAACGGCAGCATCCGGTTCGCGCAACCGCTGGCGGGCAGGCGCCGCAAAGCGATCGAAACGCTGCGGATGGGCCTGCTCAACAAGTGCTGGCTGCGGTTCGATCGTATCGCCTGGCCCGACGATGTGGACTGGATCGAGTGGCTCGGGCCGCGCCCGGGATATTGGGCGCAATGGGTGTCGCTTGCAAACACGCTCGACATTCCGGTGCTGCTCGGGTTCAACGCCGCCGATTCTGCTGCGGAGATCGAGACGCTCGACGATCGCGCTACCATCGCGGCAGCGCATGAGGCGTTGCGCGCCATGTTTGGCGCCCGCTTTCCCGAACCACGCGCCGCGCAGATAACCCGCTGGGGCCGCGATCCGTTCAGCCGCGGCAGCTACAGCTACAATGCCGTTGGCATGGATGAGAACGCGCGCGACCACCTGTTCGGCGCCGATTGGGATGGTGCGTTGTGGTTTGCCGGCGAAGCCACGATGCAAGGCTACTACGGAACAGCCCACGGCGCTGTGCTTTCGGGACGCCGGATTGCGAAAGCCATGGCGCGAACCTGACCAGGGCATCGGTGCGGATTTGGAGTATCCGTGATGAACAAGCCACAGCATGCGATCGCCGGCGTCGTGAGTGCGCCCTTGCGCCCGATGACCGTTGCCCGTATCGGCGCTGGAACCTGAACCGAGGGGCACGGAACGATCGCGATGACCGACCAACCCGCAACCGTGCTTTCGGTTGGAGAATGCATGGTGGAGTTCTTCCGCCGCGACGACGGGCTGTGGCGACAGGGATTTGCCGGCGACACGCTGAATGTCGCCTGGGCGCTGCGTGCTTTGCTTCAGCCCGCCGATTGGCGAATCGGATACATGACCCGTATTGGCAGGGATGGCTTCTCGGAAGCCATGCTGGCCTTCCTGCGGGAAGCCGGCATCGCCTCGGATTTCATCATTCGCGAGGCCGATCGGCGGCCCGGGCTCTACACGATCGAGACCGATGCATCGGGCGAACGCCGCTTCTCCTATTGGCGCGGCGAATCGGCGGCAAGGCGGCTGGCCGCCGATCCGCAAGCGCTTGCCGATGCGTTCTCGGCGGCACGAATGATCTATCTCTCCGGAATAACGCTGGCGATCCTGCCGCCGGCTGATCGCGACAACCTTTTTGTGGCGCTGGGCAGGCAAGGCGACCGCAACTTCACGGTGGCGTTCGATCCGAACGCCCGGCCGGCGCTGTGGGAAAGCCGCGAGGCGATGCAGGACGCCACCATGCGCGCAGCCGCGCTTGCCGACATCGCGCTGCCGACCTTCGCCGACGAGGCGCTGGTGTTTGGCGACGCCGATCCGCAAGCCACATGCGACCGCTATGCGGCGGCCGGTTGCGCGGAGGTGGTGGTCAAGGACGGGACGAACCCGACGCGCTGGATGGCGGGTGTCGAGACGGGCCGGTCTCCGGTTGCGCCGGCAGCGTCGGTCACCGACGCCACCGGGGCCGGCGACAGCTTCAACGGGGGTTATCTCGCCGCGCGCATGCTCGGCGCCGATGCGCGAGCCGCCATTGCGGCCGGCCAGGCTGTGTCGGCTGTCACGGTCGGTGTGCGCGGCGCACTGGCGCCGAAACAGGCGCTTAGCGAAGCGATGCGACACCAAAGCCCGGCAAACTGAGCCGCGTCTGCATGTCCCGTCCCATCTTCCGCTTCGCGCCGAGCCCGAATGGCGAACTGCATCTCGGCCATGCCTATTCCGCACTCCTGAACCAGCAGATGGCGCGGGCCGCGGGCGGGCCGTTGCTGCTGCGCATCGAGGATATCGACACGACCCGCTGCACGCCGGAATTCGAACGCGCCATGCTGGAGGATCTGCGCTGGATCGGTTTTCACTGGGACGGTGAGCCGCGTCGGCAGTCGCAGAACTTTGCCAACTATGAAAATGCACTGAAACGTCTTCGCGAAGATGGTTTGATCTATCCCGCCTTCATGACGCGTGGCGAACTGCGCGCCTTTGTCAGCGAGCAGGAACGCGATGGACGACCATGGCCACGCGATCCGGATGGCGCGCCGATGTATCCTTCATTCTGCCGGCAAATGAGCGATCGGATGCGTCGCGAGAAAATGGAATCCGGCGAACCTTTCGCCTGGCGGCTTGACATGACGGCGGCCCTGGCGCGCGTCGACCGCGAACTCGAATTTTATGAGACCGGCGCGGGACCGGGAGGAGAAACCGGCATGATCGCGGCCAATCCCGCCGCGTGGGGCGACGTCATCCTGGCGCGCAAGGAAACGCCGACCAGCTATCACCTTGCGGTCACCGTCGACGATGCCGCCCAGGGCGTGACCCATGTGGTGCGCGGCCGTGACCTGTTTGCCGCGACTTCGGTGCACCGCCTGCTACAAACCCTGCTCGGCTTGCCGCAGCCCATCTACCACCACCACCGCCTTCTGCTCGATGACGAGGGGCGCAAACTGTCGAAAAGCCTGCAATCGACCGGCCTGCGCGCGTTGCGCGAAGCCGGGCGGACGCCTCAGGACGTCTGCGCCCGCATCGACTTGCCCGCGCCTGCCTGAGCATCCCGTGCCGCGGGTTCCGCTGGCGCGCCAGAACCGAGCGCCAGATTCACCGCCGCGCGCGCATGGATCGCCGTCGTATCGAACACCGGCAGACGCGAATCCTTCTGCCCGACCAGCAGCGTGATCTCGGTGCAGCCGAGAATGACGGCTTGCGCGCCTGACCAGTGCAAATGGTCGATGATCTGCCGGAAGCGCAAGCGCGACGGCTCGCTCACCACGCCGCGGCACAGCTCCTCGTAGATGATCCTGTGGACGTCGGCACGTTCTTCGGCGTCAGGCAGGATGACGTTGAGCCCATAGCGGCGTTCCAGCCGGCTGCGGTAGAAATCCTCTTCCATCGTGAAGCGCGTCGCCAGCAGGCCGACGGTCTTGTGGCCTGCAGAGCGGATCGCCGCGCCGGTCGGATCGGCGATGTGCAGCACGGGCAGGCCGGATTCAGCCTCGATCTCGTCGGCGATTTTGTGCATCGTGTTGGTGGCAATCACCAGAAACGACGCGCCCGCAGCGGCAAGGCCGGCGGCCGCCTCGCCGAGGATGGCCGCCGCACCCGCCCAGTCTCCCTCATGCTGCAGAAGCTCGATCCCGGCGAAGTCGACCGAGTGCATGACGATGCGGGCCGAATGCAGACCGCCGCGGCGCTCGCGCACCGCCTCGTTCATCAGCCGGTAGTAGAGCGCCGTCGATTCCCAGCTCATGCCGCCGAGTAGGCCGATCAGGGTCATGTCGGCGTTCCCGCGAGATGCGCGAATGCCGCCACCACCTGGCGATAGGCTTCGCGCTTGAAAGCAACGATGCGGTCAGGCAGTTCGGCCATCGGCAGCCAGTCCCAGGCATCGAACTCGGCCGTATGGCCGCCCGGCGGCGGATCGATCGCGATCTCACTTTCCTGACCGGTGAAGCGATAGGCGAACCAGCGCTGCTTCTGGCCGCGATACTTGCCCTTCAGCCCGATGCCGACCAGATGCGCGGGCAGGTCGTAGGTGATCCAGTCCGGCGCCTCGGCGAGCAGCGACACCGAGCGCATGCCGGTTTCCTCGTAGAGTTCGCGCCTCGCCGCCGGTTCCGCATCCTCGCCCTTGTCGATTCCGCCCTGCGGCATCTGCCAAAGCTGCGGCGTGCCGTCGGATTCCGAATTGCCGTCAGACAGCCGCCGTCCGGCCCAGACCAGGCCAGCCCGGTTCAGAACCATTACGCCAACGCAGGGACGATAGGGCAGCGACAGCGGATCGACCGGTTCGTCGTGCTTCTTGTGCTTGACCATCGCAGAGTTCCCCGTTCATCGCAGACGGGTGTTCGAATAGCCGAAAACTGCTGGCGCGTCAGCCGCGTTTGCGCTCCGGATCGCGCGTGAGCGCCGAGATCGGCACGATTTCGATGCCACGCTTTTTCGCCTCGTTCGCCCATTTTGCGACAGCGTCCACGGTTTCGCCGAACGCAGAGCCGGAGCCGATGGCGAAACCCTTCACCTTGGCCAGTCGCTCCAGCTCCGCCAGTTGCTTGCCGATGGCGGCAGGCGCGCGCGAAGCCGCATCGATCACCAGGTCGCCGCGCGCATAGGCCACGCCCTTCTCCGATGACAACCGGTTTGCCTGGCTGGCGGTTGCCGTGCCATCGTCGAAGTAGAGCAGGCCGCGGTACGCCAGTTCCGCCATCACCGGCGTCAGCGCCTCGGCGTCTAGCAGGAAACGCCCGCCCATGTAGTTGGTCACGCCGGCGTAGTTTGTCATCCGGCCGAGCGTCCATTGCAGGTTTTCCAGATTCGTTTCGGCCGATGCGGCGAGTTTCAGCGTGTGCGGGCCCGGATCGATGTTGGGGTAGTCGTGGGGCTCCATCGGCGCCTGCATCAGCAGTTCGTGCCCGCCCTTTCGCGCCATCTGCATCCAGCGCATCAGGCTGTTGCCCTGCGGCGCAAAGGCGAGCGTCACTTCGCCGGGCAGTTTCTCGATGGCATCTTGCGTGCCACTTTGCGAGATGCCCAGCCCGCCGATCACCAGCGCGATGCGCGCGCCGCCCTGGTTCGACCAGGGCCGGGCGTAGATATCCATCGGCCGTGCGCCGGCTTGCGTCCTTACCGGCAGCTTGCCGAAAGCGGACTCTTCCAGCGCGGCCATTTCCGGCACATGGGCCAGTTTCGGATCGCGGCCAAGGCTTGACGGATCGCGGATGATGATCACTTTCGCCGATGGCGCAATGTCGGAGGGCCGGCCCTGTGGCGAGACCTGGATCACTGACCCGTTTTCGGTGGCCGGCTCGTACAGCGGTTCCGTTTGAGTCTCCACGGGCGAAACCGTTTCCGAAACAGCGGCAACCTCCACCGCGCCCACGGGCGTCGCATCGGTCTGGGGCGCTTCGGCCGTGATCTCCGCTGCGCCGAATTCGGCGCGGCCGGCAAGCGACAAGGCCGAGGTTGCGAGCGCTGCGACGACGACGGCAAGGACCGCAACGCCGCGCAGGCCGGGACCGCCGCGCGATTGCGACGGCTTGCGCTTCTTGTCCTGTCCGAGCGGCGTATTCAGATCGGCTGTCATGGGCACGGCCCTTCGGCTGCAGGTTTGTGGTTCACCGAATCAGACGGGCCGGAAAACCGGCCCGTTCGATGATCCGATGTTTTTCGCCAAAACTCAATTCGGCATCGCCTTTGTGGGGTCAGGCGGGAAGGCCGGATCGGTCTTCTCTCCGCGCAGCAACGCCAGCGCGTGGTTCAGCTGGTCGTCCTCTTTCGGATCCTGCGGCACATAGGCAACGGAACCCGAGCCCTGCTCGTCTTCCTCGGCGCCCTTGATGTGGCCGCGCAGATCGGATTCGCCGCGCGTCACCGCACCGGCCTGCGCCTTCAGCTCATCCGGCAGGCTTTGTTCGACGGTGATGTCCGGCGTGATGCCCTTGCCCTGGATCGATTTGCCCGACGGCGTGTAGTAGAGAGCCGTTGTCAGGCGCAGCGCTCCGTTGGAGCCGAGCGGAATGATCGTCTGCACCGAGCCCTTGCCGAAGGACTGGGTGCCAAGCACTGTGGCGCGGCGGTGATCCTGCAATGCGCCTGCGACGATCTCGGAGGCACTTGCCGAACCGCCATTGATCATCACTATTACCGGCTTGCCGCCGAAGGAATCGCCCGGACGGGCGTCGAAGCGCCTGCTTTCCTTCTCGTCGCGCCCACGCGTGGAAACGATGGCGCCCTTGTCGAGAAGGGCGTCGGAAACGCTGATCGCCTGATCGAGCAGACCGCCCGGATTGAGCCGCAGATCGAGTACGAAGCCCTTCAGCTTGCTGTCCTCGATCTGTTCCTTGATCTTTCCGATCGCATTGGTCAGGTCGTCGAAGGTTTTTTCGGTGAAGGAAATGATGCGGATGTAGCCGACATCGTTCTCCACCCGGAACTTGACCGCCTTCACCTTGATCACCGCGCGTTTGATCTCGATGTCGATCGGCGCTTCGGCGCCCTCGCGCACCACGGTGATCTTGATCTTGGTGTCGACGAGGCCGCGCATCCTGTCCACGGCTTCGTTCAAGGTAAGCCCGCGCACATCCTCGTCATCGATCTTGACGATGAGATCGCCGGCAAGAACGCCGGCCTTGTCCGCCGGGGTGTCGGCGATCGGCGTGATCACCTTGACCACGTCATTCTCCATCGTCACCTCGATGCCGAGGCCGCCGAACTCGCCGCTGGTCTGTACCCGCATGTCCTGCGCTTGGTCGGCGTTCATATAGGAGGAATGCGGATCGAGTGACGCCAGCATGCCGTTGATGGCGTTCTCGACCAGTTCCTTTTCGCTCGGCTCTTCGACATAGTTGGCGCGCACGCGCTCGAAGATGTCGCCGAAAATCGCCAGTTGCCGGTAGGTTTCACTACCAGCTGCGTTTGCAGAGATGGTCGGCGCGCCGTTCAGCGCCATCGTGCCGGCCACGCCAAGGGCTGCGCCGGCCATGAGAAGGGAAAACCTACGTATCATTGTGCGTCCTTCCAGATGCGCCGGGCCTCCACCATGGACCCGGATCCACCGGTGTGCCGTTTTTCCGGAACTCGATATAGAGCGCCGGGTTGCCGTTGTCTCCTGACGGGGCGGCGCTTGCCACCCTGACAGACCCCATGACGCCAACGGGCTCGCCCGCCAGCACGAATTGCCCCAGTTCCACATTCACGCGGTCCATCCCCGCGAGAACGACATGATAATCGTCACCGGCGTTCAGGATCAAGAGTTGGCCGTAGGACCGGAACGGACCCGCATACAGCACCCAGCCATCCGCCGGCGCGGTGACGATGGCGCCGGTGCGCGTCTCCAGCCTGTCGCCCTGCAGCGAGGCGCCAAAACCGTCATCCGCCCCGAATGCGGTGACTATGTGGCCGGTTGCCGGCAAATTCAGGCTTGCCTTCAGCGCGCTGAACGGCTGCTGCGGCGCCATGCGCGCGGCATCGGCGGTGTCGCGTTGCGCAC
>CALMYO010000134.1 GCA_937873685.1 uncultured Paracoccaceae bacterium
GAGCTTTACAACCCTAGGGCCTTCATCACTCACGCGGCATGGCTGGATCAGGCTTGCGCCCATTGTCCAATATTCCCCACTGCTGCCTCCCGTAGGAGTTTGGGCCGTGTCTCAGTCCCAATGTGGCTGATCATCCTCTCAGACCAGCTACTGATCGTCGCCTTGGTAGGCCATTACCCCACCAACTAGCTAATCAGACGCGGGCTCATCTAACCCCGATAAATCTTTCCCCCGTAGGGCGCATGCGGTATTAATTCCAGTTTCCCGGAGCTATTCCGCAGGGCTAGGTAGATTCCCACGCGTTACTCACCCGTCTGCCGCTCCCCTTGCGGGGCGCTCGACTTGCATGTGTTAAGCCTGCCGCCAGCGTTCGTTCTGAGCCAGGATCAAACTCTCAAGTTGAGAATGAGATCAATTGGCTATCTGGTCACGCTTGCGAATTGACGAGAACATTTACACCTCGTCGTTCTCACGACGAATGTAAGAGTCTCTGTCAGAAACGTGGCCTTTGGCCTGTGTCTCTTGCGGATCCGACCGGCTTGCCGGCTTGAGGATCCTGCGGAACACCGCCGTCCACGTTTCTCTTTCTTCCATATTCAGTTGTCAAAGATCAGATGACACAGCAGCGTCATCGCCGACTTACCGCCTTGCGGGCTTAAAGCCGATGTGAGGGTCGCATACGCGGCTCTCTTGGAGAAAACAAGGACGAGTTCGCTTGCGCCAGCGGCGCACCGCCCTCGTCGATGGCCGGTATATAGGCTGCGCTCCGGCGGACTGTCAAACCCTTTTTTTCACTTTTTTCGATTTTTTTTCAGTCGGTCAAATTTCTGCAATGTTGCAGCGGGCAAACGGCGCAAATCACCCCGTACCTGCCTTGAAACCGGCCGATTTCGCCGTTCAACCGAAACACTGCTCCGTTCGGTTCGACCGCAACGATTGACAGCCGCTGTTTTTGCCAATCATAGGCAAGGGCAGGTTTGCATGATCGCCTCCGGCCGGCCGGAGGCGGTTATGCCGCAACACCATGGGGACCAGATCTATTGCGAAACGGCGATGCTTTGACGATTCTTGGCGATGAGCCGCCGATAGCCGCCGACCGGCGGCGCGGCTTGCCGGATCGGCGCGATGTTTCGCTGCGCTGGCTCTCCGGCACATTCCTTACCGGCATCGCCTCCACTTTCCTAATGGGGGCGGCCCTGTTTGCCGCGCTGGACGGCCGCGAGATCCTCGCCACCCCGGCGGAAGTGCTTTCCGCCATCGGCCCGACGCCTGCCGCCGCTTCCGTGCGTGAGAAGGGCGCGAGACTTGCCCCCCCGGCGCCGGAACGTCCGAAGTCGCGTGATCGTCATCGCATGGAAGTCGCCATGATGACGCGCGTCGGCGACGCCGATGTCATTAGCATGCAGCCCTTCCAAGTTGTACGGATGGCGCTCGCGGCCGGTCACCAGCGCAAGCGCGACTACCCGGCCTTCGATCCGATGCGGGTGCTTTCCGACAGCCGCGAGACCGCAACAGCGCAGATTTCGGGCCAGATCTATGGCACCAAGGTAGAGACCGACGTTTCGATCCAGGTCCGGGAGTTCCCGCTGCAGACGGCCGTCTTCGACAAGTCTGCGGAACTGCCGTTGAACGAGGTGGAAATGGTGGTGCGCGAAACTGGCGCATTGCTGACCGACGGGGCGATCCAGGTCGCGGCGCTGCATTATGTCGACCCGCTGCGTTTCGGGACGCCTGATCTGCTCAATCTGGGCATTACCGCCGGTGTGAAGATCGTCAACGAAAACGTCTCGATCGCGACCCCCTCGACCAATGGGCGGCAATTCGAGTTCACGCAAGACAGCGTGAACTTCCCGCGCAGCGGCGATGTCGCCGCGATGATGGCGACGGCCGGATACGATTCGCAAAGCGCCAGGGACGCGGCGGCGGCGATCAAATCCGTGCTCAGCACCGACAAGTTGAACAAGGGCGCGCACATACGCATCGGCGTGGAAAGCGATGGCGATGTGGAGACCGTGGTGCGCGCCAGCGTCTATTCCGGCAAGACCCATCTGGTCACTGTCGCGCGCACCGATGCCGGCGTGTACCAGCCATCGGTCGAGCCCGTGTCGCTCTTCGATCCATCGGCGGGCGAAGCTGCCTCGACGCCGGTCCCCATCGTATCCGGACGCGACCTGCCCACGGTCTACGACGCCATCTGGCGCGCCGGTCTCGCCTATGGCATGACCGACGACATGATCGGCCAGACCATGCGCATGCTGGCTTCGGATGTGGATTTCCAATCACGGGTGCATCCCGCCGATTCGCTCGACGTGTTCTTTTCCCTCCCAGAGAACGGAGATGCCCCAGACGCCGATTCCGAGATCCTTTACGTGCGGGCGAATTTCGGCGGCGACACGCGTAAATTTTACCGGTTCATCGCCGAAGACGGTTCGGTCGATTATTTTGACGGGTCCGGCAAGAGCTCGCGCCAGTTCATGCTTCGCAATCCCGTACCTGCCGGCAAGTTCCGTTCACCATTCGGCATGCGCCGCCACCCGATCCTGCGCTACTCGCGCATGCATTGGGGCGTGGACTGGGCTGCGCCGCGCGGCACACCAATCATTGCACCCGGCAACGGGGTGGTCGAAAAGGCCGGATGGGCCCAAGGCTACGGCAAGCAGACCACCATCCGCCACGCCAACGGCTATGTGACCTCCTATTCACACCAGAGCAATTTCGCCAAGGGCATCCGTCCCGGCGCCAAGGTGCGGCAAGGCCAGGTGATCGGCTATATCGGCACCACGGGCCTGTCCACCGGCCCGCACCTGCACTACGAGATGGAAGTGAACGGTCGCAAGGTCGACCCGATGCGAATCCGCCTTCCGGTAGGCCGTGTGCTGAAGGGGGCGGAACTTGCCGCGTTCAAAAAGGAGCGCGATCGCATCGACGCCCTTCTCGCCAACGAGATGTCGACCGAAGTCGCCAGTCGCTGAACACCGCGGCGCCTTCGTTAGAGCGTTGTTCGCCGCGGCTGCGTGAGCCAGGCGACACCCGCCGCCAGCAGGCACAGCACCGCCGCCGAATAAGCAATCGCCGAGAACGCGCTGTTTGTCGCTTCGGAAAAGCGTTGCACGGCGCCGGCCTCCACCGCGCCTTCGAGTGTCGCGCCGAACCCTGACGTCTCCAGACCCGGCACGCCGACAATCCGCGAATTGAATATCGTGCCTGCGGTCGCGCCAAAAGTTGCGACTGCGATCAACCCGGCGGAGCGCGCCACTGCGTTGTTGATGCCGGAAGCCGCGCCCGAATCCTGATCCGGCGCCGCAGTCATCACCGCGGCGGACAAAGGCGAGACCAGCAGCGCCATGCCGAGACCGTTGAACAGCAGGATCGGCATCGTGACCCGCCACAGATCCATCAAAGGCATGGTCAGCGCCAGCGCGGCATAGCAACACGCGAGAATGCACGCGCCGGCGGTCAGCAGGCTGCGCGCTCCGATCCTGTCGGCAAGTCGACCGACCGGGGCGGACAACACGCCGATGAAGACCGAGAGCGGCGCAAACAGCAGGCTGGCTTGCCACTCCGGCCTTCCCCAGCCGGCAATCACCGTCATCGGCAGAAAGAAAAGGATCGCATTGAAACCGAGGAACAGCAGCAGCGTGTAGAGATTGGCGCCGAAAAAGGCGCGGTTGGCAAACAGCGACAGCCGGATCATTGGATCGGCCGCGCGCGATTCCCACCACAGGAACGCACCGAGCAAGACGCCGCCGCCGGCAAGCAGGAACGCGGGCGACGCAAGGCGTTCGCCGGCTTCAAGGCCGAGAGCGGTCAGGCCCCAGGCTACAAACCCCAACCCGGTCGTCGCCAGCACCGCGCCCGGTATGTCGAGGCGGCGCGAACCCCGCATTCCGGCCGCAGGCACGCGCCGCCACAAAAGGAAGAACGCCAGCAGTCCGATCGGCGCGTTGATGGCGAAAATCAGCCGCCAGGCCCATTCATCGCCGAAGCTGAGCAACAATCCGCCAAGCGTTGGCCCCAATGCGGTGGTGAGCGACGAGGCGGCCGCCCAGATGCCGATCGCCTGACCGCGCTCGGTCAAGGGATAGGCGCGCGCGATCATCGCAAGGCTGCCCGGCACCATCAACGCCGCGCCAAAGCCTTGCGCCGCGCGCATGACAATGAGCGTTGGCGCATCGGGTGCGAGGGCGCAAACCAGGGAGGTCGCGACAAAAAGGGCGATGCCGGCCATGAAGACGCGCCGCGCTCCATAGACATCGCCGGCGGCGCCGCCCAGTAACACGAGCGATGAAAGGAAAAGCATGTAGCCGTTCGATATCCATTGCGCATCCGCAAGTGTTGCGCTGAGATCGGCGCGGATGGCCGGCAAGGCGATCGCCACCACTGAGCCGTCGATGAAACCGAGGCTCGACGCCAGTATGGCCGCAACCAACACGATGCGCCGTTGGGAGCGGGAGTAAAGGGAGGAGACCGTTGCGGGCGGGTGTGGCGCGATCGGTTCGAACGGTTTCATGCCGCCACCATAGAATTTTGTTCGACTGGATGTCAGCGGCTACCGTTCAGTCAGTTTCAGTTCGATGCGGCGGTTGCGATTGCGCGCCTCGTCTGAATCCTCCTCGACCAGCGGCTGGAACTCGCCGAAGCCGGCGGCGACGAGGCGGTTTGCCGGGACGCCCGCCTCGATCAGGAAACGCACCACGGCGGCGGCGCGGTCTGCGGAAAGTTCCCAGTTGTCCTTGACACCGCGACCGGGCGAGACCGGGATGTTGTCAGTGTGGCCGTCGACGCGCAGCACCCAGTTGATGTCGGGCGGGATCTCGCTTGCCAGGTCGATCAGAGCCGAGGCGAGTTTCGCCATCTCGGCCTTGCCGGCGTCGTTGATCGTGGTCTGGCCGGAAGGAAACAGCACTTCCGACTGGAAGACGAAACGGTCCCCGACGATGCGGATGTTCTCGCGGTCGGAGAGGATTTCGCGCAGCCGGCCGAAGAAATCGGAACGGTAGCGGTTCAATTCCTGCACCCGCTGCGCCAGCGCCACGTTCAGCCGCTTGCCAAGATCGGCGATCCTCGCCCTCGACTCGCGATCCCGGTTCTCAGAGACGTCGAGCGCATCCTCCAGCGCGCCAATCTGCTTGCGCAGCGCCGAGATCTGCTGGTTCAACAGTTCCACCTGGCTCTGGGCGCGCTGGCTGAGCTGCTTTTCCTCGTCGAGCGACTGGGTCAGCGCGCCGATGCGCTCGGACGAATCGTCCGTCTTGCCGGAACCCTGCGCCAGCAGCTCCTGCAAGCGCGACCGTTCGCGCTCCGCGTCGCCAAGCGAAGCCTCCAGGTTGGCGATCTGGTCTTCAAAATCCTGGCGGCTGGTGCGCTCCAGCGCCAGCAGTTCGGTCAGTTCGTTGATCTGCGAGTTGAGGCGGTTCAGCACCTCGTCCTTGCCGGTGATCTCGCGGCTGAGCAGCACCTGCGCCAGCACGAAGACGCTGAGCAGGAACATGATCGCCAGCAGCAGCGTCGACAGGGCGTCGACGAAGCCCGGCCAGTAATCGACGCCGCGTGAGGCGCGGCGGCTGCGCGCCAGCGCCATTTCAGCGCTCCTTGTCGCGTTCGAGCGCGCGGCTCAACCGGTCGAGAATGGCGCGCAGCTGTTTTTGTTCCTCGGCCTGCGTCTCCACCCAGTCGCGCATCATTTGCTGCTCGGCGCGCATATTGCGCACCAGCCCCTGGATGCCTTCGGCAAGCGTCGCCAGCGCGGCGGTGGTGCGTTGCGAATTGCCGCCGCCTTCCTGCAGCGTCTGCAGTTTTTCGGCAACGAGCTTGAACTCCTCAACGCCCGCGCCGCGGTCGCCAGCCGATGCGACGTCGGAATCAGGATCGGTGACCGACGACAGCCAGTTTTCCAGTTCGGTGTAGAAGCGGTTCTGGGCCCGGCCCGCCTGCAGGTCGAGAAAACCCAGAACCAGCGAGCCGGAGAGGCCGAACAGCGAGGACGAGAAGGCGGTACCCATGCCGGAAAGGGGAGATTGCAGCCCGGCCTTCAGCGCGTCGAGCACGTCTGCGGTGTTGCCGGAGCCGACATCGAGCGACTGGATGGTCTGGCCGATGGAGCCGATCGTCTGCAACAGGCCCCAGAAAGTGCCGAGCAGGCCGAGAAACACAAGCAAGCCGATCAGGTAGCGCGAGGTGTCGCGCGATTCATCCAGCCTTGTCGCCAGAGAGTCGAGCACCGCGCGCATGGCGAGCGTTGAAATCGCCGAGGACTGGCGACGTCCGAGCAGAGCCTGCATCGGCGCGAGCAACACCGGCTGGCGGCGCAGCGCGCCTTCATCGCCAACGCGGAAGGAATTGACCCATCGCACCTCGCGAAACAGCCGGCCGACCTGCATGAAGGCGAGCAGCACGCCGATCGCCAGCACGCCGAGGATCAGGCCGTTCAGGCCCGGATTGGTCTGGAAGGCCGACGAGACCTGCCGGAACAGGATCGCGGCAAGAAATCCGACGATGATCAGGAAGATCAATTGCGACAGCAGGAAGACCTGCGGATTGGTCAGCTTGTACGGGTCGTATCCGCGCCGCCGGCCGGCCGGTTGCGTCTCCATCTCCTGCGTCGCCGCCATCGGCATGCCCTTTCCCACTTTGACCACCCGCCCGCTATCGCGCAACAATGGCCACGCGAAGGCAAGGGCGTCGGCAAGCGAATCCCCGAAATCAATTTACGCTATCGAAGCCGGATTTTGAATCGCTTATGCGATACTTCAGTCAAGCGATTTGTCGATGGCATGCGGTTGGCCAACAAGACGCGGGGGACATCATGCAAACGGATCATTCTCACACCCCGGCGGCCATTGCAGCGCGTCTTGCCGGTGACCGCAAGCCGACGCTGGTGCGCGATTTCGTCTATGGCGGCATCGACGGGGTGGTGACCACCTTCGCCGTCGTCGCCGGCGTGGAGGGCGCATCGCTTTCACCTGCGGTGGTGCTGATCCTCGGCGCGGCAAACCTGCTGGCAGACGGATTTTCCATGGCGGCGTCGAACTACTCCGGCACCAAGGCCGTGATCGACGAGGAACGGCGCGCCCGCGAGACCGAACTGCTCCATATCGAACGCTGGCCGGAGGGCGAGCGCGAGGAGGTGCGCCAGTTGCTTGCAGCGCGCGGCCTGTCGAAACGCACGTTGGAAGGCGCGGTCGCCGACATTACTGCCGACAAGGAGAACTGGGTGCGGTTCATGCTGACCGACGAATACGGTTTTGCCCCGGCGCAGACATCCCCGCTATCAGCAGGGCTCGCCACCTTCGCGGCGTTCCTCGTCTGCGGCGCAGCCCCGCTGGCGCCATTCGCACTCGGCCTGGAAAACGGCTTCGCTGTCTCCACGGCGCTCACCGCAGTGGTCTTTTTCGTCATCGGCGCGTGGAAGGCCAACTGGTCGCCCTCGCCCTGGTGGCGATCGGGGCTGGAAACGCTGGCAATCGGCTCGGCAGCGGCCGGTCTCGCCTACGGCGTCGGCTGGCTGCTGCGCGGGCTTGCGGGATAGCAGCGGCAAGGTGAAAGCGGCCGCGCCGGACCATGTAGCCCGGCGCGGCGCAGCATTACAGATCGAGCTGGTAGGTCTCGGGAATGAAACGGAAACCGTCGCCCATCGCCTCGACGAAACCGACAGACGGGAACGGCATATGGTAGCCGACGAACGGCATGCGGTCGGCGGCAAGCATGCCGAACACCTTCTTGCGGGCCGCGGCGGCCGCGGCCTTGTCGGCGTCGAAGCGCACTTCCCAATCCGGCTTCTGCAACGAAAGCACGAAATGGTTCGCCGTGTCCGCCGTCAGCGCCATCGTCTTGCCGCCCGATTCCAGACGGAAGATCATGTGGCCGGGGGTGTGGCCGGCCGCCGCCATGCCGGTGATGCCGGGCACGACCTCGCCGCCGTCGCCGATCATCGTCGCCTTCTCGACGACCGGAACGATGTTCTTCTTGACCAGCTGGTGCACGCCTTCTGCCGGCGTGCCCATGCGCGCATCGTCCTTCCAGAAATCGAACTCCGTCTGGCCAAGCACGTAGCGCGCATTGGGGTAGGCCGGCGCGCCGCCTTCCATCATGCCGCCGATATGATCGGGATGCATGTGGCTGATGGCGACGACCGTGACATCCTCCGGCTTGTAGCCGGCCGCCTGCAGGTTGGCGAGCGTCTGGCCGACGCCGCCCTCGCGGCCGCCTTCTCCGTTGCCGGTGTCGAACAGCACGAGGTCGGTTCCGGTGTTCACCAGCGTCGGCGAGAAGGTGAACTGCGTCTTGTCGGCCGGCAGGTAATTGGCTTTCAGCAGGTCGGCGACCTCAGCCTCGGTGACGTTGGTGCCGAAGATCGACTGCGGCTTGTCGGCCATGCGGTTGCCGTCGGTCAGGACGGTGATCTCGAAGTCGCCAAGCGTGTAGCGGGCAAAGCCGGCGGGCTTCACCAAAGACATGTCGAGCGCATGGGCGGCGCGCACCATGATCTGCGGCGCGGCGAGCGCGGCGCCGGTAAGCGCTGCGGTGTGCATGAAATTGCGGCGGCTCAGGGCAGGCAAGGGCATGGTATCCTCCTGTGTAAATGCGGGTCGGTACGAAACCACCATAAATCTGGAAACACGAATGCATATGGCAACCGGCCCCCAGGCCAGTAACACAGTGTTCAATGTTCGGTGATTGGACCCGACACCAGGTTATTGCGGAACGACTGCCGGAATCGATTTGGCCGGGCGCGCAAATGCGCTAAGACGCGCCGGTCTTCAAACCGGCCCACACCGTGCCCTCCCCGTGAATCGCACCGTTCCCGTCATCCTCGCCGTCGCCCTGTTCATGGAACAGATGGATTCGACCGTGATCTCGACTGCCCTGCCGGCGATTGCCGCCGATCTCGGCACGGACCCGATCGCGCTGAAGCTCGCATTGACCGCCTATCTCGTGGCGCTGGCGATCTTCGTGCCGGTGAGCGGCTGGATGGCAGACCGCATCGGCGCAAAGAGCGTATTCCGCGCTGCCATCGGCGTCTTCGTCGCCGGTTCGGTGGCCTGCGCGGCGGCGAATTCACTGGAATGGTTCGTGGCCGCCCGCTTCCTGCAAGGCATGGGCGGGGCGATGATGACACCGGTCGGCCGGCTCGTGCTGGTGCGTTCGACACCGCGCGCCGACCTCGTCTCGGCGATGGCCTGGGTGACGATCCCCGGTTTGATCGGGCCGATCGCCGGTCCGCCGATCGGCGGCTTCCTGACCGAATTCGCAAGCTGGCACTGGATCTTCCTCGTCAATGTGCCGATCGGTCTCGCCGGCATCGTGCTTGCCGGCATCTTCCTGCCGCAGACCCCGACCCGCGATGTCGGCCGGGTCGACTGGACCGGATTCCTGCTCAGCGCGGTGGCGGCGTCCGGCGTGGTGTTCGGCTTTTCGGTGATCTCCATGCCGGCGCTGCCGCCGGCGGTCGGGATCGTAACCGTGGCGACCGGTGTAGCGGCGGGCATCGCCTATTTCGCCCATGCGCGCCGCACGGAGCGGCCGCTGCTCGATCCGCGCATCTTTCGCCATCGCAGTTTTGCCGCCTCGGTGCTCGGCGGCTCGCTGTTCCGGCTCGGCATCGGCGCCTCGCCCTTCCTGCTGCCGCTGATGCTGCAACTCGGCTTCGGTTACTCGCCGCTCGAATCCGGCCTCGTGACCTTTGCCGGCGCGGGCGGTGCGCTGGCAATGAAGTTCCTCGCCAAGCCGGTGCTGCGCGCCGTCGGGTTTCGCAGCGCGCTGGTGTTTGCCGCGCTCGCGGGATCGGCGCTGATCGCCGCACCGGCCCTGTTCTCGCAGGCGACACCGGCGATCGTCATCATCGGCGTGCTGTTCATCGCAGGGCTGGTGCGCTCGCTGTTCTTCACCTCGATCAACGCGCTTTCCTTCGCCGAAACGCCGGACGACGAGTTCAGCCAGGCGACCGCGATCTCGGCTGTTTCGCAGCAATTGTCGATCGCCTGCGGGGTGGCGTTCGGCGCGCTGCTGCTGGAACTGTACGACATGGCGACCGGCTCGGCGCTCTCGGCCGCCGGCTTTGCATTCGCCTTCGCGGGCATCGCGATTCCGACGGCGCTGGCCGCGCTGCCGTTTCTGCGGCTCCCCACCGATATCGGCGCCGATGTTTCAGGTCATGGCGCGCGGCGACCGGCCGCACCCGCCGAAGGTTGACACGCCGCCTTTCGGTCAGGCCTTCGCCTTGCCGGCCGCGTAGCGCGCCTTCGTTTCGGCATTCATGGGATAGAGGCCGGGAAGCGCCGCCCCGTTCTCCACCTCGCGCATGATCCAGGCTTCCATGCGTTCCTGCTCCACCGCCTCTGCGGTCACCGCCTCGACCAGCGCAGCCGGGATCACCACGGCGCCGTCATCGTCGGCAACGATTGCATCGCCCGGAAACACCGCAACACCACCGCAGGCGACCGGTTCCTGCCAACCGACAAAGGTCAGTCCGGCGACCGAAGGCGGCGCGGCGACGCCATCGCACCACACCGGCAGGCCGGTCTGCAACACGCCGGCGAGATCGCGCACCACACCGTCCGTCACCAGCGCGGCGACGCCGCGCCTGACCATGCGCGCGCACAGGATGTCGCCGAAGATGCCGGCGTCGGTGACGCCCATCGCATCCGTCACCGCGATGACGCCTTCCGGCATCGCCTCGATAGCAGCGCGGGTGGAGATCGGCGACGACCAGCTTTCGGGCGTTGCGAGATCCTCGCGCGCCGGCACGAAACGCAAGGTGAAGGCCTCGCCGGCGACGCGCGGCAGACCGTCCCTGACCGGCCTTGCGCCGCGCAGCCACACATTGCGCAAGCCCTTCTTCAACAGCACGGTGGTGATGGTGGCGGTAGTGACGCCGCGCAGGGCGGCAAGCGTTTCGGCGGAAATCGGCATGGTCGGCCTCGTTGTGGCGAATCGGTGATCGCCATCAGCGCGTATCGTCGACAAATCGCAAGGGCGTCGTGGACATACGGTCCTGATCTCATATTGAAATCCGCTCGCTTTGCCGTTGGCGCGGCGCTATTGCGGACGGCATGCTTGAACCCGAAAACGTCGCGCGGGACAGGAGAACAACCGATGACGATTTCCGACAGGCACGGTTTCCTGCGCGCCCTGTTCGACAAGGCGGTGGAAGTCGCCGATCCGATTCGTTCGCTCGCCGCCCACCTGCCCCCGAAACCGCAAGGTCGCGTCGTCGTCATCGGCGCCGGCAAGGCGAGCGCGCGCATGGCCGAGGCGGTGGAAGCGGCCTGGGGGCCGTGCGAAGGGTTGGTCGTCACGCGCTACGGCTATGGTCGCCCGTGCAAGGGCGTGGAGATCGTCGAGGCGGCCCATCCGGTGCCGGACGAAGCCGGCAATCGGGCAGCGTTGCGCATGCTCGATCTGGTCAACGGTCTCGGCGAGGGCGATTTCGTGCTGGCGCTGATCTCCGGCGGCGCCTCGGCCCTGCTGGTGGCGCCGGTCGAGGGCGTGACATTGGCCGAAAAGCAGGCGGTGAACGCTGCGCTGCTCGCCTGCGGCGCGCCGATCGACCGCATGAACACCGTGCGCAAACATCTGAGCAGTGTGAAGGGCGGGCAGCTTGCCGCTGCGGCCTATCCCGCTGCGATGCTGGCCCTGCTGATCTCCGACGTGCCGGGCGACGATCCGGCCTTCATCGGTTCCGGCCCGACAGTCGGCGACGCCTCGACCCCGGCCGATGCGCTGGCCATCCTTGAACGCTGGAACGTCGCCGTTCCGCCGAGCGTGCGCGCCGCGCTTGATCGCGGCAGCGGCGTCATCGCGCCAGGCGACGAACGCCTGTCGCGCGTGGAGAACCGAATTTATGCAGCCCCGGCGCAATCGCTCGCCGCGGCGGCGGAAATCGCCCGCGCCGCCGGTTGCGACGTGCGCCTGCTCGGCGATGCGCTGGAGGGCGAGGCGCGCGACGTGGCGGCCGGACACGCCGCAATGGCGCTGGCGATCAAGGCGGAGATGCGGGCGGGTGACAGTCCGGTGCTGCTGCTCTCCGGCGGTGAACTCACCGTGACCCGTCGCGGCAATGGCGTCGGCGGCCCGAACGCCGAATACTGTCTGGCGCTTGCGCTCGCGCTGGATGGCGCGGAGGGGATCGACGCGATTGCCTGCGATACCGACGGCGTCGACGGCGCAGCCGAGGTTGCCGGCGCAGTGACCGGCCCGGCAACGCTGGCGAGGGCGCGCACCGCCGGCATCGATGCTGCCGCCGCGCTCGCAAACAACGACGCCCATTCCTTCTTCGGTGCGATCGGAGGTTCCGTGATAACCGGGCCGACGCTGACCAATGTCAACGATTTCCGCGCCATCCTGATCGGCGGCTGACGCTTCTGAAAATGCCGGCGAGCAGTTTGTCACCGCTTCAGGCGAAAGGACATCTCCACATGGGTTTTGTAGGAGGGCACGTTGATTCGCAAAGAGGAATCGCCGCGTTCACAGTTTGGAATCGTTCCAAGTATCTGGAATTCAAGAACTATTCTAAAACATACCGTTTGACTCCTGTTTTGACGCGCGCTAACCGGAAAACATGATCGTCCTTGTCCGGTTCGACCCCATGTTTGCCCTCCGCGACGCGTGCCCCCTTGTAGGAATCGCAGCGCGCAAGGTCCCATCGCAAGCCGGGTTGGTGTTCCGGGCTGTATCGTCAAGGGCCGTGCGATGAACGCCATTACCGCACTGCGCTATCTCGACCGGACGCCGGAATTCCTTGTGGTCAAGGGCTACCGCAACTGGCTCGGCGGCTGCGCGACGCAAGACCCGCGCCAGTGGGACAGGCTGCGCCGCCTGCATGCGCTGAGACTCGGCGAAACGCAGGCCGGTGTGGTGGTGGACGGGCTGGTCGCTTTTGTCTCCACGCTCGGTCGCTGCGCGACCTGCCCGTTGCGGTTCTTTCCGTCCGAAAGCTGCCACCTGTGCCGCGACGAGTGTCTCGTGCTGTCGCTGGTTGCCGCGATCCAGCACGGCGACGAGGAGTCCTGCCGTCTGAGCGCCGGTGCGCTGGTCTGCCCGTTGCGCGCGCCGGAGACGGTGATTGCCGCGGGCGACTACGCCATGCGGCTGAAATACGCCGGCTGCATGCTGCTGCCGATCCCGCCGCTGGTGGTGTCCGATTTCATCGCCGCAAATCCCGTGCGTCACAACGCACCGCAAGCCAGAACAATCCACTGAGGGAGAAATTCATGCCGATCGCAAAGAAAACCGCGCGGCGACTGGCCGCAGCCGCTTTCGCAGCCAGCCTGTCGGCAGCACCTGCGCTGGCCGAGACCGACGCCTCTGGCGTCCTGAAAAACTACGCCGACGTGGCGCTCGCCGGCTACAGTGACTCAGCTGCCACCGCCAGGGCGCTGGATGCGGCGGTGATGGCGCTGATCGCCAGCCCTTCGGCCGGGACGCTGGACGCCGCCCGCGCTGCCTGGAAGGCCGCGCGCATTCCCTACCAGCAGACGGAAGCCTTCCGGTTTGGCAATCCGATCGTCGACGACTGGGAAGGGCGGGTGAACGCCTGGCCGCTCGACGAGGGGCTGATCGATTATGTCGACGCCAGCTACGGTTCGGAAAGCGATAGCAATGCGCTCTACACCGCCAACGTGATCGCCAACCCGCAGATCGCCATCAACGGGCAGACGGTCGACGCCACGGCGCTGACGCCGGAATTCCTGTCCGGCACGCTGCAGGAGGCGGGCAATGTGGAGGCGAATGTCGCAACCGGCTATCACGCGATCGAGTTCCTGCTTTGGGGCCAGGATCTGAACGGGACCAGCCCCGGCGCCGGCGCACGGCCGTGGAGCGATTTCGCCGCCGGCGACGCCTGCACCAACGGCAATTGCGACCGCCGCGCGCAGTATCTCGCCTCGGCCTCGAAGCTGCTGGTCGCCGATCTCGAGGAAATGGTCGCCAACTGGGCCGAGGGCGGCGCGGCGCGCACGGTCCTCGTCAACGGCGACGCCAAGGCCGGCCTGACCGCGATGCTGACCGGCATGGGCTCGCTCTCCTACGGCGAACTCGCCGGCGAGCGCATGAAGCTCGGCCTGCTGCTGCACGATCCGGAGGAGGAGCACGACTGCTTCTCCGACAACACCCACATCTCACATCTGTATGACGCGGTCGGCATCCGCAATGTCTATCTCGGCGTCTACACGGCAAGCGATGACGCCAAGGTGGAAGGCCCGTCGCTCTCGGCGCTGGTTGCCGAAAGGGACGTGGCGCTGGACGAGGAACTGCGCGGCAAGCTCGACGCCACGGTTGAGGCCATGCAGGCGATCGAAGCCCGGGCGAGAAACGGCGAAGCCTACGACCAGATGATCGGCGAGGGCAACGAGGCCGGCAACGCTGCCGTGCAGGCCGCCATCGACGCGCTGATCGACCAGACCCGTTCCATCGAAAGGGTCATCGCCGCGCTCGACCTGCAAGGCGTAGAACTGGAAGGCTCCGACAGCCTCGACAACCCGGACGCGGTGTTCCAATAAGGTGGCGCGACCCGGCGCGGTGCGGACAAACCCGGCCAGGCCGGAAGGCGGCGGCATGAAAACAAAGGCGGTACTTGCGGGCTTCGGTTGTGCGATTGCACGTGCGGTCGCCCTGACCGTTGTTGTCGCCGGAGCCGCTTTCGCTGGCGGCGTTGCGTCCAGCGCGCCGCCCGACAAGCGCCCGGAAATGGCGGAGCGCTTCGATCTTTCGCCGAAGGACCGCAAGCGCGTTGCCGCCGTGACCCGTCCGGCGACGGATTTCAGCAAGCCGGAGCGCTTCGAGGCCATGTCAGGCGGCGCGGCGACCTCCACCAAGATCGTCAACCGAGATGCGTTCTCGCATTTCTCGCAGAACCTGGAATTCAGCGAGGAGGAAACGTTCAAGCTCGGCAACGCGCTGTTTCGCAAGCTTTGGGTGTCGTCGCCGTCCTCCACCCAGGCATCCGACGGGCTCGGGCCGCTGTTCAACGCGCGCGGCTGCCAGAGTTGCCACCTGAAGGACGGGCGCGGGCATCCGCCGGAGGGGGGCGCCGATGCGACCTCGATGTTCCTGCGCCTGGCGCGGCCGCCGCAAGACGAGGCCGAGCGCGCGGCCGTGGCCAGCCACGCGGCAATGAACTTCCCCGATCCCGTCTATGGCGGCCAGTTGCAGGATCTCGCCGTTCCCGGGCTGAAGGCGGAGGGACGAATGGCGATCGACTATGTCGAGACCCCGGTGACGCTTGGCGACGGCACGGTGGTGGCGTTGCGCAAGCCGTCCTATTCAGTTGCCGATCTCGCCTACGGCCCCTTGGCGGACGGTGTGACGCTGTCGCCGCGCATCGCCAACCCGATGACCGGGATGGGGCTGATCGAGGCCATCCACCCGGCCGATTTGTTTGCGCTCGCCGATCCCGATGACCGGGATGGCGACGGCATTTCGGGAAAGCTCGCATTCGCGGCCGGACATACGGCGGAAAACCCGCGCATCGGCCGGTTCGGATGGAAGGCGCAGAACGCTACGGTGCGTGAGCAGTCCGCCGGCGCGTTCAGCGGCGACATCGGAATCTCGACGCCCGACGTCCCCGACCCGTTCGGCGATTGCACGGCGGTGCAGACCGCCTGCCGCGCCCTGCCGACAGGCGAGCAGGAGCGGCTCGGCAAGACCGAGGCGCCAGATCCGGTGCTCGATCTCGTCACCTTCTATTCGCAGAACCTCGCAGTGCCGGCCCGCCGCGATGTCGGCGACGCGACAGTTTTGCGCGGCAAGGAACTGTTCTACGGCATCGGATGCACCGGCTGCCACACGCCGAAATTCGTCACCCGCCGCGATGCGGAGAACAAGGCGCAGGCCTTCCAGCTGATCTGGCCCTACTCCGATTTCCTATTGCATGACATGGGCGAGGGCCTTGCCGACGGCCAGCCGGTCGGCGAGGCCTCTGGCAGGGAATGGCGCACGCCGCCGCTGTGGGGCATCGGTTTGACGCAGACGGTCAGCGGCCATACCTTCTTCCTGCATGACGGCCGCGCCCGCAACCTGACCGAGGCGATCCTGTGGCATGGCGGCGAGGCGCAGGCCGCGCGCGACGGTTTCGCCGATCTGTCAAGGCAGGACCGCGAGGCGCTGATCCGCTTCCTGGAGTCGCTATGAGACGACGCGCCTTTCTGACGCTTGCGGCCGCCGGCCTGGTGTCGACCCGTCTTGCCCAAGCGCAAAGCCGGCGGGTCAGCGTCTCCGATGTGCTCCATTCGGCCGTGCGCGCGTTCATCCAGCCCGGCTATGAGCGGTTGCGACAGGATGCGGAACTGATGGCGGCGGCGGCCGACCGGCTGTGCGCCACGCCGTCGCAGGCCGCGTTCGAGCAGGCGCAGGCGCGTTTCCGTTCCCTCGTGGTCGCCTGGTCGCGCATTGAGATCGTCCGCTTCGGACCTGTGCTCGAGGACAATCGCGCTGACAGGATGTTCTTCTTTCCGGACCGGCGCGGCATCGGCCTGCGGCAGATCCAGACGGTGCTGTCCGAAAAGGATAAGACAGCGGCAAGCGCCGAAAGTCTCGCCACAAAGAGCGTCGCGTTGCAGGGGCTGGGTGCGCTGGAATACCTGCTGTTCGGGACCGGCGCCGAATCGCTCGCAACGGGAGACGGGTTCCGTTGCCGCTTCGCCGCCGCCGTCTGCCGGCGCATCGAGGCGACAGCGACTGAACTGGCGGAAGAATGGGACAAACCGGACGGCATCGCGATGCGCTTTGCCGAGCCGGCGCCGCGCCATGCCGATTTCCGCAACGAGGAGGAAAGCCTGCGTGCGCTGCTCGGCGTGCTGATCAACGGCGCCGAGATGATCGACGATGTGCGGTTGCGCCCTTTCATGGGGCCGGATGCGGCCGGCGCGAAGCCGAAGCTTGCGCCGTGGTGGCGCTCGGGCATGACCGGCGAGAGCATCGCCGCCGCCTTTGACGGGATGGAGCAGATTGTCGACGTGACCGAAATCGCGCTGCTGCTGCCGCCTGACAGGGCGCTCGCCGTGCGATCGGTGATGTTCGAATTCGCCAATGCGCGCCGGGCGATCCGAAAACTGTCGATGCCGATGCCGCAGGCCGCGACCGATTTTCACGAACGCCAGACGCTGCAATACCTGCTGATCGTCACAAAAAGCCTGCGCCGGCTGTTCACCAACGATCTTGCGGGCGGGCTCGGCCTGTCGGCCGGCTTCTCGCCGCTCGACGGCGACTGAAATGCCGACGCGCCGCGGCTTGCTGCTTTCCGCCGGTTTGCTGGCGGGCTCGTGGGCGAGCCTTCGGCCAAAAGCCGTTTGGGCGGGCGCCAGGCGAGACCTCTTCGCCGCGGCCTGGATGCGGGACGGGCTCGCCGGTTTTTCCGTCCTCGACGGCGATGGGACGATCCTGCGCGACGTTGCCCTGCCCGATCGCGGACATGATGTCGCTGCGGATCGCACCGGGCGCTGGATCGTCGCATTCGCGCGCCGGCCGGGTCGGTTTGCGGTTGCCGTGGATCGCACCGGCGACAGCGCGCCGATCGCCTTCGCAACACCGCCCGACCGGCATTTCTTCGGCCACGGCGTGTTCTCGCCGGACGGTGCTCTGCTCTATGCGACCGAGAACGACTTCGACGCCGCGGCAGGCGTGATCGGCATCTACGATGCGACCGCAGGCTTCGTGCGCATCGGCGAATTCCCGACCTTCGGCATGGATCCGCACGAATTGCTGCTGCTCGGCGACGGGCGGACGCTTGCGATCGCCAATGGCGGCATCGAGACCCATCCGGATTACGGCCGCGCCAAGCTGAACCTTTCGACCATGCAGCCTTGCGTGGTCTTCATCGACCGCGAGAATGGAACGCTGATCGAGAAACACAACGTGCCGCCGGGCCTTTCGCAGTTGTCCACCCGCCACATGGACATGACCGCAGACGGCGCCGTGTGGATCGGCTGCCAGTGGGAAGGCCCTCCGTCGGCGCGCCCGCCGCTGCTGCTACGAGCTGCGCCAGGCGAGGCGATGCAGCCGGTTGAGATCGCGGAACTGATCCTGGCGCGGCTTTCAAACTATGTCGGCTCGGTTGCGGTCAACCGCGCCGGGAACAGCATCGCGCTCACCTCTCCGCACGGCAATTGCGCGCTGATTGTCGACGCCATGACGGGCGCCGTGCGTCGCATTGTTGAAGAGACCGATGTCTGCGGCGTGGCCGCCAACAAGGGCGGCTTCCTGTTCTCCGACGGCGAGGGCGGCTTCGGCGCCAGCGTGACGGATCGCATCTGGGACAACCACATCGCACAATGTGGCGCAGATTTCTCCCTTTAGTGGAGCGGGTTTGACATTTTATGTCCCCCTAACGCAAGTGAAGGACCAAATGCCAAGAAATTCGAAAACTCCAATAAATTCATATATTTGTTAGTGATCCCGCGATTCCGGCATTTGCCCGCAGAACGGTGGCAATGGGAAGCAAATGTCGGAATCGGACCATGAGCGTATCCGTGATGAAAAAGCCTGGCGGACGGCGCGCAGTGGCCGCCGGATGCACGATGGATATCGACGCGACCTTTGCGCGGCAAGCGGCATTGGCGCGACATCGACAGGCGTCGCCACCAAAGGCGCTGCCGCTTCCGCAATCGCGGTTCGGTGTCCTGCGGGGATTTCGACGGTGCCTGACAACACCCCGACATCCGGGTTTTTCATTCGGACCTGTCCGCGATTTGTCCACAGTTGAGGGTATGCGCATAGGTGACGCCCGGGGTGGCCCCGGCCAAGTGTCAAAGGAACCACGCCATGCGCCTGCGAGCAGTGCTTAACCGGGACGGCGGCACACTGAAGACCGCCGATCTTGAAGCCTTGACCACAGCCATTGTGAGCGGCTTCACCGCATGCGGCCATGTCATCGATTACGATATCGTCACAGGAGCGATGATTGGCGATGCTCTGGAGATCGCATTCTCCGAACCTTCGGTCGACGGCGTGATCGCCGGCGGCGGCGACGGAACAGTTTCGGCCGCCGCCGCATTGGCCTGGAAACATGAAAAGGCGCTCGGGGTGCTTCCGGCAGGCACGATGAACCTTTTTGCCCGCACACTCGCAATCCCGCTCGAGTTGAACGCGGCCATTGCCGCGCTCGCAGAGGGCAAAATCGCGGATGCCGACATCGCAACCGCCAACGACCGGCCGTTCATCCACCAGTTCTCGCTTGGCATCCAGCCGCGCATGGTGGTCGAGCGCGAGAAGCTCGACCATCGCTCGCGTTCCGGCAAGATTCTGGCGATCGCGCGCGCTTCGCTTTCCCCGTTGTTGCGGCCACCGGCATTTCGTGTGGAAATCGCGCTGGACGGGACAACCGAAGAACACAAGGTGAGCATGCTGGCGATTTCGACGAACCCGCACGGCGTCACCTTGTTGCCGATTGCCGAGAGCATCGACGCCGGGGTGCTCGGAGTCTACCGGATCGACCGTCTGGCGATGCGACAGGCGTTCAAGGTGGCAATCGGTTTCTTGCACGGCCGATGGCGCAATCGCGATACCCTCAATGTCTGCCGCGTCCGCTCCGTCATCCTGCGCTTTCCCGAAATCAAGCCCGGCGCGCGGGCGTCAATCGACGGCGAACTGACCGAACTGCACGAATACATCGAATTCCGGCTGCATCCGGGCGCATTGAAGGTTCTTGTGCCGCAATGAGCCCGCACGCGCCCTGCGCCCACACTTCCTATGAGAAGATGGGCGCGTTAAGGTCAGTGAGCCGGGCCATCCCTTTTTCCCTGGCGACGGGACAACGGGAGGGACGGCCCGCCATCCGACGAGGTGACAGGACCACGCAAGGACGAAATGCTGCCGGACCGCCCAGACTACCCGTCCCTGTTTGGCGATTTTCGCTGGCCGGTTCCGGACCGGTTCAACATCGGCGTTGCGGTGGCCGACACATGGGCGGCGCGCGAGCCGGGCAGGGTCGCGCTGTACGATTTCACCGAAGAGAAGCCGCGCAGCCTGACATTTGCGGCGCTTTCGCAGCAATCGAACCGCCTTGCTCATGTTCTTGTGGCGGCCGGCGTCAGCCCCGGCGACCGCGTGGCGATCCTGCTGCCGCAATCCTTCGAGACCGCGATCGCCCATGCGGCCATCTACAAGGCAGGCGCCATCGCCGTACCGCTCGCCGTGCTGTTCGGCGTTGAGGCGCTGAGCTTTCGCCTCGGCCATTGCGGTGCGCGCGCCGTGATCACCGATGCCGGCGGGGCGGCGCGCATCGCGGCGTTGCGGCAAAGCCTGCCTGAACTGCAGGCCGTTTTCGTGACCGGCAACGACATACCGGCCGGAGCGACCGGTTTCGAAGCGGCGATGGCCGGAAAGCCGTCCGGTTTCGACGCGATCGACACCGGGCCTGACGATCCGGCGATGATGATCTACACCTCGGGCACCACCGGTCCGCCAAAGGGTGCGCTGCATGGCCACCGGGTGCTGCTCGGCCACCTGCCCGGTGTACAGATGCATCACGAGTTCCTGCCGCAAGAGGGCGACCGGCTGTGGACCCCGGCCGACTGGGCCTGGGCCGGCGGCTTGCTGAACGTGCTGTTGCCCGGCCTTTATTTCGGCGTGCCGGTGGTGGCGGCGCGCACCACCAAGTTCACGCCGCAATGGGCGCTCGACGTGATGGAGCGCGCCGGTGTGGCGAACGCCTTCCTGCCGCCGACGGCGCTGAAGATGCTGAAAACCGTGCCGGACCCGCGCGCCAGGCGGGCACTCGCCTTGCGCACGATCGGCTCAGGCGGCGAATCGCTTGGCCGCGAAACCTTCGTATGGGCGCGGGAACAGCTTGGCGTCACCATCAATGAATTCTACGGCCAGACCGAGTGCAACCTCGTGCTCGGCTCCTGCGCCACGCTCGGCGTCACCCGCCCCGGCGCGATCGGCCTGCCAACGCCAGGCCATGTCGTCGACGTGATCGACGCGGACGGCAATCCTGCGCCGGACGGCGTTCCCGGCCAGATCGCGGTCAGGCGTCCCGATCCGGTAATGTTCCTCGGCTACTGGAAGAACGAGGCCGCCACCGCCGCGAAGTTCATCGGCGACTGGATGACGACGGGCGACCAGGGCGTGCGCGATCCCGACGGCTATGTGCATTTCTTCGGCCGCGACGACGACGTGATCACCTCGTCGGGCTATCGCATCGGTCCGGGCGAAGTGGAGGATTGCCTGATCGGCCATCCCGCGATCGCACTTGCCGCAGCCGTCGGCAAGCCCGATCCCGTACGCACCGAGATCGTCAAGGCGTATGTCGTGCTGAAGCCCGGCCATTCCCCGGGCAAGGCACTGGAAGACGAAATCCGCCTTTGGGTGCGCGAACGGCTGAGCGCACATGAATATCCGCGCGAAATCGCCTTCGTCGATGACATGCCGCTCACCACCACCGGCAAGGTGATCCGCCGCGTGTTTCGCGACCGGGCGATCGCCGAGGCGCGTGAAGCGGCCGGGACGGGTTGAGCCATGCGCATCATCGCCTGCCAGGACGACATCGCCGAGGGGCTGCATCACTTGAGCGCCGCCGATCCGGTTCTCGCCCGCATGGTCGAGGCGACGGGCGAGGTGCCGCTGCGCCGTTCCGCCCCGGGCTTCGAAAGCCTGGTCTCGGTCGTGGTCGCCCAGCAGGTGTCGAAGCAGGCCGGAGACGCGATCCAGGCAAGGCTGGAGCGGGTGGTAAAGCCGCTGACGCCGCAGAATTTCCTTTCCGCCGGCCCGGACGTCTGGCGAGAAGCCGGATTGTCGCGCCCGAAGCAACGCACGATCGCCGCGATCAGCGAGGCGGTTTCGTGCGGCGCGCTCGACCTGCACCACATGTGCGCGTTGCCCGCCGCCGCCGCCATCGCCGCGATGACGGCGGTCAAGGGGATCGGGCCGTGGACAGCGGAGGTTTACCTGCTGTTTGCGGCCGGCCATCCGGACATCTTCCCGGCCGGCGACGTTGCGCTGCAGAATGTCGCCCAGATGGCGTGGGACATGGAGGTCCGCCCGGCGGACAAGGCGCTGCGCGCGATGGCCGAACGCTGGTCGCCATGGCGGGGGGTAGCCGCGCGGCTGTTTTGGGCCTATTATGCGATTCACAAGGGGCGCGAAGTTGCGCCGTCTATCGGGGAGTGAAGGTCTGGATTAGTCCGAACGCCACAGCAATCAATTTCGCGCGTTCCGGAACGCGTTTCCGGCGCGTTCGTCATGCTTGTGTCATCCGAATCGGGTTCAACGCTTTCGGATCGAACATGCGAGGTGTCCTGCCTTGACGATCGCGGTGTCGCCGGACGGGCTTCCGGCACTTGTCCTGAATGCCGATTACCGGCCGCTCAGCTATTATCCGCTGTCGTTGTGGTCGTGGCAGGACGCGGTCAAGGCGGTCTTCCTCGACCGGGTGCACATCGTCGCCGAATACGAGCACGAAATCTCCTCACCCTCCTTCCGCATGAAGATCCCGAGCGTGGTGAGCCTGAAGGCCTATGTGAAGCCGGCGGCGCATCCTGCCTTCACGCGCTTCAATGTCTTCCTGCGCGACCAGTTCCAGTGCCAGTATTGCGGTTCGCCCGAGGATCTGACCTTCGACCATGTGATCCCGCGCCGGCTTGGCGGCCAGACGACCTGGGAGAATGTCGTCGCCGCCTGCTCGCCCTGCAACCTGCGCAAGGGCGGCATGCTGCCGAAGGTCGCCGGCATGATCCCGATGCACAAGCCGGTGAACCCCACCGTGCAGGACCTGCACAACAAGGGCCGCAAGTTCCCGCCGAACCACCTGCACGAAAGCTGGATGGATTATCTCTATTGGGATGTCGAACTGGAACCATAGGCCGTGTCGCTGCGCGGCTTCATGGTTGCTCGGCGAGCGCCTTCAAATTCGAAAGGCCTTTTTCGAAATCCTTGCCGACCATCGCATCGATATCCATGAACAGGCCGAAGGCGCGGCCGATCAGTGGCTGTGGACCAAACATCGCCCATGTCACCTTCGTGCCGTCGCCTTCGGGCTGGAGTGAATACTCGACCGTGTTGACGGTCTTCATCGGGCGTTCGAATTCGAGATTGACGCGCACCAGCTTGCCCGGTTCCACGGCGGTGATTTCCTGACGGCCGGCGCCGACGTCGTTGTTGCCGCTCCAGGCGTAGGTGGCGCCGACGCCGGTCTCAGCGCCGCCGATGGTGCGCTGCAGGTTCGGGTCGAGTTCTTCCCAGGGGGACCATTCCTTCGCCCGGCGGAAATCGGTGAGGATCGCCTCGATCTTTTCCGGCGGAGCGTCGATAACCGCCGAGCGCTCGATGCGGAAACTGTCCGGCTGGAAGGCGGCGACAGCGAGAATTCCCGCCACGGCAAGGACGACGATCCCGATAATGTATCCAATGATGCGCAGCATGAGAGCCTCCCGTGGCGCGTTTGCTGCATCGTTCTAGACCCTCCCGCTCTTCCGCGCCATGGCCGGATTGGCGCCGAGCCGGATCGGAAACAGATTGCGCCCGCCGTCAGGCCGGGCCGTCGCGCAAGGTCTGCTGCAATTCCGTCAACATGGCGTCGAAACGATCGAAGCGGTCTTCCCAGAGCGGTGCGAACTGTTCGATCCAGCCGCTCGCCTGCTTCAGCGGTCCTGCGTCGATGCGGCACGGGCGGTACTGGCGGTCGCGCCCGCGCTCGATCAACCCGGCGCGCTCCAGCACCTGCAGATGCCGCGAAAACGTCGGCAACGCCATGGCAAATGGCTTCGCCAGTTCGGTGACCGTCGCCTCGCCCTTGGCGAGCCGCGCCAGCACTGCGCGGCGGGTGGGATCGGACAGGGCGGCAAACACCGCGTTCAGGTCTTGCGACGCCATGAAGGCCAACTCCGCCACACAAACACAACATGTTCCTGTTGTTGGCTCTACGGACAAATGGCGCTTAGAGTCAATTCCACCGATCGGCTGCGGCAAGTGTGACGCCAGCGGGAAGAGGCACGGCGCGCCGGGTCGCCAGATCCATCGTCAGGGCCACGACTTCGCCGGAAGCAAGCGCGGTATCGTCAACTGCCGAGACGATCTCGTGGCGGATGGTTATCGTCTTGCCAGCTTGATCGATTGCAGCCGACAACAGGCGAACCGCATCGCCGCAGCGGATATCGCGATGGCGGGTGATTTTCATCTCCACCGCGACGCGGCCGTAGCCATTGGCGTTCAGCCACGCAGTGGTCAGACCGGCATTGTCCCACACATGGGCGGCGGCGTCGGTGAAAAAGCCGATGGCGCGCTGCTCCAGCAACAAGCCGTCGAAGTCGCAATCGGCCGGCTGCATGATCGCCTGATGGGTCACCTGCGCGCCGGTCGCGCGAAACCTGGCCGCAGGCAAGGCCACCAACGGTTCGGCGGAAACTCCGCGCGGCATGGCCTCGGCAGGAATGGCGTCGGTCATCGCATCGGCTCGCGGGTTGATGACGAGAAGCGGGCTCTCCAGCGCAGTGGCGCAGAGCTTTCCGCTGCCCGTTTCCACCATCCGGTGCACCACCGCGCCGATCGTCAGCGGCTTGTCGGCAATCGCCGAGTCGATGGCCAGAGGTGTTGCGGCGTGGCACTCGCCATGGAAGCGGACATGGCGATTTCGCGGAGCAGCAACCTCCTTCAGGCGCAGGCCGCATGCCAGTGCGAAGAAGCGCCGCGCCTCATCGAAACGGCGAAAGTAGAACTGCACGTTCATGTGCGCGTTCTCATCGCATTCCCATGTATTGACGAAGGAGAGGTGTGTGCGAAGCGCGGGCATGGGCGACTGTTCCGATTGCGAAGCCGGTTTGGCCGATGCGGCTTGGCCGCGCAAGCCGCATCCCGCGGACGGTCGGGGGAAGCAACCGGCAATTCAGCGGGAGGGTGGCCTGCAGTACAGCATCCATGCTCGCATCGCTGCGTATGGGGAGTATGATGGGTCGCTTCCGTAGCCCGGTCGGAAAGACAATGGAGCGAGTGATGAACGTGATGAGAATCGCCATTGCCATCGGCGGGCTGGCGCTCGCCGGCGCCATCGTCTGGGCGATGATGACCGGGTCTTTCGGCGAAGCCGGTGCGTGGTTGACATCTGATCCCTGGGGCATCGTCACGCTTGGCGATCTCTATCTCGGCTTTGTCATCGCCGCCGTCCTGATCGCACAGCTGGAGACCGGCTGGCGACGCCTGTTCTGGATCGCGCCGATCTTCGTGCTCGGAAACGTCTGGACCGCACTGTGGATCGTGTTGCGGCTCCCGGCGCTGTGGCATCGGTTCCGACCGGGCGTGAAGGCGTGATCGTAACGCACCCGGAATGCCGGCGGCGCCAGAATACAGTTGAAACCTCCCGTTATCCGACTAAAGTCGTGTGACAAACACACAACAGGCTTCGGTAACGTTGCCGCGGGAGGACGACATGCCGGACAAGCTGACCTTTCTGGTTGCGGACGACCATCCGCTGATCCGCGGCGCCATGCGCGAGGCCCTTTCCGGTTTCGGAACGGGAACGAACGTTCTTGAAGCCGAGGATTTCGACGCCGCTGTCAAGGCGGTCGACGCCAACCCGCAGATCGACATGCTGCTGCTCGATCTCACCATGCCCGGCGCCAGCGGGCTTTCCGGTCTGGTATCCATGCGCGCGACGCATCCCGGTACGCCGGTGGTGGTGATTTCCGGCCGCGACGATCCAGCTACTATCCGCCGTGCGATCGAACTCGGCGCTTCGGGCTTCATCTCCAAGGCGAGCGGGCCGGACGGCATCCGTACGGCGATCGAACGCGTGCTGGATGGCGAGGTGGCGCTGCCGCCCGGCGTGGATCTCGGCGCGGAGCACGATCCGGAGGTCGCCGATCTGATCGAACGCATCCAGACCCTGACGCCGCAACAGGCGCGCGTGCTCGGCATGCTGGCCGAGGGTTTGCTCAACAAGCAGATCGCCTACGAGCTCGGCGTGTCCGAAGCGACCATCAAGGCGCAGGTCTCGGCGGTGCTGCAGAAACTCGATGTCGACAGCCGGACGCAGGCCGTCATCCGCCTGTCGAAAATCGGTGCGGATGCGCTGCACGTTCCGGCCTGAGCATCACGACTGACGCTCAGCCAATCCTGCGCTATTCCGCCGCTATCCGCAGCGCACGGTGCTGGGCGACGATGGCGCGTAGCGCCGCCGGGCGAAGCGGCTTGTGCAGGATCGCGACATCCATCCCGGCTGCGCGCGCCTTTACTTCCGCAGAGCGGTCGGCGGTCACCAGCACCGCCGCCAGACCGGGGTTGAATGTCGCGCGCGCGTCTTCGATCACGTCGAGGCCCAGATCGCCCGACAGGTGATAATCCGCCAGCAGGATTGCCGGGAGGCCATGGCCGGTGAAGCCGGCGAAGAGTTCGGCACGGCTTTCGGCCAGTTGCACATCGCAGCCCCAACCTTCGAGCAGCAGCTTCATGCCGGAAAGGATCTGAGGGTCATTGTCGAGACAGGCGACTTTCAGCCCGTCGAAGCGGGTCGGTCCGGGCCGGTTGGTGGTGCGCACGACATCGACTTGCGTCAACGGCTCGGCGCTGACCGGAACACGCACCGAAAAGCGCGACCCGAGCCCCGGTCTGGACTCGAGCTGGCTTGGAAAGCCGAGCACGCCGCTTATTCGACCCACGATGGAAACACCGAGCCCGAGACCCGAAGCCTCGCGCGCTCCTTCGTCCAGGCGGGTGAACTCCTGGAATACGACGCGGGTCTTGCCGGGGGCGATGCCGATTCCGGTATCATAGACTTCAACCGACAGCCCGCTGCCGCGCCGGCGCACGCCGACCAGTACACGGCCAGCCGGTGTGTACTTGATTGCGTTGGAGACGAGGTTCTGGATCAGCCGCCGCATCAGGTTGCGATCGGTACGCACGTTGAGCGAGGTCGAAACGATACGCAGTTTCAACCCCTTGTTGCCGGCAACCGGCTGGAAGTCGTTACCGATCTGCGCGAGCAATTCGCCGAGGCTGAACACGGTCGGCGCCGGTTTCATTGCCCCGGTGTCCAGACGCGAAATGTCGAGCACCGCGCCAAGGATCGCCTCGACCGATTCAAGCGAGGTGTCGATGTTGCGCACGATGTCCCGGTTTTCGCTTTCGCCCAACCGGTCGACCAACGAGGACGAATAGAGCCGCGCCGCATTGAGCGGTTGCAGGATGTCGTGCCCCGCTGCCGCCAGGAATCGGGTCTTGGAGATATTGGCGTCGTCGGCGCGTTGGCGCGCGCCTGCCAGTTCCTTGTTGACCCTTGTCAGTTCGCCAGTGCGTTCGGCGACGCGTTGTTCAAGGCTTTCGTTGGCCCGCTTCAGCGCCTGGTCGGCCAGAACCTGTTTGGTGATGTCGGTATAGGTGGTGACCAGCCCGCCATCCGGCATCGGGTTGGAGCGGATTTCCAGCGTGCGCCCCGAGCGCGACAGTTCCAGCCGCCACGGTTCGCCGAACGCGGCCAGCCGGCGCACGGCTTCGGCAAGTGAAGCGTCCACGATTTGCCCGCCCGATTTCAGACGCTCCAGGATTTCCGTCAGCGGCGTGCCGAACTGTCCGATCTCGGGGGGCAGGTCGAGCAGGCGGCGAAACTGCCGGTTCCAGCAGGTCAGCCGGAAATCGCGATCGAGCACGGTGATGCCCTGCTCCATCTGGTCGAGCGCAGTCTGCAGCAGGTCGCGGTTCTGTTGCAGCGCTTCCGACGCGTCGTCGAGCAGGCGCATCGCCTCGCTGCGCGAGGTTTCCTCTTTCTGCATCAGCAGCGATAGCACCAGCCGCGACGAGGATGACCCGATGGCGCTGGCGAGCAGCTGCTCGGCGAAACGCAAGGTTGGCATATCCGCCGGCGCGGAACCGGCAAGCCGCCGGCCCTCGCGCGCCGCGAATGCCTCGAAGGACCGTTCGGTGCGCTCCACACCGACATAACGCGCAATGCAATCCTTCACTTCGTCGACCGTGATCGATGTGCGGAACCGGCGCAGCGCGGCAATTTGCGGCGTCTCGCGCGGGATGAAGGCGGCGGCCTGGATGCGCTCCAGTGCAGTCGCCGGCCGGGACAACGAACCTGCGATCAGCAGCACCGTATTGGCAAGCAGGCTCCAGAACACACCATGCGCCAGCGGTTCGAAGGAAAAGCCGAACAGCGATTGCGGCTTCAGGAAGCCGAGATCGAACAGCCCGTGTTCCGTGAAATCGGAACCCGGCCCGGCAAGCGCCGGCGCCAGCAGCGTGTAACCCCAGACAGCAAAGCCGGCGGAAAGACCAAGCTTGGCGCCACGCGCGTTCGCCTTTCGCCATGTCAGGCCGATCAGCAGCGACGGCGCGAACTGCGCCACAGCTGCAAAGGACAGAAGTCCGATCGAAGCCAGGCGGGTGTTGTTTGCCGCTTGACGGTAGTAGAGAAATGCGGCGACCAGTACGACAAAAATCGCGATGCGGCGGATGTTGAGAATCAGCGCCGACCAGTCGCCGCCGCTGGCAGGCTGTCCGCCGCCTTGACGCAGCAACAGCGGGATAACGATGTCATTGGAGATCATGATAGCCAGCGCAACGCTGGCCACAATCACCATGGCGGTCGCTGCCGACAGGCCGCCGATGAACGTGATGAAGGCGACGAGATCGTAGCCCTGTGCCATCGGCAGCGCCAGCACGAAGGAATCTCCGGGAACCGTGTTGCCGAATGTCAGGATTCCGGCAGCGGCAATCGGAAACACGAAAATGTTGATTGCAACGAGGTAGAGCGGGAACAGCCAGCCGGCGGCCTTCAATTCGCTGACAGAGCGGTTCTCCACCACGGTGACACCGAACTCGCGCGGCAAGGCGAGGACGGCGAATGCCGATAACAACGTCAGCACGATCCAGTTTCCTCCCGACGAACCGGCGGCCAGCGCTTCAGCGATTCGCGGCTCGCCTGACGCCGCGCGCGCCAAGGCGAAGGGACCGTCGAAAATCGCGAAAGTGACGACCGCGCCGACAATCAGGAATGCGGCGAGCTTGATCACCGATTCCAGCGCAATCGCCAGAATGAGTCCGTCCTGGTGTTCGGTCGCATCGGCGTGGCGGGTGCCGAACAGAATGGCGAACAGCGAAAGCAGCAGCGCGATGATCAGCGAGATGTCGACGCCAAACGGCAGCGTTACCATCTCGGTTCCCGAATAATTGGACACCACCAGTGTCACCGAATCCGAGATCGCCTTCAATTGCAGTGCAACATAGGGCACGGCGCCGACCACCGCGATGAAAGCGGCGAGCGCCGCCACGCCGGAACTCTTGCCGTAGCGGGCGGCGAGGAAATCGGCCACCGAAGTGATGTTCTCAGCCTTCGCTCGCAACACGATCAGCCGGATCAGCGGCAGGCCGAAGGTAAACATGATCAGAGGGCCAAGATAGATGCCGAGGAACTCCAAGCCGCGTTCCGCGGCAAGGCCGACGGATCCGAAGAATGTCCAGGACGTGCAGTAGACGGCGAGGCTAAGCGCGTAGATGTACGGTCGCGGAGCGTTGACGGCGCGGCGCGACGCGATACGGTCGCCGTAACTCGCCACCGCAAACAACGACGCGAGATAGGCAAGGGCGACGCCCAGCACCAGCCAGCCGCTCATCTCTCCTCCCTCAAGGTCCCGGATTGTGACGCAAGCATAACAGCGCTGCTTTGTCCAGAAACGCCGCGGACCCGGCAGGGCGTTAAAAAATTAAACGTTTTATAAATTTGTGCATCTGCTAACGCTACGGTCGCACAGAATCCGGGACATGACGTCCCTGGTCCTGAAGTGGGAAAACGGGGAGACTATCCATGTCCATGGTAAGCGAGTTCAAAGAGTTCATCGCCAAAGGCAACGTGATGGATCTGGCGGTTGGCGTCATCATCGGCGGCGCCTTCGGCAAGATCGTCGACAGCCTTGTCAACGACATCATCATGCCGATCATCGGCGCCATCTTCGGCGGGCTCGACTTCAACAACTACTTCATCGGCCTGTCGGGCGCGGTGACGGCGACCAGCCTTGAGGCCGCCAAGGAACAAGGCGCGGTGCTCGCCTATGGCTCCTTCATCACAGTGGTGCTGAACTTCCTCATCCTGGCGTGGATCATCTTCCTGATGGTCAAGCTGGTGAACAACATGCGCCGCGCGCCCGAGCCGGCGCCCGCTGCGCCGCCCGCGCCGCCGGCCGACGTGCAGCTGCTGACCGAGATCCGCGACCTGTTGAAGCGCTGAGCGCGCGGGTCGCCTCGCAGCCATCGAAAGCCCCGGTTTCGCGCCGGGGCTTTTTTTCGTCCGCAGCCCGTGGCATTGGCGGGTGCGCCGAAGCTGACCGGCGCATGACTATGGATACCGATCGATGACCGCTCAAGACGCCCTCCTGCAAGGCCTCAATCCGCTCGCGCGCAACGCGCCGGCCAGCGGTATCGTGGCGGTGCGCGTGCATGCGCGCGGTCGCGAGGGGTTGATTCCGCTCTATGTTGGCGAAGGCGATCTGCCGACGCCGGATTTCATCTGCGAAGAGGCCGCCGCGGGGCTGCGCGACGGCGAAACCTTCTACACCTGGCAACAGGGCACGCCGCAATTGCGCGAGGCGCTTGCGCGCTACCACGCCCGCAAGCTCGGCGTGGCGGCGCATCCTGATGAGTTCATGGTCACCGGTTCCGGCATGCAGTCGATCCAGATGGCGATCCAGGCGACAACCGGACCGGGCGAGGAATGCCTGTATTTCTCGCCTGCATGGCCGAACTTCGCCGCTGCGCTCGCCATCGCCGGCGGCAAACCGGTCGCGGTCGAGTTGCAGCAGACGCAGGGCGGCTGGATCGCCGACATCGACGCGTTGGCGGCCTCGATTACCCCGCGGACACAGGCGATCTTCGTCAACACACCGTCCAATCCGACCGGCTGGACGGCAAGCGACGCCGAAATCGTCGCCATCCTCGATCTTGCCCGCCGACATGGGCTGTGGATCATCGCCGACGAGATCTATGCGCTGTTTGCCTATGGCCGCGACCGCGCGCCGTCCTTCGCCGACCATGCGCGCGAAGACGATCGCATCCTGCAGGTCAACAGCTTCTCCAAGAACTGGGCGATGACCGGCTGGCGCGTCGGCTGGATCAGGACGCACCCGTCGCTCAGCCCGACGATGCAGAACCTCGGCCAGTACTCGACTTCGGGCGTGGCGCAGTTCATGCAGCGCGGCGCGGTGGCGGCGCTTGATCACGGCGACGATTTCATCGCCATGCAGGTGGAGCGTGCGCAAGAGGCGCGCGACATTTTGATCGGCAAGCTCACGGCGACGGGACGCGTCACGGTCGCCCCGCCCGATGGTTCCTTCTATCTCTTCTTCTCCATCGACGGCATGACGGATACGAGGCAGGCCGCCTTCGACATCGTCGACGATGTCGCCGTCGGACTTGCCCCAGGCTCCGCCTTCGGCGCCGGAGGACAGGCGCATTTCCGCGCTTGTTTCAATCGCCGGCTGGATCAGATCGAGGAAGCGGCGACGCGACTGGCGGACTGGATCGTGCGCCAGCCGGCGCGCCGCGCGGCGTGAACGTCGCCGGGTTCCACGAACGGTTTGTAAACCGGTTCCTTTCATGCGATAATTTTCTGCAATGCGCAGCTTGCCAGGGGCGGCGAAGGCATGCGCCGATTTGTTACGTCTCGTTCACCGCCATGGTTTAGGGGTGGACCATTGGTGTGGCGCAACCACGCTGGAAAGTGGAACAACCGGTGCTCAATTCCATTCGCGCCCGCATTAGCCGGGCATTCACTGAACTGGCCATCTTCTCGTTCGTTTCGAACCTGCTGATGCTGGTCATGCCGCTATACATGCTGCAGATCTACGATCGGGTTCTGACCTCGGCGAGCATAGACACGCTGATCTATATCTCGATGATCGCCGGCGCCGCCTTGCTGCTGCTCGGCGTGGTGGAAGTGGTCCGGTCGATCTACGCCGCGCGGGTAGCCGCCCGCCTAGATCTCGACATCGGCCCCAATGCGCTGATCGCCTCGATGGAATCGCCACGCGCCGCACTCGGCGACATCCAGCCCGTGCGCGACCTGACCGCCGTGCGGTCCTTCATCAATTCCAAGTCGCTTTTCGCCCTGTTCGACCTGCCGTTTGCGCCGCTGTTCATCGGTCTGACCTGGTTCATCCATCCCACCCTGTTCTGGATGTCTGCAATCGGCGCGGTCGTGCTGTGCTTCATCGCTATCGCCAACCAGTGGGCAACCGCGAAGGCTGGCAAGGAAGCGGGCGAGCATGGCATGGCGGCGATGATCTCGGCGCAGTCCTTCGTGCGCAGCGCCGAAACGCTGCGTGCCATGGGCATGGTGGAAAACGCCATCCGCGCATGGGGGAAGAACGAAGCGCCGCATCTGCAGCTGCAGGACGGCGTTGCGAAGATCAACAGCTTCTTTGCCGGTATTTCCAAGACGTTGCGCATGGCGCTGCAGGTCGGCATTCTCGGCGTCGGCGGCTACCTCGTTCTGATCGGCGAAATGACGCCCGGCATGATCTTCGCCGCGTCGCTGATATCGGGCCGCGGCCTGCAGCCGATCGACCAGATCATCGGCGGCTGGAAACAGTTTGTCGAAACATGGCGGGCCTGGAAGCGCCTGGACAAGGCGACAGTGCAGCTTCAGGCGCGCAAGGAGATGGATCGCACCGAGCTTCCAGAGCCGAAGGGCCAACTTGAAGCCGAGAACATCGTCTATTTCACCCCGAATTCCGCGCCCGGCGCCGATCCGCTGCTCAAACGCATCAGCTTCCGGCTGGAACCGGGCGAAGCGTTGGCGATCATCGGGCCTAGCGGCGCTGGCAAGTCGACGCTGGCGCGTGTGCTCGTCGGTGCAGTGCAGGCGCGCACCGGCGTGGTGCGCCTCGACGGCGCAGACACCCGCAACTGGGAGCCGGAGAAGCTTGGCCGGCACATCGGCTATCTTGCGCAGGAAGCCGATATCCTGCCCGGCACGATCGCCCAGAACATCGCGCGGTTCGATCCCGATGCGAACAGCGAGGATGTCGTAACAGCGGCCCAGAAAGCGCAAGTCTACGACCTGATCCAGAAAATGCCGAACGGCTTCGAGACGGTGATCGGCCCGAGCGGAATTTCCCTTTCCGGCGGGCAGAAACAACGGGTTGGCCTGGCGCGCGCCTTCTACGGATCGCCCAAGGTGCTGGTGCTCGACGAGCCGAACGCCAATCTCGACGCCGATGGCGAGGCGGCGCTTGAGAAGGCGATGGATGAAGCCAAGGCTGACGGCGCGACGGTGATCATGATCACGCAGCGCCGTCAGATTGCCGCAAAGGTCGACAAGATCCTGATGCTGATCGACGGCCGTGTCGAGGAGTTCGGAACGCGCGACGAAGTTGCCGCCAAGCAGCAGGCCAAGGCGCAGGCGCGCCAGCAGACCGGCCTTGCGCCGGGACAGCCGGCGCCGGGCCAACCCGGCGTCGTGCAACCGCATCCGGGCATGGTTACCGCGCAGGGCAATGGCGGGGCGCCGAACGGCGGCGGTCAGGCTGCGCCGCGACCACAGCAGATCATCGTGCCGTCGCAGGCCAATGCGCCGGGCGCTGTGCGCGCAAGCTTCGGACCGGTCACGCGGGTGAAAGGCGGGAACTGAGATGTTCGGCGGCAAGAAGAAAAACGCGCCTTCGGGTGACTGGAAGAAGGATGTGCGCACCGGCACCGGCCCGGTCGCTCTGTTCGGATATGCCTCGATTGCCCTGTTCGTCGGCGCCTTTGGCGTCTGGGCCGCCACCGCCCCGCTTGGCGGCGCGGCTATTGCGCCCGGCGTCGTGGCGGCGGCGGGCAACAACCAGCTTGTCCAGCATCTGGAAGGCGGCATCGTGCGCAAGATCCATGTGCGCGAAGGCGACCGGGTCAGGGCCGGCGATCCGTTATTCACGCTCGATCGCACCTTGCCTGAGGCCAACCTCAATCGCCTGCTTAAGCAGCAAGTGAGCCTGCTGGCGCAAGCCGCCCGGCTGGAGGCGGAACGCGACAGCTTGCGCATCGTGGCGATCAGCGAGGTCTTGGCGCAGCTTTCCGGACGAGAAGGCGCGCAGGTCATCGTCGACGAGCAGATCGGCGAATTCCGCACCCGCCTTAGCCGCCACGAATCGGAAATCGTCATCCTCAACCAGCGTGTCGCGGCGTTGCAGGAGGCGATGCTGGGCTACGACGCCCAGATGGAAGCGGTTACCCGCCAGCTTGCCGTTGTGCAGGAAGAGGAAAAGCGCAAAGAGGAACTCCTGCGCAAGGGCCTCACCAACCGCTCGGAATACACGCTGCTGCTGCGTAGCGAGGCCGAACTCCTCGGCCAGATCGGCACGACGCGTTCGCAGATCGCCAGCGCCAAAACGCAGATGGTGGAGGCGCGCGAGCAACTGGTGCGGCTGAAGACGCAGCGCGTGGAAGCGGCGGTGACGCAACTGAACGAAGTACGCACCAACATCGCCGACATCGAGGAGCAGATCGGCGCCGCGCGCGCCGTGCTCGACCGTATTGTGGTGCGAGCGCCAAGCGACGGCATCGTGGTGCGGCTTGCCAAGAACACGCCGCAGAGCGTCGTTGCGCCGGGGGAAGGCCTTCTGGAACTCCTGCCCACCACCTCGGAACTCATCATCGAGGCGCGCATGAACCCAGCCGATATCGACGTGGTGACGGTCGGGCAGTCGGCGAGGTTGCGTTTCTCTGCGCTCAACCAGCGCATCACGCCGGAGGTCGACGGGACCGTGTCCTACATCTCGGCCGACCGGCTGGTCGACCAGCAGACACAGCAGCCCTATTACACAGCGCGGCTGAAGATCACCGAGGATTTGCCGCCACAGATCAGCGCCGACCAGATCTACCCCGGCATGCCGGTGGAAGCCTTCATCACCACCTCCGAACGCACGTTCCTCGAGTATCTCGTCAAGCCGATCGAGGATTCCTTCAGCCGCGCGTTCCGCGAGGAGTGACCGGGCAGGGCCCGGCCATAGGCGCCATTCCGGAATAGCCGCGGCGGCCCGATAGCCCGATTGCGTGCATCGAATGTTAAGGCCGGTCTGCCAAGTTGCGTCGCGGTGCGCGGTTTTATCGGCAGCTGACGGCAAACGGGAAGACGAGAATGACAGTGCTTGTGACAGGCGGTGCGGGCTATATCGGCAGCCATATGGTGTGGGCGTTGCTGGACGCCGGAGAGAACGTGGTCGTGCTCGACCGCTTGTCGACCGGTTTCGAGTGGGCGGTGCCTCAGGAAGCGCATCTTGCGGTGGGTGATGTCGGCGACGCCGATCTTGTCGGCGCGCTGATCGACAGCCACAGCATCGACGCCATCATTCATTTCGCTGGTTCGGTGATCGTCCCTGAATCGCTCTCCGACCCGCTCGCCTACTACGACAACAACACCGCCCGCTCGCGTACGCTAATCGAGGCTGCAATGCGGGGCGGCGTCAAGCATTTCATCTTTTCGTCCACCGCGGCGGTGTATGGTTCGGTCGGCAACGAACCCGTACGCGAAAACCACGCAACCGTGCCCGAATCGCCCTACGGCATGTCGAAGCTGATGACGGAGATCATCTTGCGCGACACGGCCGCCGCCCATGATTTCCGCTACGCGGCGCTGCGTTACTTCAACGTTTCGGGCGCCGATCCGAAGGGCCGCGCCGGCCAGTCGACGCGCGGCGCCACACACCTTGTCAAGGTTGCCTGCGAGACAGCGCTTGGCAAGCGGCCGCGACTCGACATCTTCGGCGCCGACTACGACACGCCGGACGGCACCTGCATCCGTGACTACATCCATGTCACCGATCTGGCCGATGCGCATATGCTGGCGCTGCAACGGCTGCGCGCCGGCGGCGACAACATCGTCGCCAATTGCGGTTATGGCCAGGGTTACTCGGTGCTCGACGTTGCCGATTGCGTTCGCCGCGTCTCCGGTGTCAATTTCGAGACCCGCATCGCGCCGCGCCGCGATGGCGACGCCGTGGCAGTGGTGGCGAACGCCGATCTTGCCCGCAAGGAATTCGGCTGGACGCCGAAGCACGACGATCTCGACGGGATCGTGCGCTCCGCCCTCGACTGGGAGCGCGCGCTTGCGCGCCGCAACAGCGCCCATTCAACGCCCGGCGCAGACAATACGGTGTCTGTCTCGCGCCTGCGGGCCTGCGCCTGATTGGAGCGCCGGGGACAAATCTTCGCCCGGCGCTCCGTAGCATTGCCCGATTGCAAACTTCTTCAAGCGCCCGGCGCCCAGTAAACCTTCAGCGGCGCGGGAAGCGCAGCCAGTACGGCGCGGACCGGCATGGCGTTGACCGGCCCTCTGGCAAGCGCGGCACGCAGCGTTTCCTTCTTCTCCAGCCCCTCGATATGCAGCGCGACACATCGCGCCGAGACGATGACGGGCAAGGTGAGTGTGAGGCGCGGTTCGCCGGCTTCCGCCGCAGCGATTGCGGCGACGCGGCGATCCGTCTTGCGGTCGAGCGCTGCGCCCAGGCCGGCCGCATCGGGAAAGAACGATGCGGTGTGGCCATCCGTTCCCATGCCGAGCACCACGCAGTCGAAGGGCAGCTGCAATCCGGCAAGCGCGGCTTCGCTGCGGTCCGCCGCGTCCGCCAGTTCGCCGGCCGTCACGAACGAAGCGAAGCGTGCGCGCGCCGCATGCGCCTGCAGCAGGTTCAGCGTCACCAGCCGCGCGTTGGATCGTTCGCTGGAAGCCGGCACCAGCCGTTCGTCGACCAGCGTCACCGTTACCTTGTCCCAGGCAATCGGCCGCGCCGACAACGACCGCAGGAATTGCTTTGGCGTCGTGCCGCCGGAGACCGCAAGAACAGCCTTGCCGCGTTCTGCGATCGCCGCGTCGAGCCGCGACGCGATGTCGGCCGAAAGCCGTTCCGCAAGGCTTTCCGGCGAGGCGAACTCGATCAGATCGACGCTTGGCGGCTTCGTCGTCATGCGTCGTGCCAGGTACGGCCGTCGCGCTCGATCAGGGCGATTGCGCCCGACGGACCCCAGGTTCCGGCGGTATAATTACGCGCCGGCTGCCGCGTCTCGGCCCAGGCCTTGAGGATCGGATCGACCCATTTCCATGCCGCCTCCACTTCGTCGCGGCGCATGAACAGCGTCTGGTTGCCGCGGATGACGTCCATCACGAGCCGCTCATAGGCGTCCGGATTGCGGCCCTCGAACTCCTCGGCAAAGCTCATGTCCAGCGCCACGTGGCGCAGGCGCATGCCGCCGGGGCCCGGATCCTTGATCATGATCCACTGCTTCACACCCTCGTCCGGCTGCAGGCGGATGACCAGCTGGTTGGCGACCAGCTGGCCGGCGCTGCGCTCGAAGATCGAATGCGGCACCGGCTTGAACTGGATGACGATTTCCGACTGCCGCGCCGCGAGGCGTTTTCCCGTACGCAGGTAGAACGGCACACCGGCCCAGCGCCAGTTCTCGATCTCCGCCTTGATCGCGACGAAAGTTTCCGTTTCACTCGCGCCGTTCTCCAGTTCCTCCAGATAGCCTTTCACCGCGCCTCCGTTGGAGGCGCCAGCGACATACTGGCCGCGCACGGTGAGTTTCTCGGCGTTCGTCTGGTCGATCGGAGTGAGGGCGCGCAGGATTTTCAGCTTCTCGTCGCGCACCGCATGGGCGTCGAGAAACGCCGGCGGCTCCATCGCCACGAGACAGACCAGTTGCAGCAGGTGGTTCTGCACCATGTCGCGCAGTGCGCCGGCCTTGTCGTAATAGCCGGCGCGGCTTTCCAGCCCGACCGATTCGGCGACAGTGATCTGCACATGGTCGATGTGGTTGCAGTTCCACAGCGGCTCGTACAGCACGTTGCCGAAACGCAACGCCATCAGGTTCTGCACCGTCTCCTTGCCGAGATAGTGGTCGATGCGGAAAATTTGCGATTCGTCGAAAACCTGGCCGATGGCGTCGTTGAGCGTGCGCGCCGAGGCGAGATCGCGGCCGATCGGTTTTTCCACCACGATGCGAGTGTTGGCGGTGATCAACCCGTGCTGCTTCAGCCGGTTGGCGATCTCGCCGAACAGGGACGGGCCAACAGCGAGGTAGTACGCGCGCACCGTCTCGCTCTTGCCGATCGCCGTTTTCAGTTGTTTCCAGCCCTTGTCCGTCATGGCGTCGACGGCGACATAACTCAGCCGCGACAGGAATGCCGCGAGCTCGGTTTCGTCGATGTCCTGCTTGCGCACATGCTCCAGAATGGCCGCGCGGGCGAAGTCACGATAAGCCGCATCGTCCATCGCAGCCCGCGAGACCCCGACGATCCGGGTCGGATCGGTCAGTTGACCGGTGCGTTGGCGATGATAGAGCGCCGGCAGCAGCTTGCGCTCGGCAAGATCGCCGGTGCCGCCGAAAATGATGAAATCGAAGGGGTCGACCGGGATGATCTGGCTGGTCATGGGCTTTCGCCTTCCTGGCGCTGCGTCGCCGCCTGCATAATCTAATCGATTTAAAAATGGAAGTGCGGTGCAGCACTTTTTGTATCGGCGTGCACCGACGCATCGCGGGGCGTTGGCGAACCGCGCTGGCGGCGATAGACTGCGGAGAAGACAAGCACCATCGGGATCGGAGCAATTTTTCATGAACGTCAACGCCGGAACCTCGGCCGCGGTTGCGCCGGTCCATGCACAAATGATCGACGGGCGACCGCAACAGGCGCTCTCCGGCGAGACGCTTGCCGTTTCCTGTCCGTCTGACGGCGTCGAGTTCGCGCGCATTCCCCGCTCGGGCGAGGCCGATGTCGACCTTGCCGTCGCCGCCGCGCGGCGCGCCTTCGAAACGGGGCCGTGGGCGCGCATGCCGGCCGTCGAGCGCGGCCGCATCCTCACGCGCCTCGGCCTGCTGGTCGAGCGCGAGCGTGCCGCGCTTGGCGAACTGGAATCGCGCGACACCGGCAAGCCGTTGCGCCAGGGCGCCGCCGACGTCACGGCGACGATGCGTTACTACGAGTTCTACGGCGGCGCGGCCGACAAGTTGCATGGCGACACGATCCCCTTCCTCGACGGCTATACCGCGCTGACGTTGCGCGAGCCGCACGGCGTTGTCGCCGGCATCATTCCGTGGAACTATCCGCTGCAGATCCTCGCCCGCGTCGCCGGGGCGGCGCTCGCCATGGGCAACACGCTGGTGGTCAAGCCGGCGGAAGACGCGTCGCTGACCACGCTGCGCATTGCCGAACTGGCGCTGGAGGCCGGCTTGCCGGAAGGCGTGTTCAATGTCGTCACCGGACTCGGCGCGGAAGCCGGGGCGGCGCTGTCGCGCCATCGCGACGTCGATTACGTCACCTTCACCGGTTCGCCGCTGACCGGCACGGCAATCCAGCAGGCGGCGGCGATCCACAATCGCGGGGTGACAATGGAGCTTGGCGGCAAGTCGCCGCAGATCGTCTTCGCCGACGCCGATCTCGACGCCGCGCTGCCGTACCTGGTCAACGCGATCATCCAGAACGGCGGACAGACCTGTTCGGCCGGCAGCCGCATCCTGGTCGAGAAGCCGGTCTATGAACGGGTCTCGACCGCGCTGGCCGAACGGTTCTCGGCGCTGGTGGCGGCGCCGCACTGGGCCGACCGCGATCTCGGCGCCCTCATCAACGCCCGGCAGGCGGCGCGCGTGGCCGGTTTCGTTGAGGCGGCGATCGAGGCCGGCGCGCCGGTGCTGGCGCGCGGCTCCGTTGCAGCGGATGCGCCATCGGGCGGCCATTACCAGGCGCCGGTGCTGTTCGGCGCGGTCGACCCGCAAAGCGCTCTGGCGCAGCAGGAGGTATTCGGCCCCGTCCTTGCCCTGACCGCCTTCGACGGCGAGGAAGAGGCGATCCGCATTGCCAACTCCACCGAATTCGGCCTCGTCGCTTCGGTCTGGACCGCCGACGGCGCCCGCCAGCACCGCGTGGCCAAGCGGGTGCGCGCCGGCCAGGTCTTCGTCAATGCGTACGGCGCCGGCGGCGGCATCGAACTGCCCTTCGGCGGGTTCAAGCGCTCCGGCCACGGCAGGGAAAAGGGACTGGAAGCGCTCTATGACATGAGCGCGACGAAAACCGTCGTCTTCCGGCACGGGTGACCACGGCCTGCTTCCCTAAAGTAATTTCAATTCGATCGTTTCGCGTGCGAAATCATTCAGTATTTTGACGGGACGACGCGCATAAACGCTTGCGTGCGCAAACGCACATGGCATTATTGCCAGTGTGGCGAGGCGAGGGATTACAAGGGCAATGGCGAGACTGGAAGGCAAGGTTGCGATCGTGACCGGCGGCGCGTCGGGATTCGGCGCGGGCATGGCGAAGCGTTTCGCCGAAGAGGGCGCAAGGGTCGTCGTCGCCGACCTGAACGGCAAGGGCGCAGCCGAGGTGGCTGCCGATGCCGGCAATGGCGCGATTGGCGTTGCGGCCGATGTCGCGCTGCGCAAGGACATCGACCGCATGGTCCAGTCGGCGCTCGACGCCTTCGGCCGCATCGACATCCTCGTCAACAACGCCGGCTATACCCATCGTAACGGCGACATGCTGAAGGTCGACGAAACCACCTTCGACACGATCTTTGCCGTCAACATGAAGGCGATTTACCACTCCGCGCTGGCGGTCGTGCCGGTGATGGAGAAGCAGGGTGGGGGGACGATCATCACCACGGCGTCGACGGCGGGCCTGCGGCCAAGGCCGGGCCTGACCTGGTACAACGCCTCGAAAGGCTGGGCGATCACCGCCACGAAATCGATGGCGGTCGAGCTTGCGCCGAAGAGGATCCGCGTGAACTGCCTGTGTCCGGTTGCCGGCGAAACGGGCATGCTGGCGCAGTTCATGGGCGAGGACACACCCGAAATTCGCGCGCGCTTCAAGTCGGTGATCCCGCTCGGGCGGTTTTCTACCCCGCTCGACATCGCCAACGCCGCGCTGTGGCTTGCTTCCGACGAGGCGGAGTTCATCACCGGCGTTGCGCTCGAGGTCGACGGCGGACGCTGCATTTGAAGAATCCCGACCGTTTCGACAGCGTATTGCCGCACGAGGTTGCGCTCGGCGAGCAGTTGGCGCGCTTCCTGCACGAACTTGACAGCCGGGCGACCTGCGCCGACACGTGGCGGCATTTCCGCGGGTTCGCCCAGTCGCACGGGTTTGCCCATGTCACGTACAGCTTCTCGTCCGGTTTTCCGCAGGAGAGGCCGGATGTGTTCATGCTCACCACCCTGCCGGCGGACTGGGGAAAGCATGTCCGCTTCAACCCGACGCTGACGCAATCCTCCTACACCCGGCTGCACACGGCGCGTAAGCAGACCTCATTCCTTTTCGGCGTCGAGTTCTCCGAGCAATACAACGATATTCCTGCCTATCAGACGATGTTGGAACGCTTGGCGGATTTCGGGTTTCGCGCGGCGATCGGCATGCCGTTGAGGAGCAGTTGCGCGCCGTTTCTCGGACGCGTCTCGCTCGGCAATCGAATGGATCGTGAAGCGTTTCTCAATCTGCTCAGCCGTCACGGCCTGACCCTGAATGTCGCGGCCTGGCACTTCCACGCCCAGTATCTGCGGCTTTTCCGCCAGGAGAAGCTCGAAGCGGTGAAGCTATCGCCCAAGCAGCAGGAGATCGTTCGGCTGGTTGGTGAGGGAAAGCTTGACAAGCAGATCGCCGCCGAGCTCGGCATTTCGTTCTCGGCGGTACGCCGGAGACTGGAAGCAGCGCTGGCGCGGCTCGATCTTGGCAATCGCAACGAACTGGCGGCGGAAGCCGTACGGAGGGGCCTGGTGCGGGATCGCGTCTTCAATCCCGGAACGGAAGAAACGACGATCCTGATCGATCACGCAGACTGAGGCAAATCTCCGAGCCTGCCATTTTATTGGCAGTCCCGGTCGGCTAATGTTCATTCCGCGTATTTGAAACAAGGGATTCGCCATGCACGGCGTCGCCATTTCAGCCACCGGCGTGTTCACGCCGGAAGAAACCATTTCCAACACGGAGCTTGTGGCCGCTTTCAACGCCTTTGCCGAGCGGCAGAATGCCCACAACGCGGATGCGATCGCGCGAGGCGAGAAAGAACCGGTGCCGCATTCCAGCGAGGAGTTCATCCTCAAGGCTTCCGGCATCGAAAGCCGCCACGTGCTGGACAAGACCGGTGTGCTCGATCCCGCCATCATGCATCCGTTGCTGCGTGAGCGCGGCGACGATGAAATCGGCCAGATGGCGGAGATGGCGGTTGCGGCTGCAACAGATGCTCTGGCAAAGGCCGGTCGCAGCCCCGCCGACATCGACGGCGTGATCTGTGCGGCTTCGAACCACGAGCGCGCCTATCCCGCAATCGCCATCGAGGTGCAGGATGCGCTCGGCATCCGCGGTTTCGGCTTCGACATGAACGTGGCCTGTTCCTCCGCGACCTTCGGCATCCAGGCCGCGGCGGACATGATCCGGTCCGGCTCAGCGCGGTCGATCCTGATGGTCAATCCGGAGATCTGCTCGGCGCATCTGGAATGGCGCGATCGCGACTGCCACTTCATCTTCGGCGACGTGTGTACGGCGGTGGTGCTGGAACGCAGCGAGGCTGCTGCCCCAGATCACCGCTTCGACATCGTCTCGACGCGCTGCCTGACGCAGTTTTCCAACAACATCCGCAACAACAACGGCTTCCTTCGCCGCACGCGCCCGGGCCACATGGCCGACCGGCGCGACATGCTGTTCCGCCAGGAGGGACGCAAGGTCTTCAAGCAGGTCGTGCCGATGGTGTCGGACATGATCCTCGGCCATCTCCGCGACGAAGGCATCGGCGCCGGCGAGATCAGCCGGTTGTGGCTGCACCAGGCCAACAAGGCAATGAACGACCTGATCGGCGAAAAGGTGCTGGGGCGAAAGCCGGCGCCGGGCGAGCAGCCGAACATCCTGCAGGACTACGCCAACACCTCCTCGGCAGGCTCCATCATCGCCTTCTCGAAATACAGCGACGACTTGCCCTCCGGCGCGCTCGGCGTGATCTGTTCATTCGGCGCCGGATATTCCGTTGGCAGCGTCATCGTCCGCCGCGCCTGAATGCGTGAATTTTATCCAACGTATCCATGGAATTTTAACCATGTCTATTTACACTATGTTTACTTGTCGCGTCGCCGTTAACACCTGAATCACGACCGCATGCTACACGTCGCGCCTGTTCTTCAGGCGAGGTCGAACATGAACGATGCGGCACAGGTATCACGCGGTCGAAGGCAGTTCCTCATGCGCGGGACTGCCGTTCTGGCCCTTGCGGCGGGTTTCAAGGTCACGCCACAAACCGGACAAGCGCTTGCAAAGGTTCGAGAGGACCTTCTGCTGAAAGACGGCTGGCTGGTGTTCGAGGAGGATCTGGCATGATCTTCCAGTCGATCGAACAGTATCGCACTTCCGGCTTTGCGCCGCAGGTTCTGATCGTCGGCAGCGGCCCGGCCGGCATCACTGCAGCGCGCAAGCTGGCGTCACGCGGCGTGCCGGTGACGATCCTCGAAGCGGGAGCGGCGGAGTACACCGACGAATCGCAGGATTTCTACCGGGGCGCGCTCGACGGCGACCCGTATTTCGACCTCGACGTCACGCGGCTGCGCGAATTCGGCGGCTGCTCCAACCACTGGGCCGGCTGGTGCCGCGTGCTTGAGAAGCACGATTTCGAAAAGCGGGCGCATATTCCGCATTCGGGGTGGCCGATCAGCCGCGCCGACATCGACCCATACCTCAACGAAACGCGGGAAATTCTCGGCCTGCGCGACTGGACTGCAGACATCCGCATCAACGACGACATCCGCCAGTTCGAGATGATCAAGAGCGAAGCGGTGCGCTTTCGCGAAAAATTCGGGCCCGAACTGGAGAAATCCGAACGGATCGCCGTCGTCCTCAACACCTATGCAACCGCGCTGATTGGCGACGGGCAACGAATCAATTCGGTCGAGGTGTTCTCCGCAGGCACGCCAGCCGGTTCGCTTGCCGCCCCTGTCGTGGTGGCAGCGACGGGCGGTCTGGAAAACGAGCGCCTGCTGCTGTGGTCGAACGAGCGCAGCAATGGCGGCGCCGTGCCGCATGCGGCTGCGCTCGGACGCTACTGGATGGAGCACAACCATTTCCTTGTTGGCCATGCGCTGCTGTTTCGCGACGATGCCATTGCCTGGGACGAGACCGGCGAGGCTTTCCTGACGGTTTCGCCGGAGGCGATGGCGCGGCGAGAGATCGGCAACTTCGGTGTGCGCGTGGTGCCGATGCCCTATCACGGGGCAAAGCGACTTGTGGCCAGTCTTGCCTGTGTTGCGCCGCGACTGACCGAGATGATGTCGGATTCCATCGGCGCGCATCTCAGCTGTTCGGCGCAATTGCATCTCGCCTGGGAGCAAGCGCCCGATCCGGACAACAGGGTCACGCTTTCGGCAACCGAACGCGATGCGGCCGACGTGCCGCGCATAGAGTTGCACTGGAAGAAGCGCGCCTTCGAGCATCACACCATGATCGAAGCGATGCGACTGCTCGGCCATTGCTTTGCTTCAAAGGGAATCGGCCGGGTGCGGTTCGACGACTGGGTGATCAACGAGGACGGATATCCGGCAGAACTGGAAATCGCAGGCCACCACCACATGGGTGGCACCCGCATGGGATCCGATCCGGCTGTGAGCGTCGTCGATGCGCATCAGCGCGTGCACGGCATGCAGAACCTGTATGTGGCCGGATCGTCGGTCTTCACCACCGGCGGGCAGTGCACGCCGACAACGACGATTACCGCCCTGTCGCTCAGGCTCGGCGAGCATCTGGCGCAAGCGATCGGCGCGTGACGGCGCTGACCGACCGACGGCGCGCCGGCCCATGACACATCGGGTCATTGCGGGGTAAGGGGAAATTGCCCGCAAATCGTCACAGCTTCGCCGCAACGCTGCTGCGAAGCTGTGCAATGAATGGCTCGGTCGGAGCGCCCCTGCCGAGCTGAAACTGGAAACCTGCCATGCTTGCCGCCCTCGCCGTCATGACCATCCTCGGCTGCAACGATGCCGAGACCGATTGCCGTTTTGTGCGCGCAGTCGACGAACAGTTCGCATCGCTTGAAGAGTGCGATGCGCGCGCAGAGCACTATCTGCGCCAGGCCGACGACGTGGCCCAACCGGTGGTCGTCGCGGTTTGCGAAACCGATCCTGCCTTGGCCGATGCGACAATGCCAGCGGGCGAGACCGATGTCGCAGCGGCAAGCGACGGTAAAGACAGCCGCCTCCCGCCACCGAAGGAAACGGCGCCCGGTGATTTTCCTCCGCCGCCAAACCCCTTTGCGGGCACAACGCCGCATGCCAGGCAAAACTATGCCGACAGCTTCCTTGGCCTGCTGAAATCGGCGGCGGACCTTCCACGCGCCGCGGGGCAGGCGACGGGCGAGGCGGGCGAGGCGCCGGGTAAGGGCCTGAAGCCGCTTGCCGGCCTGCCCGTCGACCCCCGGCGCAACGATTCGGCCTCGGCACTGCGTCGCCACCAGGAGGCGCGGTCTTTGCCACCCGCTGCGCAGTAACGGCGTCATGGCTGACGAAACGCGGAAGGGTGCGTTGAGCGGGCGAAGGGCGGGGCAAAGGAAATGGCCGCACTTGCGCACTTTATGACCAGGTGAAGCGGGGAAGGTTCTGCGTAACACAGTCGCGGCAGCCCGGCGCCTTCCTACGCCAGCGCCGTCTCCACCAGCCGCACCCAATAGCTTACGCCATGCGGAATGGCGTCGTCGTTGAAATCGTAATTCGTGTTGTGCAGCGGGGCGGAGTCGCCATTGCCCATGAAAATGAAGGCGCCGGGCCGCGCCTGAAGCATGTAGGAGAAATCCTCGCCGCCCATGGTGGGGCGGAAATCGGCGTCGACATTGATGTCGCCCGCCACGTCGGCGGCCACACCCGCCGCAACCTGCGTCTCCGCGCCGTGGTTGACGGTGACGGGATAGCCGTGGCGGATATGGACCCGCGCCTCAGCCCCAAGCGCAGCGGCGACGCCCTTCGCCACCTCCTCGATGCGCTTGAGGCCGAGCGCCCGCGTTTCCGGTTTGAGAGAGCGCAGCGTGCCGGTCAGTTCCGCCTCGCCGGGAATGACGTTGAAGGCGCTGCCGGCATGGAACATCGTCGTCGACACCACCATCGCATCGAGCGGATCGGCATTGCGCGCGGCAATCGTCTGCAGCGCCACCACGATCTGCGCGCCCGCCACCACCGGATCGACGCCCTGGTGCGGGAATGCCGCGTGCGCGCCCTTGCCGGCAACCGTAATGTTGAACTCGTCGGTCGAGGCCATGATCGCGCCGGAACGAATGGCGAAAGTTCCAACCGGCAGGCCCGGCAGGTTGTGCAGCCCGTAGACTTGGCGGATCGCGAAACGGTCCATCATGCCGTCCTTCACCATGGCGAGGCCGCCTGCCCCGCCCTCCTCGGCCGGCTGGAAGATCACCGCGACGCGGCCGTTGAAATTGCGCGTTTCGGCGAGATGGCGCGCTGCGCCGAGCAGCATCGCGGTGTGGCCGTCATGGCCGCAGGCATGCATCGCGCCCGGCCGGGTGGAGGCATGCGGCAGGCCGGTCGTTTCGATCATCGGCAGGGCGTCCATGTCGGCGCGCAAGCCCAGTGTCGGCCCCTCGCCACGCCCGGCGATGACGCCGACGACGCCGGTGCGGCCGATCCCCTCCACCACCTCGTCACAGCCGAATTCGCGCAACTTTTCGGCCACGAAGGCGGCGGTGTCGAAGACATCGTAATTGATTTCAGGGTTTGCGTGCAGTCGCCGTCTCCACGCGGCGATTTCATCCTGCAACTCGTACGCGCGGTTGAGAATCGGCATGACGGCCCCATCTGGCTTGTTCGGATACCCGAACGTATCTGTCGCCAGCGGCGAAGGAAAGCAAGCTTTCCGGCGGTCCGCGCTTTACGGCCGGCGGCTTTTCGTGGTTTACACGCGCCGCGCCCGCCAGCAGGAAAGAGGACACGCCATGGCCCGCACCGCATTTCGCGCCGCCGTCGCAGCGATTGTCGCGCTTGGCGGCGCGCCGGCTCTCGCCGGCCCGACCGCGCTGGTCGACGCGACGAGCGGGCGGGTGCTTTCGGCCGAGCAGCCGTTCCGCAAATGGGTTCCCGCCTCGCTGACCAAGCTGATGACCGTGCGCCTCGCCTTCAAGGCGCTCGCCGCCGGGGAACTGACGGAGAAATCGCCGGTGCGCATGTCGGCAGCGGCCGCCAGGCAGCCGCCGGCGAAGATGGGCTACGGCATCGGCGCGGTGATGACGCTCGACAACGCGCTGAAGATGATGATCGTCAAGAGCGCCAACGATGTCTCGGTCGCGGTGGCCGAGGCGGTCGCCGGGTCGGTTACCGCCTTCGTGGAACAGATGAATGCGGAAGCCGTGGCGCTCGGCATGACGGACACGCGCTTCGCCAACCCGAACGGGCTCGACGACGACGGGCAATACACCACCGCCCGCGACCTTGCGCTGCTTGCCGCCTCGATCCGCCGCGACTTTCCCGACCATGCGCCGCTGTTCGCCATTCCGGCGATCAGGACGGCCAAGGAAACCGATCCGACCTACAACATCCTGATCGGCCGCTATGCCGGCGCCGATGGCATGAAGACCGGCTTCGTCTGCGCCTCCGGCTTCAACATGATCGCCTCGGCGACGCGCGACGGGCGCACGCTGATCGCCGTGGTTCTGGGCGAGGAAAGCCAGAAGGCGCGCGCCGAAACCGCGGCGAGGCTGCTCACCGCCGGTTTCGCGATGCCGGCCGATGCGGGCGAGCCGGTCGCCGCGCTTGCCGATGCGGGTGGCGATGCTGCGCAGCCGGTTGCCGACATGCGCGGCGAGGTGTGCACCGAAAAGGCCCGCGCCGCCCGCTGGGACGGGCGCGAAATCGAGGGCTACATCACCTTCGACACGCCGGATATCGTGGCGCTGAAAGCGCCGCTGCCCGGCGTGCCGGTCGGCCTCGGCGGCACCGAAGGCCAGAGCGCGGCGGCGGTGATGGTGTCCGGGCAGATGGTCAAGAGCATTCCCGTACCCGCGCCGCGGCCGGTGCGCGAGGCGATCACCGATGACGAGGATTTTTCCCGTTACGCGCTGCGCCCGGGATTTTCCGTTCCAGCGCCGGGCGAACGGCCGCAGGCCGCCAACTGAGTGGACACGATGTTTCCGATCCCCGTCACCATTCTCACCGGCTTTCTCGGCGCGGGCAAGACCACGCTGCTGACCCGGCTTCTGAAGGATCCGGCACTGGGCGACCCCGCCGTCGTCATCAACGAGTTCGGCGAGGTCGGCATCGATCACCTGCTGGTGGAGAAGGCTTCCGACGGCATCATCGAGCTTTCCGACGGCTGCCTGTGCTGCACGGTGCGCGGCGAACTTGCCGCAACGCTCGCCGACCTGGCCGACCGGCTGCAGACCGGCCGCATCGCGCGGCTGAAACGGGTGGTGGTCGAGACCACCGGCCTTGCCGATCCCGCGCCTGTGCTGGCCTCGGTGATGGGCCATCCCGCGCTGGCGCAGGCCTACCGGCTCGACGGCGTCATCACGGTCGTCGATGCGGTGAACGGCGCAGCGACGCTTGCCCGCCATGTCGAGGCGCGGCGGCAGGTAGCGGTGGCCGACCGGATCGTGCTCACCAAGACCGACCTCGCCGGCGACGCCGGACTGCAAGGCCTGCATGACGCGATCAAGGCGCTGAACCCGGGTGCGCCGGTGCTGGACGCGGCCGGACTTCCGGTCGCGGCGCTGCTGGAATGCGGGCTGTGGAACCCGCAGTCGAAGTCGGCGGACGTCGCCGGCTGGCTGCGCGACGCCGCGCTCGACGACGAACACCATCACGGTCATCACCATGGCAGCCACAGCCACGCGCACGGCCACCACCATCACCACGATGTCTCGCGCCACAGTGAGACTATTCGTTCCTTTGCGCTGACGCACGATGCGCCGCTGCCCTGGTCAACGATCGAGATGTTCCTCGATCTGGTGCGCTCGACGGCGGGCGAACGTCTGTTGCGCATGAAGGGCATCGTCTGCGTCGCCGAGGATCCGGCGCGGCCGCTCGTCCTCCACGGCGTCCAGCGCCTACTGCATCCGCCGGCGCGCCTGCCCGCCTGGCCGGATGGCGACAGGCGCACCCGAATCGTGCTGATCGGCGACGGCCTCGACGAGGCCTGGGCGCGCGGCCTTTTCGCCGCCTTTGCCGGCGTGCCGGCGATCGACCGGCCGGACGCCGCAGCGCTCACAGCCAATCCGCTCGCCATCCCGGGCGCCTGACCCGCCAATCTGCCTCAAGCAAGAAGGAGACCGTCCCATGGCCCGCCTCGAGATCGAACAATTCCCGTGCCTTTCCGACAACTACGGCGTGCTGATCCATGACCCCGCCTCCGGGAGGACGGCGGCGATCGACGCGCCGGACGAGTCGGCGGTGGAGGGCGCGTTGCAAAAGCGCGGCTGGAAGCTGACGGACATTTTCGTCACGCACCACCATGCCGACCACACGCAGGGCGTGGCGGGGTTGAAGCAGCGCCACGACGCGCATGTCACCGGGCCGGCAGCCGAGGCTGATCGCATCGCCGGGTTGGACCGCACCGTTTCCGATGGCGAGACCTTCGATTTTGCCGGCCATGCCGTGCATGTCATCTCGACACCGGGCCACACCAGCGGCCAGGCGTCCTACCATGTTGCCGACGCCGGCGTGGCCTTCACCGGCGACACGCTGTTTGCGCTCGGTTGCGGCCGGCTGTTCGAAGGCACGCCGGCGACCATGTGGAACTCGCTGGTGAAGCTGATGGCGCTGCCGGACGAGACCGCGATATATTGCGGCCACGAATACACCCAATCCAATGCGCGTTTCGCGCTGACCATCGACACCGACAATGCTGCGCTGATCGCCCGCGCCGCCGAGATCGATGCGCTGCGCGCCGCCGGCAAGCCGACCCTGCCGACGACGATGGCGCTCGAAAAGGCGACCAACCCGTTCCTGCGCGCCGCCGATCCGTCGATCCGCGCCCGGCTCGGCATGGAGACCGCCAGCGACGCCGAGGTCTTCGCCGAGATCCGCAAGCGCAAGGACAATTTCTGATGGCGATGGACGGGTGCGAAGCCGCAGAGGTCATCGAGCGGCTCGGGCTGATCCCCCATCCCGAAGGCGGATGGTATCGCGAGATGTTTCGCGACCTCGCCACGAATGGCGAACGGGCGCATTCGACCGCGATCTACTTCCTGCTCGGGCCACGCGACCGGTCGCACTGGCACCGGGTCGATGCGGTGGAGGTTTGGCATCACTACGCCGGCGCGCCATTGCGGCTCGACATGTCCGAAGACGGGCGCACCACAACGTCATCCTTGCTCGGCAAGGACATCTTCGCCGGCCAGTCGCCGCAGGTTGTCGTGCCGACGGGCTGGTGGCAGGCGGCGACGCCGCTCGGCGGCTGGGTGCTAGTCGGCTGCACGGTGGCGCCGGGTTTCCAGTTCTCCGGGTTCGAGCTTGCGCCGCCCGATTGGGCGCCCAGTCAATGCCCGCCGGCAGCCGCGGCGACGCTCAATCCAGCCGGCTGACCTGATAGCGCGACCTTGCCAGCCATTCGGGATTGACTTCAACGCCCCATCCAGGCGCGTCGGTCACTGTCGCCTTGCCGTCGACGATCGAATACGGATCGGTCGCGAACAGCCCGATCTGCCAGGGATAGTAGTTTTCGCCTTCAATGGAGAATTCCAGATACTTGCCGGCGTTCGGAATGGCGCGCAGCAGGTGCATGGTGAACAGCGTCACCATCGACAGGTTCGCCGCATGCGGCGTGATCGGCATCCCGGCTGCCTCGGCCATGCGCGCAACGCGCATGGTGCGTGAAATGCCGCCGAGATAGCAGACATCGGGCTGCAGCACGTCGACGATGCGCCCGTCGATCATGCCCTTCCAGTTCGCCATCATGCAATCCTGCTCGCCGCCGGTGACGTCGATTGAGAGCGCGTCGGTCACCTGCTTCGTCTGCTCGAACTCCCAGTAGGGGCAGGGTTCCTCGTAATGCGAGATGCCGTTGTCTTCGAGCATGTGGCCGACGGCGATGGCGCGGGCCGGCGAGTAGCAGGAATTGGCGTCGACCAGCAGCGCGACATCGTCGCCAAGCGCCTTGCGGATGGTCGGGACGATTTCCTCGGTGCGGCCCGGCCATTCGTCGCGGTCGCGCCCGACTTCCGCGCCGATCCGGAATTTGAAGGCATCGAAACCGTACGCGTCGCGCAGCCGTATGAACCGCTCGGCTTCCTCCTTCGGCGTGATGTCGCGCTTCATCGACGAGGCATAGGCGCGAAACGATCCCGGCGTTCCGCCGAGCAACACGCAGACCGGCTTTTCCTCGATCCGGCCGCGCATGTCCCACAAGGCGGTATCGACGCCGCCCATGGCGCGCCGCAGATACGAGCCGGGATATTTGTGCTCGCGGTCGCGCACGATATCGAGCATGTCGTCGATGGCGATGCAGTCGCGCCCCAGCACATGCGGCGCGACTTGCCGGTGCAGCACCTGCGCGGTGATGTCGGCATGATAGGGCGCGACCTGTCCCCATCCCTGCGATCCATCCTCGGCGGTGGCGCGCACGAAGCACACGAATTCGGTGGTGAAAGTTTCGAGGGCGGTGAGTTTCATGATCCTGGGCGTTCCGGTTGAGGAAAGCGTATGCTTAAGCGATTCCAATTCGCGACTGAATGGCGAATAGCGGGGATCGGGAAACTATTCCGCCCACTTTCAGGCACGACTGCCAATCTATGGGGCAGATTTTGCCCACGCCGTTCGTAGATTGGGACCCAATCGCGAACCGGCTCGACGGTCGCCCTTTCGATATCGCTTGAGGCTGGTGGTGGCGCGCCTGCTACCGCTTCGACCGCGATCCACGCCGCGCTCGTCGCGACCAACTCAACATCGCCGACGACCTGTACCGGGACGCCGAACACGCTTGCCCGCAATTGCGCCAGCGCACGCGAGCGCGACCACCCGCCAGTCATGAAAATCGGACCTTGCGGCACGCCGATCCCGGTCATGGCGTCGAACATTGCCCGCGAGGTCATGGCGGCGTCCTCGGCAACACGCCGCACCCGCGCCATCGGATCGCTTTGGTCGGACCCGGAATCCTGCTCCGGCGATCCGGGGAACCGCATCGCGGCGAGCGCCTTGCGCAGCACCTGTTCGTCACATCCGCGCCTTGCCAGCATCGCGGCGAACTCCACCACGCCGAGGCAAGCCATTCCCGCGCCACCCTTGGGCGGCGGCGAGAATGCCAGCAGGCCATGCGGCTGAACCGCGATTGCCGCCTGCGTCTCTCCATAAGCGAGATTGGCGGTTCCGAGCGAATCGACGCGCGCCTTTGCGTCCAGCCGCTTCAACGCCGCCGAGGCGATGGGATGATCGTGCCCGCCAGCAACGAGCAGCGTGGTGGCATCGGCCGCGCCGCTGTCGCGCAGTGTACCGGCCCGCACGCCGCCAACAACAGCGCCAGCGGGCAGCAACGGCGGCAATTCCGGTGCGCAGGCGGCGGCAAGACGCTCGTCGAGCCATTGCCGGGCGAAGACATCGCAACACGCCGTACGGGCCGCAAGGCTGAGGCTCATGAACGCCTGCCCGGACCAGCAGGCGAGCGGAAAGTCGGTCAGTGCGATCCACCACCGCGCCTCGCGCAGTTCGGCAGGCCTGTGGCGCGCCAGCCATAGCCATTTGGCGATGGTCCTGTCCGGACGAACAGCGATGCCGGCGCGCTCGTCACCGGCAAAAGCCACCGCCAGCTCGGCCGCTTCCGCCTCCGCTCGACCATCGAACCAGGGCAGAGACAAGCCGGTCGGCGCAATGTCCGTTGTGACGCCGAAGCCGTCCTCGCCGACGCCGGCGGTGGAGATCGCCGCAAGCGAACGGCCACCGCCGGCGGCGCGCCAGCCTTCGACGATCATTGTCTCCAACAGGCGCACCAGCGCCATGGCATCGGTCGCCACCGCATCGCCGTCGGGCAGCCGCAGCGTCGGCGTTGCGCGCGTGAAGACGGTTCGCCCCTCGCCGTCGACCAGCACCACCTTGACATTGGTGGTGCCGATGTCGATGCCGCAGCACAGGCGATCCATCGCGGCGCGCTACCAGCGCCGGCTGAAATGCTTGCGGGTGATCGCCGCAATCTCCTTCATCATGTCGGAGGCTTCCTGCGGCGGGCGCTGCCAGATCTTGCGGCCGACGACGACGCCTTGAGCGCCGGCTTCGATGGCGTTGCGGATATCGTCAATGGTCGATTGCGCATCGCCGCTGAGCGGCCCGCCCGCCACCACGATCGGGATGTCGAGTTCGGCGCACAATTTCGCCGTTGCGTCCGGACCCGGGAAGGTGATCTTGATGATATCGGCTCCGAGATCGTAACCGATGCGGGCAACCTCCATCTCGGCGGCGATGATCTCCGGCGTGCGCGGCGCGGCAAGAAACACCGGCTCCACCATCACCGGCATGTGCCATTTGGCTGCTTCCGAAACCACGGTTCCGATGCGCCGGCAGTACAGCACCTTTTCCGCATCGTTGACATTCCACGGCAGCAGCAGCTTGACGCAATCGACGCCGAGCCGCACCGCATCCTCGACGCTCGCAACCAGCGTTCCTGTGCCGGTATCGGGCGCGCCCGTCGGCCAGAACGCGTCGATCGCCAGCACGCGAGCAAGCGTCGAGGCCTTCGCCAGCACCACCTCCGACTGCTTGACGATGCCGGTTGACACCATGAAGCCGGTGATGTCCTCGCTAATGAAGCGCTTCATCACCGCGACCGGCTCTTCCAGCGACGGCACCCGCCCCCATACAAGCCCGTGGTCGATCGGCACGACCAGCGCGGCGCGGTCGTCGCGCAACACGCGGTTCATGCGATAATTCGTCGAATAGCGATTGGCCAACTCTGCCTCCTCCGGGAAATGTCAGGACGTAAATCGATTTATCGGAAAGGAACATCCTTCGGCAATGCCGTTTCCCGGAAATTTGGTGGCGGCATTCAGCCTGTCGAGATCAACATGGCGTTCGCAACCAGCCCACCGAAGACCAGCCAGCCCAGCACATTGTTCGATTTGAACAGGCGCAAGCACTGGTCGCCATTGTCGATGTCGAGCACGACAATCTGCCAGCCCATATGGATCGCAGCGGCGCCCAACCCGGCAAAGGCCGGCCACCCGGCGCCCGCCAGCCAGAACGCGACGGCCAGCAACGCCAGCGTTGCACCATAGAGCGCGACCAGCGCCGGTTTGGTTCTTTCTCCGAACAGACGCGCGGTGGAGCGCACGCCGACCAGCGCGTCGTCCTCCTTGTCCTGGTGGGCGTAGATGGTGTCGTAGCCGATGGTCCAGGCAATCGCGCCGACGTAGAGCAGCAACGCCGGCGCATCCAGCCGGCCGAAGATTGCTGCCCAGCCCATCAGCGCGCCCCAGGAGAAAGCGAGGCCGAGCGTGAATTGCGGCCAATCGGTAATGCGTTTCATGAACGGATAGACCGCGACAATCGCGAGCGATGCAATGCCGAGCGCAATCGAGAACAGGTTGAACTGGATCAGCACCGCGAAGCCGGCCAGCGCCTGCGCGACTAGGAACACCTTCGCCTGGGCGCGGCTCACCTGTCCGGAGGGCAGGGGCCGAGACCGGGTGCGCTCGACGCGGCCATCAATGTCGTGATCGACGAGGTCGTTGTAGGTGCAACCCGATCCGCGCATGGCGACCGCGCCGATGAAGAACAGCATGAGATGCCAGGGATTGGCGAACGGCGCGGCCCAGGCGGATATCACCGGTTCGGCGGTCACCGGGATTGCATACGGCCCGTCGCCCCCGGCCGCCACGCCGGCCATGGCGGCCGCCCACCAGCACGGCCAGAGCAGCAGCTGCCAGCCGATCGGCCTGTCCCAGCGTGCAAGCTGCGCATAGGGCCACACGGCACGCGGCAATGCGCGATAGACCCAATGGCCGGATGGCGCATCGGCGACGCGCCCTTGTTCTGCGCGGGACTGGATCGTTTCCATGCCGGACCGGTGTCAGAGCGCTGCGACTGCGTCAAGGCGGCGCATCGCCGCTCGCCGGCGAACCAACGAATCTCTGCTTGCCGGGCGGCGTTGCAAATGCTCGATTGCGTGCCGGAATTCAGAGGTACCGCGCCGGCAAGGAGGACCGCCATGGCCTTGAAAATCTACCTCGCCGGGCCGGAGGTGTTCCTGCCAAATGCGCGCGAGATGCTGGACCGCAAGGCGGCGATGGCGCGCTCAGCGGGCTTCGTGCCACTGAGCCCCGACGATGTCGAGATCGAAAAAAAGGGCGATCTGGCGGAAGTCGCGCTGGCGATCGGCGCCGCCGACGAAGCCATGATGCTGGAGGCCGACGCCATCATCGCCAACCTGACGCCGTGGCGAGGCGTCTCCGCCGACGCCGGCACCGTCTATGAACTCGGCTTCATGTGCGCGCTCGGCAAAATCGTCTACGCCTACACCAATGTCGCGGCTTCCCATTTCGAGCGGGTGCGCGCGCATTACGGCGAAGACGGCCTAGCCGACGGTCCGGGCATGTGGCGCGGGCCGGACGGGTTGCGCTTCGAGGATTTCGGCATGATGGACAATCTGATGCTGCAGGGCGGCGTTGAACGCCGCGGCGGCAAGGTCGTGATCGGCAATGCTGCGCCCGATGCGCTCTACACCGACACCACCGCATTCGCCAAGTGCCTGAGCCTGCTGGCTCGCCCCGACGAAAGGTGATTCGGGCGCCAGAACGGCTCAACGCCGCAGGAGCGAATCGCGCTTCAGTACCCCAGCGCGCAGCCATCCTTGCGCGGATCGGAACCGCCAATGAGGAAGCCGCTCGTCCAGTCGATGACGATCGCCTGGCCGCCGCCATGCGGGCGTTCGGCCGGTTCCACCGTGTGGCCGTATTCGCGCAAACCGCGGATCACCTTGCGGGCGATGCCGCTTTCGACGCGAATCACGCCCTCGTCGTCAAAAAACAGGCGCGGATGGTCAATCGCCGCCTGCGGGTCCATGCCGTGATCAAGCATGTTGGACAGCACATGCGCATGGCCGAGCGGCTGGTAGGCGCCGCCCATCACCCCAAAGGAAATCGCCTGCCGTCCGCCCTGCACGGTCATTGCCGGGATGATGGTGTGCAGCGGGCGCTTGCCCGGCTTCAGCTCGTTTGGATGGCCCTCTTCCAGCGTGAAGCAGGCGCCTCGGTTTTGCAGCGCCACGCCGGATTTCGGCGTTACCAGCCGCGCGCCGAAGGAATCGTAGAGAGAATTGATGAAAGAGACCGCGCGCCGATCGCGATCGACAACCGTCAAGTAGACGGTGTCGGAGGAGGGCAGAGTGGGAAGCGCAACATCGGTCGCGCGCCGGCGCGGATCGATCCGCGACGCCAGCGTGGCGGCGAACTCCTTCGACACCAGTTGTTCGGCCGCTACCGTCATCGCCGCCGGGTCGGCCAGCATCGCATCGCGCACCGCATAGGCGAGACGCGCCGCCTCGATCATCAGGTGATAGCGCGCAGCGCTGTCCGGCGCACATTCCCGCGCTCCGACAGAATCGAGGATGTTGGCGATGATCATCGCCACCATGCCCTGGCCGTTCGGCGGCAGTTCCAGCAGATCGTGGCCGCCATACGGCGTCGACAACGGCTTCACCCAGTCGGCTTGCATGCCGGCGAGGTCTTCTTCCACGAGAAATCCGCCCGCGCCTTGCACGGTTGCGGCGATTTCGGCGGCGATCTCGCCGGTATAGAAGGCGTCCGCGCCATCGCGCGCCACCCGTTTCAGCGTGGCGGCGAGCGCCGGTTGCGCGTGGCGTTGCCCGGCGACAGGCGCCTTGCCGGCGATCAGCAGGTGGCGTTCCGCGCCGGGATCGCGCATCAGCCCGTCGACGGCGCGCGCCCAATCGAAGGCGACGCGCGGCGCGACCGGATAGCCGTGTTCGCCATAGCGGATCGCATCCTGGAAAATGCGATTGAAGGACAAGGTGCCGAAGCGCCTGGCCAAGGCCTCCCATGCGCGAAGCGCGCCGGGCACGGTGACCGCATGGGCCGAGAACAGCGGGATCTCGGCATGGCCGTTGTCGCGATACCAAGCGGCGTCAGCACCCTTGGCCGCGCGGCCCGAGCCGTTCAGGCCATGGATCGTCCCGTCCGGTTCGGCGACGATGGCAAAGCAGTCGCCGCCGATGCCGGTCATCTGCGGCTCGACGACGCACAACGTGGCCGCAGCTGCAATCGCCGCATCGACGGCGTTGCCGCCTTCCTTCAGGATCGTCAGCGCAGATGCGGTCGCCAACGGGTGCGAAGTCGCCGCCATGCCGTTTTCGGCATGCACGGGCGAGCGGCCGGGAACGTCGAATGCGCGCATGTGCGATCTCAGGCCCGGGCTTTCAGCACGAAAACCACCTGTGCCGAAGCCGCTCAGTTGTAGGAAACATCGCGCCCTGCCGAGCGGATTGTCACCGTGAAGCCGGCGACGACATCGAGAAACGCGATCACCATCAACAGGAAGAACGTCGCCGTTGCAGCGCCGGAGACCAGCAGGAACTCGACCAGATACGCGATGAACACGAAGGTGGAGAGCAGGTGGTCCAGAACGGACGTGTTTGAGGTGCGCGTTGCCTTGACGATCTCGAAGAACAGCAGAACCAGCGCGATCACGATCAGCAACGCGCCGAAATCCATCGTCCACACCGCGCCCGACAGCATCGAGATCGACATCACCTCAACCGACCACGGATCGGCGCCCGACACCACGAACCCGGCAAGCACCAGATTGTAGATCAGGAAAGGGATGACCAGCAGGGGAATGGTGTTCAGCATGGCGGCGGCTCCGGCGCGGCAGGTCGGTCATGCGCCCGGTTTAGGCGCAAGACGCGGCGTTTGAAAGAGACAAAAAAACCGGCCGAAGCCGGTTGTTCCTGTCTGGCTGTGCCGGGCGATCAGCCCTTGCGCGGCTCCAGCACCTGACGGCCGCGATACATGCCGGTCTTCAGGTCGATGTGGTGGGGACGGCGCAACTCTCCGCTGTCCTTGTCTTCCACATAGGTCGGGGCCTTTAGCGCATCGGCCGAACGGCGCATGCCGCGCTTGGACGGCGAGGTCTTTCGTTTTGGAACTGCCATGTCACACTCCTTGCCGGTCTTCAAAACGCCGTCGCGCCGCCGGGGCGACCGACTGGCGAAAAGCCGGTAATACGGGAAATCGGTGCGCCCCATACACCGTCGCGCGGCGCTTGGCTAGTGCAGACGCTTTAAAAAACGTTCCGCCGCGCAAACGGCGGGGATGCAACGTCACCATAGCAATCAACCCGAATGGCCGAACGCGGACAAACGTCGAATTGACATCTCCATCTCGCTGGTGCAAAGGCCGCACCATGTTCGCCACGAAAAAAACCACGACCAAGGTTTGATCCCTGCCCCGCACTCTCCCCGGGGCGGGCGAGTGGTGCTGGACAAAGCGCAGGGAGGGTGGAGCGAAGGAAAATCCAATGAGTTTTTCGGTTGCGATCGTTGGCGCCACGGGCAATGTGGGCCGCGAAATGCTTGACATCCTGGCAGAGCGCGGTTTTCCCGCCGCCACGGTCACGGCGCTCGCCTCGCGGCGTTCGCAGGGCACTGAAGTATCGTTCGGCGACAAGACGCTGAAGGTGCAGGCGCTGGAGAATTTCGATTTCTCCAACACCGACATCTGCCTGATGAGCGCCGGCGGCAATGTCTCGAAGGAATGGTCGCCGCGAATCGCCGCGAAGGGCTGCGTGGTGATCGACAACTCCTCGGCCTGGCGTTACGACGCCGACGTCCCGCTGGTCGTGCCGGAAGTGAACGCTGACGCGGTTGCAGGTTTCAACCGCAAGAACATCATCGCCAACCCGAACTGCTCCACCGCACAGCTGGTCGTTGCGCTGAAGCCGCTGCATGACCGCGCCCGCATCAAGCGCGTCGTCGTCGCCACCTACCAGTCGGTCTCCGGCGCCGGCAAGGAAGGCATGGACGAACTGTTCGAGCAGACCCGCGCCGTCTTCGTCGCCGATCCGATCGAGGGCAAGAAGTTCACCAAGCGCATCGCCTTCAACGTCATCCCTCATATCGACGTGTTCATGGACGACGGTTCCACCAAGGAAGAGTGGAAGGTGGTGGCCGAGACCAAGAAGATGCTCGACCCGAAGATCAAGGTCACCTGCACCGCGGTGCGCGTGCCGGTGTTCATCGGCCATTCGGAAGCCGTCAACATCGAGTTCGAGGACGAGATTTCGGCCGACGAGGCGCGCGACATCCTGCGCGAGGCGCCGGGTTGCCTCGTCATCGACAAGCGCGAGGATGCCGGATACATCACGCCGGTCGAATGCGCCGGCGAGGACGCCACCTACATCAGCCGCATCCGCGAGGATCCGACGGTCGAATACGGGCTCAACATCTGGGTCGTCTCCGACAATCTGCGCAAGGGCGCGGCGTTGAACGCGGTGCAGATCGCCGAACTGCTGGTCAACCGCCACCTGATCGCGCCAAAGCGTCAAGCGGCGTAGGTTCGCCCCAAGAAGGGCGCGACGCCGCACTCCCCGGGTTCGTTCAGGGGATCTGCCGGCCCGGCCGGCCGCCCGTCACGCCGCCTTCGCCACCTGGTAATCCTTGACGGTCTCGAAGCGGATGGTCTTCGCCCGTTCCGCCTCGTAATTCAATGAATAGGCATTTGCCGCCAGATAGACCGGGTCGCCGTCGAGGTCGCGGGCAATGTCGGCGCGGTGGCGGGCGACGAACTGGTCGAGATCAATGCGGCTGTCCGAGGTCACCCAACGGCAGACCGAGTAGCGGCTCATCTCGAAATCGACCGGCAACTGGTATTCGAGCTTCAGCCGCTCGCGCAGCACGTCGATCTGCAGCGCCCCGACGACGCCGACGATCGCCGGCGAGCCGTCATCAGGCGAGAACAGCTGCACCACGCCCTCCTCGGCCATCTGCTGCAGCGCTTCCTTCAGCTTCTTGGCCTTCATCGCGTCGCCGAGGCGTACGCGGCGCAGGATTTCCGGAGCGAAATTGGGCACGCCGCGGTAACGGATGTCCTCGCCCTCGGTCAGAGTGTCGCCGATGCGCAGCGTGCCGTGGTTGGGAATGCCGACCACATCGCCCGGGCAGGCCTCGTCGGCGGTGGCGCGCTGGCGAGCAAAGAAGAACTGCGGCGCGGTCAGGCTGATCTGCTTGCCGGTGCGGGTCAGTTTCGCCTTCATGCCGCGCGACAACGTGCCGGAACACACGCGCGCAAACGCGATGCGGTCGCGGTGGTTGGGGTCCATGTTGGCCTGTATTTTGAAGACAAAGGCGCTCATGGCGTCTTCGTTCGCATGCACCGTGCGGATATCCGCCTGCTGGTCGCGCGGCGGCGGCGCAAAGGCGCCCAGCGCCTCGATCAGGTCGCGCACCCCGAAATTGCGCAGCGCCGAACCCCAGTAGACCGGGGTGAGGTGGCCTTCGAGGTAGGCGTCGCGATCGAACGGATGGCAGGCTTCCAGCGCCAGTTCCATCTCCTCGATGAAGGCCTCGCGCTCGTGTTCCGGCAACAGCCCGGCGACACGGTTGGAATCCGGGCCGTTCACCTTGAGGCGTTCTTCCTGCGTATCGGAAAGGCGGATCGCGCTGTCCTTGAGATGATAGGTGCCGGCAAAGGATTTGCCGCGGCCGATCGGCCAGGTCACCGGCGCGCAGGTGAGCGCCAACTGCGCCTCGATCTCGTCGAGCAGTTCGAACGGCTCGCGGCTTTCGCGGTCCATCTTGTTGATGAAGGTGATGATCGGGATGTCGCGCAGCCGGCAAACCTCGAACAGTTTCAGCGTGCGCGGCTCGATGCCCTTGGCCGCATCGAGCACCATGACGGCGGAATCGACGGCCGACAGCGTTCGGTAGGTGTCGTCGGCGAAATCCTCGTGGCCGGGCGTGTCGAGCAGGTTGAAGACGTTGTCGCCGTATTCGAACGTCATCACGGAGGTGACGACGGAGATGCCGCGCTCGCGCTCGATCTTCATCCAGTCGGACCGCGTCTGGATACGGTCCTTCTTGGCCTTCACCTCGCCGGCAAGCTGGATCGCGCCGCCGAACAGCAGCAGCTTTTCGGTCAGCGTTGTCTTGCCGGCGTCGGGATGGGCGATGATGGCGAAAGTGCGGCGGCGCGCCACCTCGCGTCTGAGTGTGTCGGTCATGATCTCGGATTCGGTCGCCTGAAATGCGCCGCGCTTGTTGCAGGCGGCGCGAACGGTGTCAAATCCGATGGCGTTCGTTCGCTTTGAGCATCACCCCCATCCCTGACCCCTCCCCTCAAGCTACGACATTCACACATCGCGTTTCGACACCCCCCTCTGTCCTGCCGGACATCTCCCCCGCA